>CAJOFD010000001.1 GCA_905233585.1 uncultured Bacteroidales bacterium
CCTCGGCTTACATAATATTCATACGTGGAATTTTCTGCTTGTGGCGGGTTAAATGTCCAGTTGGGACGCATGGAGATATAAGTTTGTGCTTCCAAATTGCACGTATATACAAAAAGTATTACAACTATTATAAAAAACTTCTTCATCATTTGTCTATTAATTTATTGGCATTTAGTAAAGTCTTCAAAATTAGGTGGAGTAATGCCGTCTTGAGCTACTTGCCATAATACGTATAAGCGAATTAAATCTCCTTTGGGAGTATGGTTTATTTCCCAATAATCACATACTTTGTTCATTGGTATATTTAGTGATTCCTGATTGACATTTACTCCTTCCGTTACGGCATTTTCAAGTGCTTTTATATCATCGGAAAAACGGACACTGACTCCTAATTTCCATTTTGCTTCCATTATGGCTTTGGCAAAAGCACTCGCATATGCTTTGTCGTATGTAGCGGCTTCTCCCATAGTTACACGATAATAGTAGTGTTTGCTGGCATTGGCACTTGGTACTTGTGTTATCCAATATGGCATCATGCGGCCCGGCTGTGCTTTAGATAATAACATTGTACCTAATAGTACTACCAGTAATAATAATCTGTATTTCATATTCCTTGTTTTTGATAAAAAAGGAAAACAAATAGATAATACGTCTATTTGTTTTCCTCAAATAAATAGATTTATTCGTTGGCTTGAGATTGCAATGCTTTCAGTCTCTCCAAATCCGCTTGTTTGGCTTCTTGTTCTTTACGTGATTGTGCATCCAATTCGGCTTGCAATCTTTTGCGGAACATTGCTTTATCTACGTCAACTTCAGCAACTTCAAGGGCTTTGTCTATTTCGTCTAGTACTTTATTTGTTGATACATAGATTGCCACATAGCAACCGTACATTCCTTTTTTGTCTTGTACAAATTCACGACATGCAGGTTTGAAATATTCGTTTATTGCTTTTTCGCAGACGTTAATACATAGACCTTCCAATTGTGCTTCTTGTACTCGTGATAAATTCTTAGTGTCAGTGTCTTTTGTGTAATCCTCTATACCATTTTTAATGACACCTACAAAACGGGTCATCATTTCAGCAATGGCAACGCGGTTTGCATCTTTCAGAGCCAATTCTTGTCTTTCTTTGCCTGTTGCCATTCCTTGTGCAGCCATTTGGTTGTTTTTTTCCAATTCCAAAGCCTCTTTTGTACAGGGAATAAGGAGTTTTCTTGTGCCTGCCTCAAAAATGGCTTGTTCTCTTAATGCTGCTTCTGCCTGTTCCTGCTGAATTTTTAACACAGCACGCTCATTCCTTATCTTGTCTAATTCCAATTGCTCTTTTTCCTCTCGAATTTGTCTTTGTATATCCGATTCTATGGGAGTAGTGGGTTGTTGTGTTGTTTGTTGATTTGTTTTTTTAGAAACTCTTTTCTGGGCATTGCATGATGAGATAGAAAAGGCTAATACCATTATTAAACATCCAGATATTAAACTAATTTTTTTCATTTCTTTTTGTGGTCAGTTATATCCCATCGACCGTCGGTTTTAAATTTGTAAAAACATATAAAATAAATTAGGTGCAAAGGTGCAACTTATTTTGTTGTTTTGTAGTTGATTGTATTGCCCTAAATAGGCAATTGCCCATTTAGGGCAATCAATGTAAAGATGCTGAGAAAAACTTAAAAAAATCTGTGTTGAGGGCTTTACATATTAATAATAATTGATGAGTGTCTATTATGTCTTTGAGAAAAATCTTATTGATAGTGCGAGGGTGTACGTGAATTTGTTGAGCAAGCCACAGATTTGTTTTGCCTTGCCGTCTCAATTCCTCCTTGATAAGAGAACCTATGTGTATCTGCATAATTATGTTTGCTATTTGCAGCGTACCGCTACCGATTCCTCATATGTTTTCTCACAACCACAAAAAAAGAGGCGAGCAATCTCGTCCCCTAACTGCGGTCGTGGAAATTACCTTAGAGAAAAGACAAAAAATGCCCGCTTTTTTTTACGAGCATCTGCATTTGTTGTTTCTCTAAATACCTTGTTTTGAAATTTTCCACGTTTCAGTTAGGTCGGAACAAATAGCAAACGCTATGGTTAATAATATGTTTGGTTTAAAATTTACATTCTTGTTTTATCGTTTTTTTATAGGTTATAAAAACAATCCGATTTCCATTGGGCAGGATTGTTCTCTATGTATTTTGCTATATCGTTTGTTTCCTTTCGTGTGCGTATAATGTGGTCATGGTATCTCGGTTGCCAAGCAAAGTCTATGTTATGTTGTTTTGCAAAATTAGCATTTTTTTACATTATATTAATATATAAAATTATCGCCAAGTGGTTTTGTAGGCGTCTTCGATGTGGTGAATAGAGTAGTGTTCACCTTTAAGTACAATGGCGATAATGTCAAAACGGATTTCTTCTGTGTGGTGAAATTTGTCAATATACCGTTGGGCGGCGGTGATAATATTTTTTTGTTTTTGCTTTGTAACAAAAATTTCAGGCTGTCCCATATAGGTTCCCGTTCTTGTTTTTACTTCCGCAAATATAATATATTCATTGTTTTTGGCAATAATATCCACCTCGTAACTGCCACAATGCCAATTTCTGTGCAAGATGGAAAAGCCCTTTTTTTCGAGGTATTGGCAAGCCAGATTTTCTCCGTAGGTTCCTATGTCGTTGTGTTCTGCCATTGTTTTGTGAAAAATATCTGCAAAAGTATAAAATATTTTTATAAGCCTGTCATTTTTCTTTCAGCGGGGCATGTATTTTTCTGTGTTAAATTTTGTCGCCAACAGCATTTGCATTGATTTTTGTATTATCTTTGCGTTCAGATATGGCAATGAAAGATAATCACGATTTGTATTTACAGTTGCGGCAACGCTATCCGGTCTTTTCTTTTGAGGGTTTTTCCTATGAATTGGAAGGAAATGACTTATTGTTGCATTTTGACTTTCGTGTGGGAAGCAATATACGTTTCAGCCCGACAAGCAGGATAAAATATCATAAGGATTTCAACGGTTTTTATGGACAATATCCGCTATCGGTTTTGGAACCTCTGATTTTTTCTATCGGTATGATAGAAATGGTCAGTTATTGGAAAGCGACTTGTTCGCCTGTCATTCATATCAAAGCAGGGGCTTTGGACAAGAAGGCGATAGAATTTTGGAAAAAATTGTTCTTCAATGGCTTGGGGGAATTCTTTTATGTGAACAACATTCAAGCAAATATGGACGATTTTGTCCGATTTGAAACGGACAATCAACAAATGCCACCCAAATTGCAGATTTCTTTATCGGAACAAACCATTGTTCCGATAGGGGGTGGCAAGGATTCTGTGGTTACTTTGGAGTTGTTACGCAAAAGCGAAAACATTATTCCCATCATCATGAATCCTCGCGGTGCAACGACAGACTGTGCCAAGATAGCAGGTTTTGAAAACGATTTCTTTGAAATAGAAAGAAAAATCGATGCCCGATTGTTGGATTTGAATGCTCAGGGATTTTTGAACGGACACACACCTTTTTCGGCCATGTTGGCATTCTATTGTGTGTTGTTGGCTGTTTTGTCCGGACGAAAAAACATTGCTTTGTCCAATGAAAACAGTGCCAACGAAGCCACCGTTATCGGAACGGCAGTCAATCACCAATATTCCAAATCGTTTGAATTTGAACAGGATTTTAGAAATTACGTTGCCGCTTATTTGCACGATGAAGTCAATTATTACAGTTTTTTGCGACCGATAGCAGAATTGCAAATTGCCTTTTTGTTTGCTCAACAAAAAGATTATTTTCCTGTCTTTAAAAGTTGCAATGTGGGCAGCAAAACCAATCAGTGGTGTGCCAATTGTGCCAAATGTCTGTTTTCTTTCATTATCTTGTCGCCTTTTGTCGATAAAGATGTGCTGTCCAATATCTATGGCAACAATTTGTTTGACAACGAAAGCCTGTTGCCCTATCTTAAAGAATTGTGCGGCTTGACGGCCATCAAGCCCTTTGAATGTGTAGGAACGGTGGAGGAAGTGTGCTTGGCTTTGACAGCAACGGTGCAACGTTATCAAACATTGCCGCCTCTATTGCAGTTTTTTGTAAAAACAGAGTTGTATCAAGTATATAAGGAAAAGAATTTCGCTTCGTTTTTACTTCAATGGAACGAAGCGCATAATTTGACAACAACGAATGAAATTTTGTTAAAACAAGCCTTAAATATAACGGAATGAAAATAGCGGTTTTGGGTGCCCATGGGCAATTGGGACGAAAAATTAACGATTTGTCAGCATTATATAAGCAACATTGCTTTGTCTTTGCTGATATAGATGAGTTGGATATAACCAAACAAGAAGATGTGGAACAATTTGTTGAAGTTCAGCAACCCGATGTTATCATCAATTGTGCTGCCTATACAGCCGTGGACAAAGCCGAAACAGACTACGACATGGCCAAACTTCTCAATGCCGTTGCTGTAGGCTATTTGGCAAATGCCGCCATGCAACACAATGTGTTTTTTGTGCATGTGTCCACCGATTATGTTTTTGACGGAACCCATTGCAGACCATATTTGCCAACCGACAGCACCAATCCTGTTTCGGTGTATGGTGCAACAAAATTGGAAGGGGAAAAATTGTTTATAGCCAGCCAATGTCGAGGGGCTATTGTCCGCACTTCGTGGCTGTATAGCGAATATGGCAACAATTTTGTGAAAACCATGCTTCGCTTGGGCAAAGAAAAAACATCGTTGAATGTTGTCTGCGACCAGATAGGCACTCCGACTTATGCAGGAGATTTGGCTTCTGCTATTTTGCAAATAACGATGAACAATCAACAGATAAAACAGCAGGAAATATTTCATTTTTCCAACAATGGCGTGGCATCGTGGTATGATTTTGCCCATACGATTATGGAAATGGCCGCTTTGCCTTGTCAGGTCATGCCGATTCGAAGCAGTGAGTATCCGACACCCGCTCAAAGACCTTTTTATAGTGTGTTTGACAAGGTGAAAATTGCCCAAATGTTTCGAATTACCATTCCTTATTGGAAAGATAGTTTGAAAGTTTGTATGGAAAAATTGCAAATGCTTTCATAAACGAGTTGGCATGACAAGTGCAGATTTTGTTCAAGCCGTAGAGTCCAACATGGATTTTGTTCCCACCCTTGACCAAAGGCACGCCATAGAAATGTTTGCCAAATATTTGCTAAATTATCAATCCGATAATTTAATGTTGTTAAAAGGTTATGCAGGTACGGGTAAAACGACACTTGTTAGTGCTTTTGTGAAAACGCTTACGCAAATGAAAGTCCATACGGTTTTGTTGGCTCCGACAGGTCGGGCAGCCAAAGTGTTGGGCAATTATACACGACGGCCGGCATATACCATTCACAAGGAAATATATAGAATTGTTTCAACTCCCAATGGAAATAGGCTGAGGTTGAAACAAAACACTTATGCTCATACTATTTTTTTTGTAGATGAGGCTTCGATGATTTATGATGAGCAATGCAGCAATAGAAAATCAGTGTTTGACAGGCGGAGCCTGTTAGACGATTTGTTTGCTTATGTCAATGAAGGAAAACATTGTGCATTGGTATTTATTGGGGATAGTGCCCAATTGCCGCCTGTCGGCAGTATGTTTTCACCGGCTTTAGATAAAGATTATTTGGCCAATCATTATTCTAAATTTGTGTATGAATATGAATTAAAGGAGGTGATGAGACAGTTGCACGACAGCGGAGTGTTGTTGCATGCGACACAATTGAGAAATCGGATGGAATGTCAAGATTTTTCTTTGTATTCTTTTGAACCCTCTTCTGAAGATTTTGTCCGTTTGGATATGCGATATTTTATGGAAGAACTTCAATTGGCTTACAATGAATACGGAACAAGTGGAACGGTGGTGATAACCAAAAGCAACAAACAAGCCAATATGCTCAATGCCGCTATTCGCAACAGATTGTTGTTTATGGAGAATGAGTTGGATTGTGGTGATTTTGTGATGAGTGTGAAAAACAATTATTTTTGGCTTCCTAAAGACGCTGCAACTCCTTTTATTGCCAACGGGGATATTTTGGAAATAATGACCGTGCGGCATTTTGAAGAATTTGCAGGTTTCCGTTTTGCCACTATCCGTTTCCGTATGCTTGACTATGATACCAAACCGATAGAAGCCAAAGTGCTTCTGGATACACTCACAACGGAAGAAGCGGCTCTCTCGTATGAAAAAAGTATGCAATTGTATGCAGCCGTAGAAGAAAAATATAGCCATTTGCCCACGAAAAAGAAACGACAAGAGGCAATGCAAGACGATGAATACCTGAATGCCTTGCAAATAAAGTTTGCTTACGTGCAAACCTGTCATAAAACACAGGGGGGACAATGGGAAAAGGTTTTTGTTTTCCAATGGAATGCCGAACAACAACAATCTATAGATTACTATCGTTGGGCATACACGGCATTGACCCGTGCAAAAAGTAAAATATTTTTAATTGAATAATAGTCTATTTAGGTGAAAGACAGGCAAACGGCACTAATATTTCTTCCATAGAAATACCTCCATGTTGGAAAGTGTCTTTGTAATAATTGACGTAATAATTGTAATTGTTGGGATAGGCAAAGAAATTTTCACCCATGGCAAAAACATACTTGGAACTTACGTTCAATTTGGGCAGAAAAATATCTTGCGGATTATTGACGGCGAAAATATCCTTGTCCGTATAGTTGAGGTTTTTGCCAACCTTGTATCTTAAATTGGTACTTGTTTCTTTGTCGCCAATAATTTTTACGGGATTTTTTATGCGAATGGAACCATGGTCGGTAGTAATGAATACTTTTGCTTTTTTCTCTGACAAAAATTTCAGCATATCCATCAATGGGGAATGTTGAAACCAAGATAAGGTAAGAGAGCGATACGAAGATTCATTGTTTGCCAATTCCCTGACAATATCCACATCGGTGTGAGCATGCGAAAGCATGTCGATAAAGTTGTATATCACAACATTAAGCGGGGTTTTGATTGTGTTGGATAAGTTGTCGTTGGTTTTTCTTGCAAATTCTTGGTTTAACACTTTGGAATATGAGTGTTTGATATTGATGCCATAACGTTTCAGATACTCGTCCAAAAGTTGGTGCTCATGGTCGTTTTTATTGCCTTCTTCATTTTCATCAACCCAATAGTTCGGATATTTTTTTGCGATTTCGCTGGGCATAAGTCCACCGAAAAGTGCATTTCTTGCAAATTGGGTTGCTGTGGGTAAAATACTATAATATAATTCATCACGTTCTATTCTGAACAACTCATTGATACGTGGCTGCAAAACTTTCCATTGGTCGTAACGCAAATTGTCCAAGATAATCAAATATACGGGTTGTTTTTCTTGAAGAGAGGGAAACAATCGTTCTTTGAGAATGGTATGCGACATCAGAGGTTTGTCTTCTGAACGATTGCTAACCCAATCCGTATAGTTTTTGGCAACAAAACGACAAAATAAATTATTGGCTTCTTCTTTTTGGGAGCGGAATATGCTTTTGATATTTTCATCTGTTGTGCTTTCCAATTCTATATCCCAATATACCAATTCTTTATAGATGTCTATCCATTCTGTAGCCGACATGTTATTCATTAGTTTCATGCTAATGGAACGGAAGTTTTGTTGGTAATCCGAAGAATTTTTTTCTGTGATAAATCTGATGTTTTCGGTATGTTTTTTCAAACAATGTAAGATTTGATGCGGATTGACAGGTTTGATGAGGTAATCTTTGATATTTGCACCGATAGCATCTTCCATGATATGTTCTTCTTCACTTTTGGTAATCATGACAATAGGCAAGGAGGCAAAATGTTTTTTTATTTGGGTAATGGTTTCCAAGCCTGTAAGCCCTGGCATATTTTCATCAAGAAAAACAATATCAAACGATTGTTGTTTCAACTCTTCAAGGGCTTCATTACCACTTTTTACAGTAGTAACATCGTAGCCTTTTTGGGTGAGGAAAATGATATGCGGTTTTAACAAATCAATCTCATCGTCAGCCCATAATATTTTTATCTTATCTGTCATTGTTTTTTATTTATACAACGAAAATATAAGGTATTTATTTTAAGATAACAATTGTTTTACAATATCGGCGATGGTTTTGTTTTCAGCCTTACCGGCCAAAGTTTTGCTTGCCGCACCCATTACTTTGCCCATACCTTTAATGTCGGTAACGTTTTCCTGTTCAATAATCTGTTTGATAACTGCAGTAATTTCTTCTGTGGACATTTGTTCTGGCAAATATTTGGAAATCACTTTCAATTGCGACATTTCTTCCTGATAGAGGTCTTCTCTGTTTTGGGATTTGTACAATTCTGCAGATTCTTTGCGTTGTTTGGCCAATTTTTGTAAAGTTTGCATAGCGATTTCATCGGTTATTTCAGCGGCATTCTTTTCTGTTTTTAAGAGTAAAATTGCTGATTTTATGGCTCTTAGAGCGTTTAGGCTTTCCTTGTCTTTTTGTAGCATAGCGGTTTTGATGTCCGCATTGATTCTTTCTTCGAAACTCATAATATGTTTGTTTTTTTATAAATATTAAAAATAAATAATTGAATATGCAAAAATAACAAAAAAAATATCGCCGAACTATGTAAAATCGAAAAAGATTTTTAAATATAGTGGTATAAAAAAAGGTATCCATACAAACGGATACCTTTTTTGTAATTACAATTCCTTTTATTGTCCCAAGGTTGCTACCATTACGGCTTTGATGGTATGCAATCTGTTTTCGGCTTCATCAAAAACGATGGACTTAGGAGATTCGAATACGTCTTCTGTAACTTCTACGCCATCAATCTTAAATTGTTTGAATACATCTCTTCCCACTTGTGTTTCCAAGTTGTGATAAGCGGGCAAGCAGTGCATAAATTTACAATTCGGATTGCCTGTTGCCTTCATTACTTTCTTATTTACTTGGTATGGTTTCAACATTTTGATTCGTTCTGCCCATACATCGGCAGGTTCACCCATAGATACCCAAACGTCAGTATATAAAAAGTCGCAACCTTTAACTCCTTTGGCAACATCATCGGTAATCGTTAAAGTTGCACCGGTTTCTTTGGCTATTTTTTTACAAGTGTCAATCAATTCTTTGGCTGGTTGCAGTGCTTTTGGAGCCACAATTCTGACATCCATACCCATTTTGACGCCACCAACCATAAGAGAATTACCCATATTGTAACGGGCATCACCTAAATAGGCATAAGAAATTTTGTTTAGAGGTTTGTCAGAATGTTCTTGCATAGTAAGGAAGTCTGCCAAAATTTGAGTGGGGTGAAATTCATTGGTTAAGCCGTTCCATACGGGTACACCAGCGTATGCTGCCAAGGTTTCTACAATTTCTTGTTCAAAACCACGATATTCTATTCCGTCAAACATTCTGCCCAATACTCTTGCAGTATCTTTCATTGATTCTTTTACACCGATTTGAGAACCTGTAGGACCAAGATAGGTAACGTGTGCACCTTGGTCATGAGCGGCAACTTCAAATGCGCAACGGGTACGTGTTGATGTTTTTTCAAATATCAACGCAATGTTTTTGCCTTTTAAATGTTGTTGCTCTGTACCTGCATATTTAGCGGCTTTGAGTTGTGCTGCTAAATCTAATAAATACTGAATTTCTTTTGGGGTGAAATCGAGTAATTTCAAAAAATTTCTGTTTCTAAGATTAAATGCCATAGTATTATATTTTTTATTGTTTGATTATTTTTGTTCCACAATTCGGATTGTTTAACTGGCTTGCATTTGTAATAATGCACGTATTGTCTGTTTTTTGCACGAAATTGATGGCTGCTCTTATTTTTGGTGCCATAGAACCTTCGGTAAATTGTCCATCGTCTAAATATTGTTGTGCTTGAGCAAGTGTTATTTGTTCAAGGGCTTGCTCATTTTCTTTGCGAAAATTGATGTAAATCTTAGGCACATCGGTCAAAATATAAAATTCATCAGCATGAACAGAAACGGCAGCCAAAGATGAAGACAAGTCTTTGTCAATAACGGCTTCAACGCCAGCAAAGCAACCCTTGTCTGTTTCAACAATCGGAATGCCGCCACCGCCAATAGTAACAACAATGTGACCAGCTTTTGCCAATGTGTCTATCACATCAATGTTAAAAATTTTCAAAGGGTGTGGAGAGGCGACAACCCTTCTCCAGCCATTTCCTTTGGGGTCTTCTTTAAAAGGTGTGCCCGGATTGTCTTCCAAAAACGATTTCATGTGTTTGAATTTGTAATAAGGGCCGATGGGTTTGGTGGGCTGTTGAAACATTTTGTCGTTTTTGTCAACAAGCACTTGGGTATTAAGTGAAACTACATTGCGTTGAATGTTATGTTGATGCAAAACATTTCTTAAACCTTGTTCTATTAAATAACCAATAGAACCTTGTGTTTCTGATACGCAAACATCCAAAGGCATGGCTAATACATTGGTAACACGACTTGTGATTTCATGTTGAAGCATCACATTTCCCACCTGAGGACCATTGCCGTAAGTTATAATTAAATTATAACCTCGTTCAACCAGTGGCAGAATGGCTTCGCATGTTTCTTGGATATTGGCAATCTGTTCTTGATAACTCCCTTTTTGTCCACTTCTTAAAATAGCATTTCCACCAAAAGCAACAACAGCGGTTTTTGTCATAACATGCGAAATTTTAATTCAGAAACTTTTAAAATTAAAGATTTACAAAGATAGCATTTTTATTATGAAAAAAAAAAGAATGCCATAAATTTATTTTTCTGCTATCGTATGTTGGGTTAAATAGATAAAATCCGCTACCGATAATCTTTCCGGACGCTTGTCGAAAATGGGGTTGGAAACAAAGCCTTCTTCAAATAATATTGATTTCAAAGAGTTTCTGATTGTTTTTCTTCTTTGATTGAAAGCTGTTTTGACAATTAGTTTGAATTGTTGTTCATCACACTCTAATTTTTGAACATTATTGCGTTTTAGTCTAATAACCGCGGATTTAACTTTGGGGGGAGGAGAAAACACATTTTCATGAACAGTAAACAGGTATTCAATGTCATAATAGGCTTGCAACAATACGCTTAAAATACCATATTCTTTACCTTCTGGCATGGCGGCAACTCTAACTGCCACTTCTTTTTGAAACATTCCGACCACCTCTGTTATTTGCTGACGATAGTCTATAATTTTAAATAGAATTTGAGATGAAATATTATAAGGGAAGTTGCCGATAACGGCAAAGTTGTCTGTAAATATGTTTTTCAAATCTATTTTCAAAAAATCTGCATTGACAATTTTATCATTTAAGGTCGGATAATGTTGTTGTAAATAAACAACAGATTCATTGTCAATTTCTATGACTTTTAAGCAATAATGTGTTTTTTGTATCAAAAATTCAGTTAAAACGCCCATGCCGGGACCTATTTCTACTATATTTGTATTGTTGTCCGATAAACTTTCAACAATTTTTTGAGCAATATTTTTATCTGTTAAAAAGTGTTGTCCTAAATATTTTTTTGCTTTAACTTTATCCATTTTTTAGCGTAATTCTGCTTTTAATATGTTCTGATAAGCAAAAAATCGCCTTGTTTTTGGTGTATTTTGCCTAATTTGTCTTGATATTGTATGGAATATAAATATCTTCCTTCCGGCTGAGGGGTACCCTTTAGGGTTCCGTCCCAATTGATGTTGATATCGTTACTTTGAAAAACAATTTGTTTGGTTTGTGCGGAAACAATTGAAATAAAAAAGGTTGTTAAGGTTTCAGATGCACTTACCTTAAATTCATCATTCAAACCATCGCCATTGGGGGTAAAAGCACTTGGAATGAATATATGTGTCTGGTTTTCAATGTTTACTTGAATGTATATGGTGGTGTCTTCATCATTTGCTTGGGTAAAAGTAGCAGCATAAGTTTCGTTGTAGGTAGGGGCGACTAAAATCGTGCTTGTTTTTTCACCTGTACTCCATAATATATTGTGAGCATTTTTCACAAACAAATATACTTGTTCACCTTCTACAATGGAGGTGTCTTTGCTGAAAGTGATGTGTGGGGAATCTGTATTTGTTTTATTTTCAGTATTTTCTGCCATGTCTGTATTTGTTGGATGTGGTGTTTCTTTTTCCATCAATACATGTTGATTGTTTTCTTGTTGAGGAGTATTTGGCAATGCAAAAGTTTGACTTGGGGCATTTTCTTTGCAATCATTTCGATGCTGTTGATTAATAGCTTTTTGCTTGTTGATATTTGAGTGGCTAATATTGTTGTTGTTGTTTGCCATGTTTGTGGCAATTGGTTGGTTTTCTTCTGTTGTTTGTTTTTCAGTAAGTTGAGGTTTTGTATTTTGGACAAATACCTTATTGGTTGAGGCTTTTTCTGTATTTGGGCGTAGTGTATAGAGCAAGCAAAAGCCAATAATAGCACATGCAACAATACCGATAGCACCTAACATATATTTTGTTTTGACAAAATTGTGTTTTTTATAATGTTTTTGCACATTGTTCCACACTTGTTCGGGTGGAGTAGGGGCATAGCCTGCAAATTTGTCTTTATACAATTCTCCAATATCTTTGTATGTTTTCATAATATTTCTTTTTGCTTCTGCAATTCAACAATTTTTTGTTTTAATTTTTTTTTTGCCTTAAACAATTGCGAACGGCAAGTGCCAAGAGAACAATTGAGCATTTTTGCCACTTCTTCATACGAATAGCCCTCTATTTCACATAGGTTGAATACCATTTGATAGCCTGTAGGCAGTTGATGTATTAAGTCCAATAGCAATTGATAACTCAACCAATCGTATTCTGCAACAGAATTGTCAATAAGAGTGTTTTCATATTCTTCGTAATCAACCAAAGTGTTTTTTATTTGTTTTTGATACAATTTCAGTGCTTGGTTGATTACAATTTTGTTCATCCATGCCACCAATTTTCCCTTGCCGTTGTATTGTTTAATATTGTCAAATATCAATATAAAAGCCTCTTGAAGCACATCTTGAGCATCATCTTCTGTGTTGGTGTATCTTAGAGCCGTTCCATATAATATAGGACTATATTGCTTGTACAACATATAACGGTATTTTTCTTCTCCGTTGATACAACCTGAGATTATTTGTTCATCATTAGACATTCATGAGTCTTTTTTATAGATAGATATAATTCAGGAGAATTTTGTTGCCTTGATTGTATATTTTTTATAAAGAAATATTGTCTTTAAATTTTGGGAGTTGTACATTAAACCCATTTTCAGAGAGAAATTTTCCGTATGTTTCTCTTGCTTCAGTTTCTCCATGCATTAAGAAAACGGTTTTTACTTTCGATTTGTCTTGACAAGACAAATATTGATACATTTCTTTGTAATCTCCATGTCCGGACAGTGCGTCAATTTCTTCAATATCAGCATTTACTTTGTATTTGTTGCCATAAATGGAAACCACAGGTTCGCCAGAGGCTATTTTTCGCCCTAATGTTTTTGGTGCACAATATCCTACTACAAGAATGGTGTTTTTTTTATCTTCAATATTGTTGGCCAAATGATGTTTTATACGACCTGCTTCCATCATGCCTGAGGCGGAAATGATGATACAAGGTCTATTGTGTGTATTCAGTTTTTTAGAATCTTCTTTGGTGCGAACATAGAACAGATTGTCAAAACCGAATGGGTCTTTTTGGGTTCTTATCAAATCCAAAATATCATCTTTGAAGCATTCGGTATGCAAACGGAAAATATCTGTTGCAGATACCGCTAATGGACTATCAATGAAAATAGGTACATCGGGTAGACGATTGGCTTTTTTTATATTGTTGAGAGCATATATGATTTCTTGACATCTGCCAATAGCAAATGAAGGAATTAATAATTTGCCACGTTTTTTTACACAAGTGTCTTGTACTACTTTTGCCAATTTTTCTTCTGCCAAATTGATGGATTCGTGCAAACGATTGCCATAGGTGGATTCGGTGATGATATAATCGGCTTGAGGAAAGGTGCTTGGGTCTAAAAGCAATCTTTTGTTATATCTGCCAATATCGCCTGTGTAACAAAGCCGTTTTTGTTCCCCGTTTTCTGTAAAAGTCAAATTAATGGCAGCACCTCCCAATATATGTCCTGTGTTTGTAAAGGAAACGCTGACACCATTGGTGATATTTATGTCCAAGTCGGTTGGCATACTTACAAAATATCTTAAAGAAGCAAACGCGTCTCTGCTTGTGTACAACGGCTCAACTTGTGGAAGCCCTATGCGGTCGCGTTTTTTGTTAAAGTCTATAGTATCACTTTCTTGTATATTGCCGGAATCGGGCAACATTATGGAACATAAATCCCTTGTTGCATGGGTGCAGTAAATTTGTCCTCTAAAACCGTTTTTGCAAATATAAGGAATCAATCCGGAATGGTCAATATGGGCATGCGATAGAAGTAAGATGTCAATGTCTTTTGGATCAAATCCCAAATCTCGGTTCATGCTGTCGGTTTCCAAACCTTTGCCTTGATACATGCCGCAATCCAATAGTATTTTCTTATTGTCTATAGTAGTTATAAGTACTTTACTACCTGTAACTTCTTCTATTGCTCCCCAAAAATCAATTTTCATGTTTTATTTATTTAATTCTGTTGTTTATAAAATCTTTTTAATTTGCCTAAAATAGGCAATTATATATAGCATACAAAATTACCATATTTTTTCCGCATTTGCAATTTTTTGTTTAAAAATATATAAGGTTAGGGAATATATACTTCCAACAATTTGCATTGTGGTTGAGGCGTCAATAAAATGTTGTCCAACAAAGCCGGAATGAGTATACATTCTCCTTGGGAGATTGATTCTTGTTTTTCTTCATAATCATCTTCGTAACCAATAGTGGCTTTGCCTTCCAAGCAAATATAGATGACAAACGAATCCATTTCTGCGTAAACTTTTTCTACACAATGGTCAAAATCAATGGTGTTTACGGCAAAATAAGGACTTCTGATAATAGGCGTACTTGTGTTTTTGTGACAAAGATAATCAATGGGGGCATTGGTGTTTTGGTCAAATTTTATCGCTTCCAATGCTTCCTTTATATGCAAAGGACGTAGTTGCCCCGATTGGTCTTTTCTGTTATAGTCGTACAAGCGAAATGTGGTATCGGCACATTGTTGTATTTCCGCCAAAAGTGTCCCCTTGCAAATGGCATGTACTTGACCTGCTGGAATATAAAATGCATCCCCTTTTTGTATGGGAATAAAATTCAATATATCTTCCAAAGTGTTGTTTTGAATATGTTTTTCTAATTCTGATAAGGTTAATTGTTCTTTAAAGCCTACATTTATTTTCGTGTTTTTTTCTGTGTCAATGATGTACCACATTTCCGTTTTGCCGGAAGCAAGATGGTGTTTTCCGGCATAATCATCATCGGGGTGAACTTGTATGGATAAGTTGTCTTTGGCATCTATAAATTTGATTAACAATGGAAATTCATTGCCAAACATATCAAATACTTTTTCTCCCACCAAATCGCCCATATAAACTTCAACTATTTCATTGAGTGTATTGCCTGCCAAAAAACCATTGACAATTTCACTGCTATAGTTTTGCATACCTGATATTTCCCAAGATTCCCCACAATTGGACAAAGGTGAATAGTTTTTGTGGAGAATGGTATTTATTTTGTTTCCACCCCATATTTTTTCATGATATTGGGCCTTAAATTTTAATGGATATAACATATTTTTCTTTATATTTCTGTTTATGTATTTCTTCCAGCGAATACCGAATCCGTAAATGATATTTGCAAAAATAAATAAAAATCCATTAAAAATCTTACTTGAATATAAAAAAATGTAATTTTGTAAAAAATAGATAGAACAAAATTTCTCTTTTATATATAGAATGATTTGTTTTTAATTTTGTTGTTTAAAATAATTGAAAATCAATGTTATATTTGGTGATTTTATTCTGTTTAAGATAAATTTAGAGTTGAAGTAAATATTCACAAAAAATACATAAAAATGAAAAGAATTCTAATTTTTTCGCTGATGGCAGGTCTTTTGTTGATTACGGCTTGCAAAAAAGAGGTTACTATTACGGTGAAATCCAATAATGAATCTTGGGGAAAGGTTACCGGAGGAGGTACTTATGCTAAAGGAACAGAAATTACGCTGAAGGCAACTCCTACAATGAGTACGTACAAGTTTGTAAAATGGGAAGACGGTAACACCGACAATCCTCGTAAGGTTGTTGTGAAGAAAGCAGCCACATATACAGCGGTTTTTGAAAAAACAGCAGGCGGAGGCGGTATTCTTCCGGGCGGGTCTCTTGATATTCATACAGGTATTGCTTGTATTGACGCATTGGCCAATGATATGATATTGGTTAGTGGAGGTACTTTTTTAATGGGAGCCATAGATACAGATGACGATGCGTGGAACAACGAACGCCCCCAACATAGTGTAACTTTGAGTGATTTTTATATTTGCAAGTATGAGGTTACTCAAGAGTTGTGGGTGGCTGTAATGGGTTGCAATCCGACTTATAATAATGACGGTTGGACAGAACAGTATGGCAAGGGAGACAAATATCCCGCTTATCGTATATCATGGAATGACTGCGATACTTTTATCCAGAAATTGAATGCGAAGACGGGATTGAAATTCCGATTGCCAACGGAGGCAGAATGGGAATTTGCCGCAAAAGGCGGTAATGTAACTAACAAATATACTTATGCCGGTAGTAATACAATTGATGATGTTGCATGGTATTCTGGTAATAGTGATAGTAAGACTCATGAAGTAGGAAATAAGCAGGGCAATGAATTGGGTTTGTATGATATGTCAGGGAATGTATGGGAGTGGTGCAGTGATTGGTATGATGTAACGTATTATAGAGACAGTAGAGACGCTGTTGATCCACAAGGACCCACAACAGGTACATGTCGCGTGACTCGCGGAGGTGGTTATTCCGATGAAGCTAAGAGTTGTCGTGTATTACGTCGTGACTATGTTCATCCTAGAATCTGCTATACAAGTTATGGCATGCGTTTGGCTTTATCTGTGGAGGAATAGGGTTAATTATGAATATATAAAAATACAAAAAAATGAAAAGAATTGTAATTTTTTCGTTGATGGCAGGTCTTTTGTTGATTACGGCTTGCAAAAAAGAGGTTACTATTACGGTAAAATCCAATAATGAATCTTGGGGCAAGGTTACTGGAGGAGGTACTTATGCTAAAGGAACAGAAATTACACTGAAGGCAACTCCTACAATGAGTACGTACAAGTTTGTAAAATGGGAAGACGGTAACACCGACAATCCCCGTAAAATAGTTGTTAAAAACGATGCAACCTATATGGCTGTTTTTGATGTCGAAAATGTTGAGATGTGTACTATTACCGTTTTGTCCAATGACACGAATTTAGGTACGGTTTCGGGTGCAGGTTCGTATATGAAAGGTGCCCAAATAGAATTGAAAGCAACCGCTAAAAATAATTTGTTGTATAGATTTGTAAAATGGGAGGACGGTAATACCGATAATCCCCGTAGGGTTGTTGTGGAAACAAATGCATCATATAAGGCTTGTTTTGAACTTAGAGGTGCAGGCAATGCTATCGTAACCGCTTTGCTTACAAATATGGTAAAAGTTCATGGCGGTACCTTTCAAATGGGAGCGGCTAATGGAGATACGGGTGCATACGATAAGGACAAACCTCAACATAGTGTTACTGTGAGCGATTTTTATATGTGCAAATATGAAGTTACGCAAGAGTTGTGGCAGACGGTGATGGGCAGTATTCCAAGTGGAGAGGCAGCATGGACAGATAACAAAGGCAAAGGAGCAAAATATCCTGCCTATAATATTACATGGCAAGAGTGTCAAACATTTATTGCCAAATTAAATGAAATGACGGGCTTGCATTTCCGTTTGCCAACGGAGGCCGAATGGGAATATGCTGCACGGGGAGGACAAAGTAGCCAAGGCTATCTTTATGCTGGAAGCAATACACTTAACAATGTGGCTTGGTATGGAAATAATAGCAGTGATAAAACTCATGAAGTGATGAAAAAGTCACCCAATGAATTGGGATTATATGATATGACAGGCAATGTGGCAGAATATTGCAGTGATTGGTTTGAAAATTATACTTCTGCAGCACAGACAAATCCGACTGGTCCAGCTTCAGGAACTGTACGGGTGAGACGTGGGGCAAGTTATTCTATTACTTTTGCTAAAAACTGCCGTATAACTTGTAGATCGACAAGAGAACCAAATGTTTATTCTTCTACTGATGGGTTCCGCCTTGTTGCTCCTATAGAATAATGGTATAAAAATAGAAAACATGAAAAAACAATATTATTGTTTGATGTTTGTTTTAATGCTTTTGCTTTGTGCTTGCCCAAAGAAAGACAATAGTTCTTTTGTTCCGGAAGTAGAAGATGAAGTGGTAGAAGAAATAACAAAGAATATTGATGTTAAGATAAACAGATACGATAGGGCATTGTTCGCTATCAACAAAGACAGTCTTGCACAAGGATTGTTGGATTTGCAAAAAGACTATCGTTTTTTTGTCGGAGATACGCCCAATACACCAGAAAATATTAGGCAAATGACAGCATATTTGAACGATCCTGTTGTCAAACAATTGTACAAACAAGTGGAAAAGGTTTATCCAGATTGTGAGGATTTGGATAAAGGGCTTACAGAGGGGTTCGGCTTGCTGAAATATTATTATCCCAATGCAACTGTACCTAAAGTGTATGGTATTGTTTCAGGTTTGTATTATGAAATGCCTGTTATTTGTCAAGATACGGTATTGGTCATAGGTTTGGATATGTATTTGGGCAGCAATTATAAGTTGTATAAGCAGTTGGGGGCAGTTGTGCCTCAATATATGTACAGACGATTTTCCAAAGAATATATTTTGTCGGATTGTTTCAAAGAGATGGCCTTTCAATACATTTCTTTTAAAAATTCCAACACGGCATTGGAAGAAATGCTTATAGAAGGCAAACGAATGATGTTTGCCCAATTGATGTCTCCAACCACTCCTGATAGTATCTTGTTGGGCTATTCTCAAGATAAAATGCAGTGGCTCACCGATAACCAATCACAAATATGGGGTTTTTTGATAGAGAAAAATTTATTGTATAGCAAAGATAAAACTATTGTTCGCAAATTGGTTGGAGACGCTCCGTTTTCTCCATATTTCGGCAAACAATCCCCTGGAAAAGTAGGAGCTTGGGTGGGCTTGCAAATTTGTCGGGCTTGGATGAAAAACAATCCAGACAAACCTGTTACTGAACTTTTTATGGAAAAAGAAGGACAAAAGATTTTAACACAATCCAAATATAAACCACAAAAATAAAGAGACGATGACTTTATTATTTCTTGATTTTCTGAAATTCAGTTTTATAGACATTGTGGATATTTTAGCTGTAGCCATGTTGTTCTATTGGCTTTATCGTTTGATAAAAGGGACTGCAGCATTTAATATTTTTGTCGGTTTAATGTTGGTATATGTGTTATGGAAGGTAGTTGTTTTATTGGATATGAAACTGCTTTCAGAGCTTTTAGGACAATTTGTATCTGTGGGCATTCTTGCCTTAATTATCGTATTCCAACCTGAAATACGGCATTTTTTATTGTTTTTAGGTACACGTACCCCATTGAAAAAAGCAAATGTGTTGTTGTGGAGAGAAAAAACAAAATCAGAGACAATTCCGCAAATCAATACCATTGTTAAAGCCTGTAGCCGTATGGCTTCATCTCTAACAGGGGCATTGATTGTGATTGTAAGGGAAAATCAATTGGATGAATTTGTGCAAACAGGTGAAATAATCAATGCAAAAACTTCTCGTGAATTGATAGAAACGATATTTTTCAAGAATACGCCATTGCACGATGGGGCTTTGATTATCAATGGAAAAACAATGGTTGCCGCTAAATGTATTTTGCCTGTATCCCAAAATGACAATGTGCCTAAAGATGTCGGGTTGCGTCATCGGGCTGCAATTGGAATAACCGAACAGACCGATGCCATTGCTGTTATTGTTTCAGAACAAACGGGATATATTTCCTATTGTATGGAAGGAACGGTTACAAGAAATGTAACTCCTATGGAATTGAAAGCATTTTTGAAAAAACAATTTTTTGTAGAATAAAAATGTTTCTTATATGAATTTTTTGTTGTATTTTTGCTTGAAATAAATAGAAAAATAAAAAAATAAATTAAAAATGGTTGTAGATAATAGTTTGCCTTATAAAGTTGCTGATATAAAATTGGCAGATTGGGGAAGAAAAGAAATTGAGGTGTCGGAAAAAGAAATGCCCGGATTGATGGCTGTACGTGAAAAATATGGCAAAGAAAAACCCTTACAAGGTGTTAGAATTATGGGCTCGTTGCACATGACCATTCAAACGGCTATTTTGATAGAAACATTGGTTGAATTAGGCGCTGATGTACGGTGGGCAAGTTGTAATATTTTTTCAACTCAAGACCATGCTGCTGCCGCTATTGCAGCAAAAGGGATTCCAGTTTTTGCATGGAAAGGTGAATCTTTGGAAGATTATTGGTGGTGTACAAGTCAGGCTTTGGCTTTTCCGAATGGCAAAGGTCCTCAACTGATTGTTGATGATGGTGGAGATGCTACTTTGTTGATACATAAGGGATTTGCAGCAGAAAAAGACCCTTCTGTATTAGACAAAAAAGCAGATTCGGAAGAAGAAGCCGTTATTTTGAATATGTTGAAAAAAATTCTTCAAGAAGACCCTACCCGTTGGCAACGTACAGTTAAAGAATGGAAGGGTGTTTCTGAAGAAACAACAACAGGTGTACATCGTTTGTATCAAATGATGGAAAGAAAAGAATTGCTTGTACCTGCTATCAATGTGAATGATTCTGTTACAAAATCTAAATTTGACAATCTTTATGGTTGCAGAGAATCATTGGCTGATGGAATAAAAAGAGCAACCGATGTTATGATTGCAGGAAAAGTAGTTGTTGTGTTGGGTTATGGCGATGTGGGCAAAGGTTGTGCTCATTCAATGAGAAGTTATGGAGCAAGAGTTCTTGTAACGGAAATTGACCCGATTTGTGCTTTGCAGGCTGCTATGGAAGGTTTTGAAGTAACTCTGATGGAAGATGCAATCAAAGAAGGTAATATATTTGTTACAACAACAGGCAATTGCGATGTGGTTACCATTCAGCACATGGAAAAAATGTTAGACCAAGCCATTGTGTGCAATATTGGACATTTTGATAATGAAATACAGGTGGACAAATTGGAACATTATCCTAATATCAAAAAACGGAATATTAAACCGCAAGTAGATGAGTATATATTTCCTGACGGACATTCTATATTTTTGTTAGCAGAAGGACGTTTGGTGAATTTGGGTTGTGCAACAGGACATCCGTCTTTTGTGATGAGCAATTCGTTTACCAATCAAACTTTGGCACAAATAGCTTTGTGGAAAAACAATTATCCTGTTGATGTATATCGTTTGCCTAAACAATTGGATGAGGAAGTGGCAAGATTACACCTTGAAAAAATCGGTGTGAAATTAACTAAATTAACTCAAAAACAAGCCGATTATATCGGTGTCAAAATTGAAGGTCCATACAAGGCAGAGCATTATAGATATTAATGTTTTAAATATTTATTTTCATTTGTTTCAAAGCCGATGTTCAACATCGGCTTTATTTGTTTTAAATGTTAGTAAAATAATTTTCCTTGGAAAGTATCAAGTGCTGCCAAGCGTTGTTCAACTTTAACGGTAATTTGTTCATTGCGTATCAAGTTCCAACGAATTGTATTTAGAAATCGGGGAGGGACTTCTCCTGCAAAACGTTCTACAACAATGTTGGGATTCAAACGTTCAAGGAAATGAACTATGAAATCTATATATTCATTTAATTCCAACATAGTAAACCGTTCTGGTGATTGTTTGTACAAATCTGCCATAGGGGTGTCTTTAATGATTTGCAGTTGATGAAATTTAACGGTATCCAAGGGCATTTGTGAAATAATTTTTGCCCACTGAAGCCAATCTGTTTGATTTTCATCAGGTAATCCAAAAATAAAATGAGCTCCTGTTTTGATACCATAGGCTTTTGTTTTTTCTATTGTTTTTGCGGCACAAGCAAAATCATGACCACGATTGATGAGTTGTAATGTTTTGTCAGCACAACTTTCAACCCCATATTCAATAATAATATATTTTTCTTTGGAAAGGTTGGCGAAATATTCCAATTTTTCTTCATCTATACAATCAGGACGCGTGCCGATAACCAATCCAACAATATTAGGGTTCGCAAGTGCTTGATTGTAAATTTCTTTTAGCCGTTTCAATGGAGCGTATGTATTGGAATAGGCTTGAAAATAAGCCAAATAGTGTTCTGCTTTGCGATAACGGTTTTGGTGAAAGATAATACCTTCTTCAAGTTGTTGTTGTATAGGTTTTTCTACTTTGCAGTATGACGGATTGAAGGCTGCGTTGTTGCAATAGGTACAACCGCCAAAAGATACTTTTCCATCTCTGTTAGGACATGTAAATCCGGCATTGATGCTCAATTTTTGAACGCGACTGCCAAAGGTACGTTTAAAATAGTCCGCATAAGCGTTGAATCTTCGCGATGTTTGCCATGGATATGTTAGAGAGGCTTCCATTTATAAACAGATACAATGCCGTCTTTGTTTAGACAAACGAAGATATTGTCTTGTATAGCAAAATCTTGTACATCAGATTGCGGCATATCTACTGATTGTTGATGTAAATTGTTTATGTTTAAAGCAATAAGTTTGTTGCCAGATGTGTAAACAATCAAATTGCCAAAGGTATCGAAATGACGGATTTGAAGTATAGGAATTGTTTTGATATAGGTGCCGAATTGGTCAAAGACAAGTAAACCATAATTGGTATCATTAATAATAATGTAACCTGATTCGGTTTCTTGTATTTGGTTGGGTATAATTTTTTCAGTGGTAATTTGAGAAAAGGCTAAGCTTTCATTGCTTTTTTTGCCTT
The DNA here is from genome assembly GCA_905233585.1 of uncultured Bacteroidales bacterium. Lineage (GTDB taxonomy): Bacteria > Bacteroidota > Bacteroidia > Bacteroidales > WCHB1-69 > UBA1205. Next base: position 22,979 of record CAJOFD010000001.1, read on the forward strand.
GAAAATCAAAACGGAACAATTGTTCAACAACTTCATCATATACCCAAAAACCATTGTCATGTGAAGCACAAACATGGGTGGGTTGATAGAGATTGTAGTCGGACAAAAGACCTGAAATGGTATTGAGAGGACTTAAATAGGTGTCCAAAAAAGTAATATGCAAAAAATCTCTTGAAAAAACAAGTATTTTCATTGGATTATAAGGGTCTATGCTGCTGATTTTTCCATTGGTGAGATGGGAGAACGAACACAACATTTCTCCTTTGGTGTTGTATTTGTATATAATAGTGCCATTTGATGTATATATATTGCCCAACTTGTCGCAACGGACAAGCAAGGCTTTTTCTTTGCAAGTAAAAAGCCATTGAAAATTAATGTTGTCACTTTGGGCTTGTACGATAGGGAATAGCAAACCCAAGAGCATGACAAGCATATGTTTTCGTAGCCTTGACATTGGTGTTATTTTTTGAGTAAATCTATGGTTGCTACAGGATTTTCTGCTCCAAAAACACTATTGCCACAAACCAAAACATTTGCTCCTGCTTCCACCAAAGTGTGATGATTATTTAATCCAACACCGCCGTCTATTTCTATAAGTGTATTTAAATGTTGGTTATCAATCATTTGTTTTAGTTTTTTTATTTTTTCTATGGTTTGTGTAATGAATTTTTGTCCTCCAAACCCTGGATTGACGCTCATTAATAGTACCATATCTGCTTCAACGAGAATATCTTCCAAAACAGATACTGGAGTATGAGGATTGAGAGCCACACCTGCTTTTGCACCATGGGCTTTGATACTTTGAAGTGTTCTATGTAAGTGTGTGCAAGCCTCATAATGAACGGTTAATATATCGGCGTGGGCTTCGGTGCAAAAACGTTCGATATACATATCGGGATTGGTTATCATTAGATGAATATCCAAAGGTTTTTTTGCATGGACTACAATGGATTTTAAGACTGGAAAACCAAATGACAGATTGGGAACAAAATGTCCGTCCATAATATCTATGTGAAACCAATCGGCTTGGCTATTGTTTATCATTTGAATATCTCTTGCCAAATTTCCAAAGTCGGCAGATAATAACGATGGTGCAATTAGTTGATTCATTTTGTTTTATAAAAATAAAAAAAAATAATTATAGATATTCAAAGGTAACATTTATTTTTTTATCATTTCATATTTTCGCTATGAACTTTTAAGGTTGAAGTATGTGTTTTTTAACTTTTTTTTGTGGATACTTTTGTTCTGTTATCGGTATAGTGAGTTGTAAATATGTTATTTTTGCAGATATGAAACGTTTGTTGATATTATGGATTGCAGTTGCTTGTTTGTCATTGTCAGCACAAACAAAAAGTGAACAATTTGAGTTGTTGAATTCTTATTTTGATAGTATCAACTTGGATTTTAAACGGCAAGAAATCAATGCTGTTTTCAACGAAATGGTTCAACAGAAACATTTTAATGGGATTTTGCTGGTAGCAGTGGATACCCATATTGTTTATAAAAATGTTCATGGTTATGCCGATTATACCAAGAAAACAAAATTAACAAATGCTTCGCAATATGAATTGGCCTCAGTTTCCAAACAATTTACAGCAGTAGCCATATTGCAATTGTATGAACAAAACCGTTTACAATTGACAGATACTATTGGCATGTATATCAAAGATTTTCCTTATCCTGATATTACTATACACCAATTGTTGTGTCATCGTTCCGGATTGCCTGATTATTTGGAGTTTACAAAAATGTATCATAAAAATGAGAATTATAGGTTGTCAAACGACAGCCTATTGAGGATGATGCAAAGTTTCCAACCTCCCGTGTTAGCGGCGGCAGGCGAAAAATTTGAATATAGCAATACGGGATATGCTATGTTGGCGCTCGTGGTGGAACAAGTTGCCCAAATGCCTTTTCATGAATATTTGAAAAACAATATATTTATTCCTGCCGGAATGACCCATACGTTTGTTTGGGGCAAAAACGATTTTGACAAAAATGGTTATACAATTGGACATAAAAATGGATTCAGACTTTATCAGCGGGATTTTATGTCGGCTATTGTAGGCGATAAGGCTGTTTTTTCTACGGCTGAAGATTTATTCAAATGGAATAAAATACTTTATAGTGATAAAATATTGAAAGATACAACATTATTGTTGGCATATATGCCCAAACATGCCGATTGTCCATTGACTCAAAATTACGGTTATGGTTGGCGATTGACTCGGGATAATCATAATCAGGAGATTATATATCATGGCGGTTTGTGGAACGGCAATAACAATATGTTTATGCGAAGATTGAAAGACAGGGCTTGTATTGTCATTTTGTCCAATTGTTTCAACCGTAGTTTTGGGGGCAGGAGTGACCAAATTTTAGATATTTTGTATGCTTTGTAAATATAAAAAGAAAGAAATGGGATTTTTCTTTCTTTTTTTTATTTTGTATGTTTTTTTGTGTTACCTTTGCCACATAGATTTGGAAACAAAATAAATATATTAGTATGAAATCATATAAAGAGTTAGGTTTAGTCAATTCAAGAGAAATTTTCAAAAAGGCTATGGCTGGCAAATATGCCATTCCTGCTTTTAATTTCAACAATCTTGAGCAATTACAAGCCATCATTATGGCCTGTGTGGAAACAAAATCACCAGTAATTTTGCAAGTGTCAAGCGGAGCAAGAAAATATGCCAATGCCAATTTGTTGAAAAACATGGCAAAAGGTGCTGTTGAGTTTGCTCATGAATTGGGTTACGATATTCCTATCGTATTGCATTTGGACCATGGCGATAGTTTTGAATTGTGCCAATCGTGCATAGAATCCGGTTTTTCTTCAGTAATGATAGATGGTTCTCATTTGAGTTATGAAGAAAATATTGCCCTTACCAAAAAAGTGGTGGATTATGCTCATCAATTTGATGTTACCGTAGAAGGTGAGTTGGGTGTTTTGGCTGGTATAGAAGATGAGGTATCGGCAGAACATCATACATACACACGTCCGGAAGAAGTGGAAGACTTTGTAAAAAGAACAGGTGTGGATTCTTTGGCCATTTCTATTGGCACTTCTCATGGGGCTTTTAAGTTTAAGGTAAAACCCGGCGAGGCTATTCCTCCTTTGCGTTTTGATATTTTGGAAGAAGTGCAAAAAAGAATACCTGGATTCCCTATTGTTTTGCATGGGGCATCTTCTGTTCCTCAAGATATTGTTAATGAAATAAATCAATATGGCGGAAAAATAGAAAATTCTGCAGGGGTGCCAGAAGACCAATTGAGAAAAGCAGCTGAATCGGCTGTTTGTAAAATTAATATAGATTCTGACGGACGTTTGGCAATGACTGCTGCTGTAAGAAAAGTCTTGGCAGAAAATCCGAGCGAATTTGACCCGAGAAAATATTTAGGACCTGCCAGAGAAAAACTTAAAGAGCTATACAAACATAAAATTGTCAATGTATTAGGCAGTGCTAACAAGGCATAATATTGTTATACAGAAATAAAACCTATGGGACGATATTGGTCGTCCCTTTTTTGTTGTGAAATGGATATAGAGCATATAAGAATGCTTTGTTTAGTTGATTGTAGAGCGGAGAGAAATGAAAATTGTCGGGGCACAAATATTTGTGCCCCGACGGCTAATGAGGAAAAAATTAAAGAATCTTAGATTTAAATATCCTATATAGGGTGTGTTGTATGTAAAAAAATAGTTTTTATAAAAAAACGGACACAGAAATATCAGTTTGTTTGTTTATACCATGTTTGGATATAGTGTGCCCCGTCATATAAATTAAAATTGGAATATTCCTCTTTGTTAAAAGAGGCTTTCAGAAGTGTTGTTTCTTTATCAGAAATTACTTTAGATATATCTTTTCTTTTGTATTCCATTATTTGCATTCTGCTTTTTGACAGCAAAGATGTTTCTTTGTCCCATATATATGTTTGCGTAATTCGGGTTATGTTTTGATGTGCTGGAAAACAAATCTGCCTTATTAAAGAGAATACAGCAGGAGTTTCGTCTGCAGATAGAATTTCATGTTTAGTGACGAATAATTTTTCTTGTAAGTAATAGGAACTCATATTATCAAGTAATATTTCAGGCCACAGATAAGGAAACAGACAAGAAATTTTACACCAAGATTCTTTGTTTTCAACACTATATGTTTTCTTTTTATGATTGATAACAAACCAAGTGTGTTGATTGAAAATATATTGTATTGAATCTTTGATAGATAGAATGTTGTATTGTACGATAGGTTCCAAATGCTTTATAGAAGTAACTTGACAAAAGAGAATTTGATATTGGGCAGAATGATTTTTTCTCATCATATCATTTACTTTTATGTGGATTTCTCCTGACAAAATATTTTTATTTAAAGAAGTATAATGTTCAATGACATCAATGTTCATTTTCTCTGTTTGCGTATTTTGAGCCAATAGTATACTGATAATAAAAATGTTACAGTATGTAAAAAATATCCGTTTCATAATGTTTAAATTTTAGTCGGGATTACTATTTATACATTGAAAATAACACTGGTATGCATCTGCTCTGGCCGCTTCGTATTTTGCAACGGCAGAATGAATATATTAAAAACATTGGGATTATTATCTATAATGGGATTTACAGAATAATAATGGTTTTGTTTTATTGTAGTTTTTTCTGCTTTTTGGCATGCTGTTAGCAGTAGTATTATTCCTATTATTATTGCCCCTACAATCAAGGCTTTTTTGTTGTTTCTTTTCATGTTTTGTAATTTTTTATATTTTATATTATTTTTCGGATTAAGAAAAGAAATGTTTCCAAACAGTAATCTTCCTTTATCCATACTGTCTCATTGTGTATTCTATTTCTTTTTATCAGACAGTGTCTTTTTTATAGAGAGATACAAGTCCTGACGTTACGTTGTAACAAGGGCAATCTCTCTTGTCTTTACCTCGTGTGCCGATAGATACGGGAAACACACAAGGCTCTTTTGTTCGGGTATTTTCGCTTTGCCGAGGAAGTAAACACAATGTTTGTATGGCAAATGCGGATAGATATTTATGAATAAAACAAAGTTAATGTGTTTGATATTTATCTTGAGTATATTTTGCAGAATTACAACAAAATGACCGATAAAAATTGAAAATGGAACACATAAAAAGATGTGCTCTAAAAGCCGATAAGTTATACCTGACAAAGTAGTAGTCATTTTGTTTTTTATTTTTAGTTGTGGAATATGTCCGAAGAAATATTTTTGCAAATATATAAAAAATATCTAAATAAAACATAATCAGATAGATTTTTTTTGCAGGGTAAAAATTAGTGAGCAAGTATTGAAAAATATAGGATTATTTGTTCGCCAATTGGCACAATAATCATAATAATAGGAAAAATATAAGGTGCTTGATGTCAGAGTGTATAGGGCTGCCATATCATATGGCAGCCCTACAAAATTTTAAAAAAATCCCCACTCGAGAGTGGGGATTTTTAGGTGAGAGTTATTCTATCGATTTATTTGTTTATAGGCTTCCCATGTTGTTTCGTCAATGGAGAGAATATAATTTTCTTTTTCTCTGTTTTGAGCGTCTGCCATGGCAATGAAAATATGAGCAGAATCAACAAACATATCATTTTTGTTTGCATCTGCCAATAGAAGATGTCCCATAATGATATTGGCTGCTGTTTCCACCAAGCGTCTGGCAATTAAATCATAAATTTCAGCGTTGTTGACAGCCTTTGCTTTTTCGCATATCATTTCATAACGGGTTCTCATATCTATTAACTTGTTTTTCAATGATTCAAATTCAGGCTTGATAGATTGAGTTTCGTATTCTTTCATTTGGTTGAGATATACGCCTGTACCGACGGCACGAATGGCAGCCACTACTTGTAATTGAGATGTGCCTTCGTATATGGATGTAATACGGGCGTCACGATACATTCTTTCCATAGGAAAATCTTTCATATAGCCAGTTCCGCCATGCACTTGTATTGCATCGTAGGTTACCTGATTGACATATTCACTGGACATCAATTTCAACATCGGAGTATAAGCATCTGCCAATTTCTGATATAGTTTCATTTCTGTACGTTCTTCTGGTGTTAATGAACGTTCTTTGGCAATGGTTTCATATATCTTATACATGTCCACAAAACGGCTGTTTTCATACAAGAGAGAACGGGCAGCGTCTATTTTTGCTTTCATATTGCCCAACATTTCTTTGATAGCTGAAAAATTGATGATTTTTTTGCCATATTGTTCTCTTTCGTTAGCGTATTTCACGGTTTCCCTATAAGCGGCTTCGGACAAGCCCACAGATTGTGCTGCCACGCCAAGTCGTGCCCCGTTCATCAAGGTCATGACATATTTAATCAAGCCGAATCTGCGTTCCCCAACCAATTGGGCTGGAGCATTGTTGAATACCAATTCGCAGGTAGGAGAGCCTTTGATACCTAATTTGTGTTCAATTCTTCTTACGGTAACGGCTTTGTCTTTTCTGTCGTAGAGAAAATAAGACAAACCTCTTGCATCTTTAGTACCTTCTTCCGAACGAGCCAACACCAATTTAATATCGGCATCGCCATTGGTGATGAAGCGTTTTACGCCATTGAGTCGCCAGCAGTTGTTCTGTTCATCAAAATGGGCTTTAAGTTGTACGGCTTGCAGGTCAGAGCCGGCATCTGGTTCGGTCAGGTCCATTGAACAGGTATAACCTTTGTTAATCAAAGGTAGATATTTGTTTTTTAACTCTTCAGAAGCAAATTCATAGATGGTTTCTGCACAATCCTGCAGACCCCAAATATTAGCGAAGCCACAATCGGCACGTGCTACCATTTCGGCGGCCATAACGTATGGCACCATAGAAAAGTTCAGCCCATTGTATTTTCGAGGCAAGGCTATACCGTATACCCCTGCATCTGTCAATGCCCGATGATTTTCTTGTGTGCCCTTGGCGTAAACGACTTCGCCATTTACCAAATGGGCACCTTCTTCATCAACACTTTCTGCATTGGGTGCAATAATATCTCCGCATATTTCTCCAATAATTTCCAAAATTTTGGCATAGGAGTCCATAGCATCGTCAAAATCTATGGGTGCAGTATCGTATTGTTCTGCTTCTTTATAATTGTTTTCTTTCAATTCAACAATCTTTTTCATCAAAGGATGAGAAAGGTGAAATTGTAGAAATTCGTTGTCTAAAAAAAAGTTTGCCATAATTCTTTTTATTTTACTATCAAAATTTATTTAGCATGTTTTTTATAATATGTAATCAACTTGGGCAATACCTGCATAACATCACCCACAAGGGTATAGTCTGCAATGGCATTGATAGGAGCGTTTACATCGGTATTGATACTGATAATTTTAGCTGACTGATCCATACCTGCTCTATGTTGTACAGACCCTGAAATGCCGCAAGCGATATACAATTTGGGTCTTACGGTAACCCCTGTTTGTCCAATTTGCCTTTCGTGTTCGCAAAATCCTGCATCTACTGCAGCCCGGGTGGCTCCAACTTCTGCATTTAATACGTCAGCCAATTGGAACAAATGATTGAAATTTTCTCTATTGCCCATACCATAACCGCCTGCAACAATAATTCTAGCCCCTTTCAAATCCACTTTGGGTTCTTCCACTTGTCTGTCTATAATCTGCACAAGTTCATCTATAGCAGTAGGTATGGTTATGTTTATTGGTTTTATTACAGGGTTATTTTTCGGTAGTGTTTCCAATTTCATCACACCTTCCCTAACAGTAGCCATTTGCGGACGTGTTTCAGGATTGACAATTGTTGCAATAATATTGCCTCCAAAAGCTGGTCTTATTTGATAAAGCAAATTGTCGTATGTAATATTCTTTTTGTTATCAGTATGATTGCCGATCTCCAAAGAGGTACAATCTGCAGTAAGTCCGCAACGCAAAGCCGAAGCAATATGCGGAGCCAAATCTCTGCCTACCGAAGTGGCTCCAAAAAGCACAATCTCAGGTTTTTCTGCTTCAAACAAGCCTTGAACTACGTGTGCATGGGGCATACTTCTGTAGGGAAACAAACGTTTGTCGTCTAATGTATGAATGGTATCTACGCCGAAATAATGCAATTCATCTATGGCTTTGTCCAATTGAAAGCCGAGCAAAACTGCTTCTAATTTTACGTTCAATTGTTGTGCCAATTTTTTCCCTTTGGAAAGCAATTCTTTGGATACTTCTGCTACCGATCCATTGTCTTTTTGTTCGCAATATACAAATATGTTGTTCATAAACTTTCTAAATCAATAAAACTTTAAAATTATTATCCACCGATGACCTTGCTGTCTATCAATTCCACCATCATTTGTTCAATATCGTTGTCGCAAGCGGACAATACTTTAGAGTCTTTTTGTGTCAAAACGATATTATCGACTTTTTTTACCTTGGTGGGAGAGCCGTTCAAACCCAAATGTTCCACATTGGCATTGACAGCATCGGCATTCCATTCTTCTATATGTAAATAAGGTCTTTCTTCATACAATTTTTTGTATTGGTTACCTACTGATTCCATTTCGGTTTTAGCCTTGGCATATTTGTATTTCAACACCAAATTGGCTTTTCTGCTTCTGCATGTTTTTGCCGAAGAATGTACGGTTACCAACAAGGGCAGTTTGGCTTTTACAATTTCAAAACCATGTTCCAACCTGCGTTTTATTGTCATTGTTTGAGGTTCTACACCAACAATTTCTTCTGCGTAGGTAACTTGTGCAAAATGTAATTTTTCTGCAATTTGGGGACCCACTTGTGCGGTATCGCCGTCAATGGCTTGCAATCCGCAAAAAATAAGGTTGGGATTTAATTTTTCTACGGCTTTTGACAAGGCATACGATGTCGCTAAGGTGTCAGAACCTGCAAATTTGGCATCAGACAGCAAAAAACCGCCATCAGCACCTCTGTACATGGCTTCTCTGATAATATCTGTTGCTCTTGTCGGCCCCATAGTGATAACGTGGACGGTAGCATCCGGTATTTGGGATTTTACCTCCAAGGCCATTTCCAAAGCATTAAGGTCATCTGGATTAAATATTGCGGGAAGGACGGCTCTGTTGATAGTCCCGTCTTCTTTCATGGCATCTTTACCGACATTTCTCGTGTCCGGCACTTGCTTAGCCAATACAACTATACGAAAACTCATATAAATTTATATTTAAAATTATTTGTTTGCAAAGATAGCATTTTTTTTGTAAACAAAATCATAACGATAAAAATCAATGTTGTTGCCGTATAAAATATCGTTTATCAAAAAATAAAAGTCCTGAAAATCATATCGGTTTTCAGGACTTGTGTCTGTTAATAAAATCCAAGTCTATTGTTGTATCGGTACGATTACGCAACGGAATCCCACTTCAGTTGTTTCTCTGTAAGGTATTGTTCTTAAAGTGTAGGGACTTGCACCTACAACAATATAACCGTCTTCTGTAACTTCTTTAACATTGTCTGCAATACCTGTAATTTTTTTCGCCGAAGTGTTTACCGTACCGAAATCACCGCCTCTGGTTTTGTCGCTTTGCTCATAAGCCATTTGCATTTGGGCTAATGTCGGCAACTGATACATATAATTAATAGTAGTTTTTTTTGAGCGTTTGGAATCATTGTAATCTGTTCTCCATAAACAATAGGCTTTTATTTGCTGGAGTGTTAATCCGATGATGGGCATATCGAGGTATTTATCGGAAGAAAATATGTCTTTTGTGCCATATATTTCATCGCATACCATTTCGTCAGGCAAGGCTGAGTTATAAAAAGTTTTGTTTACTTTGAGCATTTGGTTCAGATATACCAGATAATCGCCAACGGTAACTTCGTGAGCATCAATGTATATTTGATTTTTTGCGTCTAATAAAATTTTGGCGTTTTTGCCATTGTCTGCCATTGATATACTTGCAAAAAACAAGATGATAGTTGCTAAGATTATATTTTTCATATTCTGTTTATTTTTGGTTATACAATTATTTTAAATGTTTTCTACTGCCTTCGTAAATTTGGTATAAATAATATCCGCACTCCAATTGTCCGTTGTAGAGTGTGTATTTTCTGCTGGGTTTCAACCCGAAACATTTCATAGCTGTCTTGTTTGAAGTAATAACCCCTACATTACTATTGATATATTTTTTCTTCAAAACGTTGCCTATAGACCGATAAAATTCTTCAATTTCATCAACTTTCAGTCGTTCGCCATAGGGAGGATTGATAATAACGCAAGTTTCATGTCCGCGATTGTCAGTTTCTTCAAACGACTCTACCGATAGTTCAATAATATCATCTAATCGCAGGGCTTCAACGTTCATTTTACAATCTTTGATATATCTGAACGATTTGTCGCTACCATATATTTTATAGGCAAAATCTTCTTTAATAGCGTTGTCGGCTTCTTGTCGGATGTTTGTCCACAATTGTTCATCGAAATTTGCCCAATACATAAATCCATAATCATTTCTATAATAACCGGCGGGCATATTCAAGGCGAACATGGCTGCTTCTATCAATAGCGTCCCTGAACCGCACATAAAATCAACAAAATCACAATCGGCTTTCCAATCGCTGAGGGCTATCAGACCTGCCGCCAACACTTCATTGATAGCAGCATTGTGTTGTGTGGTTTTGTAACCACGTCTGTGCAATGATTCTCCAGAACTATCTAATGATATAGTGGCTTTGTCTTCAAATACATGCACATCGATAATCACATCGGGGTTTTCTCTATCTACACTTGGACGCATATCGTATTTGTCTCTGTAATTATCGCAAATGGCATCTTTGGTCAAAAGGGCAACATACAAATCATTGTCAAAAATAGAATTGTTTGTGCCTGCATGGACGCAAAATGTAGCATTTTTGTCCAAATAAGGTTCAAAATCAATATTAAAAACAGCGGAATAGAATTGTTCCTTGGTTTTAAATTCAAATTCAGCCAAAGGCTTGAGTATTCGTAAAATTGTTCTGGCACAATAGTTTAGCTTATACATCAAGGCTTTGTCGCCAATAAAACTTACTGCACGCCTAAGTAGTTGAATATCAGATGCACCCAATGCCTGCAATTCGTCTGCAACGACCAATTCCATGCCTGCAAATGTTTTGGCTATATATCTTAATTCGTTTTTCATATTCATTTGCAAATGTACATAAAAATATTGAATAATTTGCTAAGATAGAAAAATAAATGTTTTTTCAGATTTTCACTTGAATGTTTTTCCAAAAGCATCAGTGTTTCAAAAGTTCTGTTTAGAAAAGTATTTCCTGATAGATATTTTTGTCCAAATCTTTAAATACGTTAAAAATCACATATTTAATATTGCAATTGGGATGCATTTCCAAATAATTCTTGACGGTTTGCACGGCGATTTCGGCGGCCAGTTGGTTCGGGAAACGGAACTCGCCCGTGGAGATGCAGCAGAAGGCGATGCTTTCGAGTTTGTTTTCGTCGGCGCAAGTCATGATACTGCGATAACACGAGGTTAATTGCTCCTTTTGGAATTCCGTCGGGATGCCGTTGGGGATGATAGGTCCAACCGTGTGGATGACGAACTGGCAAGGTAAGTTATAGGCTTTTGTGATTTTGGCTGTACCTGTTTCTTCGGGATGACATTGTTGAAGCATCAGTTTATTGCATTCTTCTCGCAGTTGCACACCTGCAGCCGAATGGATGGCGTTGTCGATACAGCGGTGCATGGGTTGGAAACAACCCAATAACTGACTATTGGCGGCATTTACAATAGCATCAACTTTTAAGCGAGTGATGTCGCCTTGCCACAATAACAATTGTTTATCGGGAGCAATGCAATGTTTTATATTGTTGTTATCGGTGATAATATCCGATAGCGTTACCACACCTTTTTCCTTGAGTTGCAGCTGTAATTCCTCATCCTGAAGACGAAGAAATTCCTCGCTGATAGGTTTAGGTATACGGAGGTTGCCTAATGCACGGAATAGGTTGCGTTTTTCCTGCAAATCATTAGGAATTTGGAGTTTGGAATATAGTGGATTTTCATCAATCAAATATTTTATCAATGCGTCTAATCGGTTCATTTTTTCTTTTGTGATATAATGATGTTTTTTTTTATAACTTATTTAACATTTTATCAAATACTTCCGCAATGTCCGCATTAATAACAATTGAACGGTCGGCAATTTGTTTTACTGTGAAAGCCTCGCCGAGGTTGATGGTGACGTAGATGGTTTTCGGGTTCCGCATGGTCATTTGTATGAAGGGAATCTTGAATATGATTGGGGTGTTGCCACCGCTGCCGAGGTCGAGAAAGAGTATCTTTTCATCTTTGTGGCATGTGAGAAAATTGGTGTAGCGTTGTGCGGCGGCGTGCCAACCTTCATCTTGCACAAAGGTTTCGTCCGAACGCAGGTTGACCATCATTTTGCCACCGCAGACGGGACATTTTGGTATCAGTTCTGAAGGAATACGCAAGTTTTTTTGTTCTGCAATCATTTTTTTGATGATTTCTTCGTTGTCGTAGGTCTTTTGGTGACAGGGCGTAGCACATTGTAGTAAGCCGTAGTCGCCTTGAGTGTAAAATAGACGCTGTTTGTCGCAACCTGCCTTCTGGAACTGATGGTCTACGTTTGTGGTGATAACAAAATATTCTTTGCCGTCCAAGAGGAGAAGAAGATTGTTATAAACGGATTTTGGGGCAGGAACATAACGATTATAATAGATATGGCGACTCCAATATGCCCAATATTCTTCTTCGGTTGAAAAAGGGTAGAAACTAGCCGTGTACATATCGGTAAAACCATATTTTTCAATGAAATCAGAAAAATATTTTTCAAACCGTTTGCCTGCGTAGGTAAAGCCCGCTGCAGAGGAAAGCCCCGCACCAGCACCTACAACCACGGCTTCGGCAGTAGAAAGAGCATCGTACAATTGATTAATCATTATTCAAGCAATATCTGTTAGGTGCAAAGATAGAAGATTTTACACATAAAATTTTGCAAATTTATATGATTTTTTTTATTTGCTGTAAGTCAATAAAATAATAAAATTTTATCACTATTTTTAGGTATTTATGTTACAAGAAAAATAGGTGAAAAATACCTAAAAATGGGGATAAGATAAAAACAATCTTATTTTTATCTTTGCACAACAATAAGCCACAGAAAAAGAAAAGACCATAATTATTTTTAATTTTTAATATTAACTAAATTGTATAAAAATGAAAAGAAAATTGTATGTGTTATTTTTTGGGATGATATTTTCCCTACATGTAACAAACGCTCAGTCGGTAGTTGTCGGGAGCGAAAATTTTGATGGAGTATCCCATACTTTTACCGCTAAAGGTTGGGAACAAACCTCGGAATATTCTGTTAGTGGAGTACAGTCCATTTATGGAGAGGTGCCATTTCGAAAAGGCGATTCTATTATATTGACCTCTCCTTGGTACGACTTTACAAACTATGGTTATATATCCTTAAGGTTTTTCCACATTTGCAAGATTGCAACAACGGATATTGTAAAAATACAGTTTCGAGTAGATGCAATTGGGCAACAAGGGCAATGGAAAGATATTCCTGCAAACTCTTATCTCGGCAATGCTCAAAATTTTAAAAACAAAGGTTTCAATGCTACAAGTTATAGCCAATGGCAGGGTAGTGACAGTTTGGCTATTCCTACACAAAATTGGTGGCAAGAAGAGTTGTTTGACTTAAGTAACCAAGTGAGTTATGATCGTGCTCAAATTCGATTTATATTACAAAAGGCAACAGATGACCCCACCGAAATTAACTATGGTTGGTTAATTGACAATATTACCGTGATTGGGTCTAGTAGTGAAATACGTGAGCCTATGGTGCAAATATATGGAAAACCCATAGACACCGTTTATTATGCCGGTCCTTATACTATAAATGCCAAAGTGGCAACACGTACCCCCGCTAAAATAGTTGCTCCTACACTTTATTATACGGTGGAAAATGCCGAATTGGGTTTTTTGCATGATTCTATTGTAATGACTAATATGTCTGGCGATTCTTTGTGGTTGGCGACGATACCCCAATATGTTATAGGAACAAAAATCCACTATCTTCTTGTTGGAAAAGATACCGTTGGAAATATGGCTTATGATTCAGGTGGTTTTGTTTCTCAAGTTATGCCACATAATTTTCATAGGGATTCTATTATGGTGGGGACAAATACGAATGGAATTCCACGTTTGTCAACCACACCACTTAGCCCTAAGGCATATTATTGCTCAAAAGTACTTTATTTGGACTCAATGATTGCTCCAGAAAGAAAAGCATCTATTATAAAAGGAATGGCGTTTGTTTCTTCGAGCAATTCATTGTCTGCTGCCTATACTTGTCATATAAAAATTTATCTGAAAGCAACAGATCTTGCTTTTGTAGAACCTCATTCGGGGGCAATAGATCCTATTGCAGAAGGGGCAACAGAAGTCTATGATGGTTTTGTCGATTTTCATAAGGGTTGGAATAGTTTCTATTTTGATAAAAAATTCATATTGCCTGCTGGCAAAAATCTAATATATTATGTAGTGGATAACAATGACCGAGTTAATTCCTGTGCCACAAACTTTTACTGGTGTAGAAACGATGTGCCTTATCCTGCCAACACTTATGCTTTTTTGAATTGCAATGCAACTGCTTATTCTTATAGTGCAAATGCTTTAACTGCTGTACCTACTACAATGTTTTATTTTGATAAGGATATTAAAGACTCAAATTCTGTGGCTATGCTAAATATAAATATAGCAGACACGGTGGTTTTATCGCCAGCATTGCCGCAACCTATAATGGTGCAGATACAGAATCTTGGCACGTCTCCGTTAACCTCTGCTGTTTTGGGGTGGAGCCTAAACGGGATGTTACAAGATAGCAATATACAATGGTCTGGAAATTTAAGTGCCTATTTAAATTCTACTCCATTCCAAATTGGAACATATCATCAACGACTTAATGAAAATGACACCATTAAAGTATGGGTGAATATGCCTAATGGTATTGTTGATACCAATAGGTTTGATGACACCTTGACCAAAATTGTTTTTGGAAGTGCAGACATAGTTTTGTCTTGGACACAAAAACCTAATGATACTGTTTATTATACAGGCCCGCATGATATAGAATTGTATGCGTTTTCAAAAAACAATCAAAACCTTCCTAATCTTTCTTTGATATATTATTATACAGATACAAACGATGTTGTTTTAGGTGGTGATACCTTACCTTTGACCAATAATGGAAATATATATAAAACATTTATTCCTAATATTCCGTACTATAGTAAGGTATATTATTCTGTAAGTTGCTTGGATTATTTAAACAACGCCAGTAGTCTTGCAGGTTTTTTCTATATAGACCAACAAATAGATACTGCTGTTGTGTTTGACAATTCCGTATCATTGGACAATGTTGTTTCTCCGTTAATTCAGACGAATTTGTCTGCAGGAAATTATCCGATTAAGGTGGTTGTTCACAATAGAGGCAAAAACAATCTTACATCTTGTGTTATTGGTTATACAATAGACGGTCAACAAACTCCTATAATCATGAATTGGATAGGCAATTTGCTGCCAGACTTTGTGGATACGGTAACAATAGGCACATATACTGCCATTAGTGGACAGATAAATACGTTAAAAACATGGGTGTCTATGCCAAACAATGTCATGGATTCTCTCAATACTGACGACACCTTGATGGTTTCTGTTTTTTCATGTGACACAGCATTGTCAGGCACGTATCGTGTTGGCAATTCTTCTGATGCAAAATTTACAGATTTTCATGATTTTACCAAATCTGCATTAAGTTGTGGAGTTAATGGAAAAGTGGTGTTGGAAGTGGAAACTGGTAGGTATTCCGAAATGGATTTCAGACCTTTTGCTCAATATAAAGTTATTAATCAGAATGATACCATTATGGTAAGATCTTTAAGTGGAAATGCTTCTGATGTTGTTTTTGCTTCTGATGGCAATGTGGTAACGTTGGACAACAGTAAAAATATTTATTTAAAAAACATTACCATTGATGCTTCGGCTGGCACTATGGCAGGAATAGATATGCTAAGAAATTGCGATAATATTGAAATTGCAGGTTGTGTTATTAATGCAAATGCAATAACTTCCACAGTTGCAAGTGCTTGCGGAATCAGATGTTTTGGGGATAACAACAATTATATGCCTATGGGTAATATCCGTATTAAGAACAATACTTTTAACAATGGGGTGTTTGCCATAGATTTCAATTATGCCTATTCTGATACTCAGAAATATATTTCGCTTATTGGCAACACTTTCAATTTTTTGCAAACAGGTATAAGAGCCTTTGCTTGGGGAAGCTATGCTACCCAATTTGATTGGATTGCCGACAATGTTTTTATTGCCCAACCTGCAACGCGTCAACAAGTGGCTATTAATATGGATGGAAATAGTTATATTGACAGCGGAATGGTTAGAAATAAGATATTATTTAATGGCCACAATACTTCAGGTGCTGGCATACAATTGAGCAATTGTAAGGGTACTACTACAGGGCAAATGGCATTGGTTGCCAATAATGAAATTAGGAAAATAAGTGGTTCAGGTACATTTAATGGTTTACATGCAGACAGAAACAATGCATACATTTGTTACAATAGCATTTATGCCGGTGGCAGCGGTATTGCCCGTGCCATTTATTTTAATGACGGAATATCCACTTGTCAAAATTATATTATGCACAATATCTGTGTTGCTGCTTCGTCACATGCGACCAATCATGCCATTTATGCAGCAAATGTATATTATGCCCAACGAACCTATGGAAATATATTGGAAGACAATGTCTATTATAGTACAGGAGCAAATCTTTTCTATGCTGGTGGTAATATCAATGACTTAGATACTTGGAAAAAAACATTAACCTATCAAGGTTTGGTAAATGGAGTACAAGTATATTTCAAAAATGATACCAATAGTATTGTATCTCAGCCCAATTTTATGGATATTACCGAAGATTTGAATATCTATAATTATCGTGATTATTATGACAGCAATACAATAGCTTTAAATGCAGATATTCGCAATATGCCACGTGGTATAGTTTCTTCAAAAGGAGCATATACCCTGCCTACTTATAACCTCAATACGTCGGTGTCTTTAGATGACATAGTGTCTTTGTCTGATACGGTTATAGTGTTGCCGTCAAGACAAATGCCACTTGTGGCAAAAATCACAAACCGCGGTAACAATCGTTTAACCTCAGCAACATTGGGCTGGAGTTTGAATGGTATTATGCAAAACAATAATATAACTTGGAACGGGAACTTGCAGAAAGATTCTTCTGTTGTTTTCCAGATGGCAACTTATACAGCAAAGTTAAACGATTTTGATACGATTAGCGTTTGGGTTGATAATCCGAACGGACAGGTTGATACCAATCATTTTGATGATACGCTTATATTTGTTGTTTACCATACTCCAGATATAGAACTTGTATGGATACAAAAAAATGAAGATACTGTTTATTCTACAGGTCCTTATCATATATCCGTAAAAGCACGCTCTATTACTCATCAATTCGTTTCTAATATACAATTGATGTATTATTATACAGATACCAACAATGTTGTTGCTCGTGCTATTACTCTCAATATGAATAATAAGGGTTATGGAATATGGTCAGCAACTATTCCGAATCTACCGTTTTGTAGTCTTGTTAATTATCGAGTTAATGCTATTGATTATAAGGGAAATACAATTTCTTTATCGGATAGTTATTATATAAAACAAGAAAATGTTTCGCTTTCCGACTATTCTGTTGCATTGGAATCTGTTGTTTCTCCTTTGCAAATGCAATCTTTGACAATAGGGTCACATCCTATAAAAGTTGTGATTCGCAATAAGGGTAGAAAAAATTTGACTGCTTGTGTATTGGCATATTCCATCAATGGACAAATGCCAATAACGCTGAATTGGACAGGCAATTTGCCAACAGATTATGTGGATACCATCACATTGGGCAATTATAATGCTGTTGCAGGTAATTTGGATATGATTACAACTTGGGTTGCCCAACCGAATAACGTAGTTGATGTTTTGTCTGATGATGATACGCTTTATACATCGGTATTTGCTTGTGGGAATGCTTTGTCGGGAATCTACCGCATGGGAAATTCTTCTACCGCAAACTTTACCACTTTTGAACATTTCTTAGCAACAAGTCAGCATTGTGGTATAAATGGTCAGGTTGTTTTAGAAATAGAAAAAGGCACATATTCCGCTTTGGATTTAAGACCGCTTGCCTCTATAATGCAATCAACTGATACACTTGTGTTTGTTGCTGCAGATAGAAATGCTAAAGATG
This sequence comes from uncultured Bacteroidales bacterium, assembly GCA_905233585.1. Lineage (GTDB taxonomy): Bacteria > Bacteroidota > Bacteroidia > Bacteroidales > WCHB1-69 > UBA1205. The sequence goes on from CAJOFD010000001.1 coordinate 41,299, forward strand.
TTGTCTTCGCATCTGATACTTCTGTCGTTACGATGGACGGCAACCAGAATATCTATTGCCAATATCTCACATTAGATGCAACTCCAGGTATTGGATGCGGTGTGAATTTATCACCCCAAATGTTTCCAACTGCATCAAACAATATTGAATTTAATCATTGTATCATACGATTGAATGATACGACAAAAAATCTTTCATGTGCTGGCGTTTATTTTGTGACCCCTCAAACTTATAGCAATGGCACAAATGACTATTCCATTCGTATTTTAAACAATGAAATCTCTGGTGGAGGATGTGGTTTGTCTTTCTATTGTGCCAACAATAATATGATTACGGTAAGGGGAAATAAAATTTACAATTTCTACAAACGTGGTATTTATGGAAATTACAATACCAAATTTGATTACATTGCTGATAACGAAATAATTTCTCGTCAACACGAAGATGCTATTACAGGTGAATTTACAGGTGATTTGAATACAATGGGTATTTTTTTAAGATATTCTTGCCGAGTAGATGGAGGCATTGAAAGAAACAAAATAAACATGCGAAGTCCCGGAGCAGGAATCGTTTTCTACATGACCATCAACTCACCAAGTACGGGTGGAAAAGGTAATGCTTTGATTGCCAATAATGAAATTAGAGGTTATTGTGAGAGTTCAAACATTAATTGTTTTGGCATGAATTTATATAGTGACCTTTTTGATGTTCAAAACAATACGCTTTATTATTATGGCAACGCTCCTTATAGAGGCATTGCTATATCTTCTCAAAATAACTTTGCTCAAGGCAATGTAAGTGTAGAAAATAACATTATAGTGGGCAAATCTACAAATAGTAATTTTGCTATAAATACAACAACGGCAATTTGGGCATTAAGTTGTATAAAAGCCGATTACAATTGTTATATTGGCTCGTTTGGCAGTAGTGGTATTGCTACATTAACTTCATGGCAACAGCAAACAGGCAAGGATTTACATTCTGTAACAACAATGCCTATCTTTAAAGATACTTCTAAAAATTTGGATATTAGCAATTATATTGTATATAAAGCCCCTAATACCAAATCTATATTACAAGATATAGAGGGCAAGTATCGAGGCAACATCACAACAATGGGAGCCTATGATGAAGATGCTGTTAATATAGCTTATTCAGATTTACAGATTTTAGATATTCCTACTCCCGATGAACTTTGTCAGCAAACACATATTCCTGTTATTGTTAATATTATTAACAATGGTTTAAAGGTAGATTTTGCAAAAGATTCTCTAAAAATATTAGTAGAGATTGTTGGTCCTAATAGCTATTGTTATGATACCGTTTTACATAATGGTACGATAGCTTATCAACAACAATTAAAACTACAATTGATTGAAAATATGGACGTAACGATACCGGGGACCTATCATATCAAAATCTTCCTAACTTGTCCTGCTGATAGTATTTTGACAAATGACACAATGGCAACAAATCATGTTGTATATCGTGTGATATTGCCATGGGAAGAAGATTTTGCAAATGGTTTTCCATACGAAATGCGACAGGGTGAAAGCAATTCCCTTGCAACATGGCATATCGTTCAAGGCACAAATGCAGGGGTGGGGTCTCAATATGGCAATAGTATGTTTGCTTATGATGGTAGTCGAGGAAATATCAGCCAAATATTGATTCGTTCAGTAGATTTTAGTAAGGATTACAAACCGACATTGGATTTTTGGTATTATCATGATACTATGGCCGCTTATGGTGCTTTGGGTGATTATACAATTGTCAAATATACGCTAGATGGAGGAATAACCTATACAAATCTAATGCAGGTAAAGAAAAATAATGGTGTTGATATGGGTTGGAAACAATATAGTGTAAATATGGATTCTGTTATTGGCGAATCTTGTGTGGTGGTTGCTTTTGAAGCCATGCGAAGATCGCCGGCTACATACGATGGAACTCAATATATTGACAAAGTCAGATTCTATGGAAAACAAGATATTGCTATTGGTGAAATTATCACCAATGAAATGACAACCTGTAATCAAATAACAGATATTGATGTAGTTATTGAAAATACAACAAATCAACAAATTGACTTCAATAGTCAACCGACGCAATTGGAGGTTAATATTATCGGTGCAACACCACAAACTATAACAATTGCTTTGGATAGTGGAGTGTTTGAACCATTGAAAAAAGATACGATTTCCATAGCAAAGAATCTCTCATTGTCTCAAGGAAATAATCTGATTGTTGCTAAAATTACACCCGCTATTGATGATTTTGCATATAATGATACATTATCAAAATTGATGGATATTATGCCAAGTCTAACAATGCGTTTAGTCCAAGTGTCCGATGGAAATAATTGTGTTCCAGTTGGTATGAAAGTTCTTCAATCTATGACAATCGAAAACAACGGAAATATGGACATGGAAGACTTGGTTGTTGTGTTGGAAGTGTCAAATTCAATGGGAAATATTATAGAAACTTTATATGATACCATTATAGGAATACTGAAGGTTGATTCTATGATAAATTATACTTTCAAAAACACATATATTGTACCAAATGATGAACAATATAATGTTAAGGCAACCATCTTTCCAATCTGTAATGCAACTTTGACCTATCACGCAAGTGTTAATGAATGTATTAATTTGAATGATATTGAAATTGTGGAAATTTTAACACCTGTAGATGATAATATGTGTAGCAAAGTAGGGGATAACATCAAGATAAAGGTAAAATTGCGTAATAATAACCCTAATGAAGATGTTCGAAATGTAAGTTTGTATGCAAAAGTTGCTGATAATAATCAAAATAATATCGGTAATTGGACAGAATCCATAGATGATATTTCCGCTAATACTGATATTGATTTTGAATTTCCGACTTCGTTCTCTGTTCCAAATGTTGCCAATTACACAGTAACTGTTTATTTAGTAGGCAATTCAGACGTGAATAATAGTAACGATACGGTAAGCGTAACAAAATGTACGAATTTGGGCATTGAAACAGCAAACATAAGCGGCATTTCGATGAATCAAAATATACCGAATCCAGCCAACGAAAAAACAAGTGTGGACTACACCGTTCCAGCAGACGGCAAAGTAATGTTTAACATTATGACGGTAACAGGGCAAATACTCTACACAGAAGAAGTAAGCGCGATGGCAGGAGAAAATCAAGTTGAGTTTAATACTGCAAATATGGCTTCGGGCATATATTTCTATACAATGACATATCAAGGTCAGCGAATAGTTAAGAAAATGACCATAGAAAAATAAAAATATTTTTTCATTTTTTAGTACCACTCTAAGTAGAGTGGTACTTTTTTTTACAAGAAATTAGAGATAAACTTCTGTTAAAGTGTAGAAAAATATGTCTTCAAATTTTTGGTTTATTGATAATTTCAGATAGATTGTTGCAACCATCAAAGGCGTGGACACAAATTTCCTCTAATGAATCATTGCATACTACTTTTTTCAAATTTTTACAATCTTTGAAAGCGTAGGGGGGAATAAATTTTACATTTTCAGGGAGAATAATTTCTTCAATACCACATCGAACGAATGTGTATTGCCATAGGTTCTCAAGTTTTGCAGGTAGTTGAATGTGACGGAGATTTGTACAACCGTCAAATAAAAAACCACCCATAAAACAGATGTCATTAGGTAAAATAACGGAGGTGATTTCTTGATGACCACTGAAAAGACCATCAAATAACATTGTTACGGACTTTCCCCATTGTATGTCAGGTACTTTTATTTCAGGTTCATTACCAGTATATTGTAATGCGCCATACGTATCTGTTTCTGGAATATATTTAAAATAAAACTCTTGCATATATTGTGAAATTATATTTGATACATACCAAATTTTTCTCCGACAAAACCACCTTTCATTGTTTGTTTTTCTAAATCGAAATGTAGCATCATGGGTGGCGTTGGATTAAGGTTATAGTAGTCCATTTCTTTAATTTTTAGATAGAAATAGGTGAGTTTTTGATAGTTGGTATATAAACGAGACAATACTTCGTTGTTTTTGTATATCCATTGTTGAATATCATCGGGAACTTCAAAGTTTACAACTCCCATGCAACGGACGGAAATTTTGTCTGCATTAGCCAAAATTTCAATATTTGGATTGTTTTTCAATTCTTTGTAAACGTTCTTTTGGGGGGAAGTCGCAAAATACAAAGTCGTTTTTGCTTGTTTCATTATCTGAAAAACGCGAATTTTAGGAAAGTTATCCTCGCATGTGGCGAAAGCAACCTCATAATGCTCCCGAAGGAAATTTAACGCTTGCTGTAACATTTTTACTTGCATTTAATGATTTGATGTTGCAAAATTACTAAAAACCCCGAACATTTGCATTGTTCGGGACTATGAAGATAACGATTATCTTAGAAGTTGAACTTGCCGTTCTGGTGTTTCCACTCACTTTCGGGGGCGATGGTCTCCATCACGTCCCAATGTTCGGCGATTTTGCCGTTCTCGACGCGGAAGAGGTCGTAGTAGCTGGTGGGCTGGTCGGCGAACTTTCCCTCACTTACGGCCAGCACGAAATTTCCGCAACCAAGAATCTTGTGGATAGTGAAGTACTCCATCTTGACGCCCTGCTCGGCCATGGCGGCGAGGGCGGCACCGAGACCGTCAAGCCCGTCGGCGATAGCGGTGTTGTGCTGGATGTAGGTGTTGCCGTCGAAGTAGCTGGTCAGGTTTTCGGGGTGCTGTCCCATCAGCACATCCTGCACGAAGTTGCGCACAAGCGTCTTGTTGGCCTCGGTTTTATCAAGGTCTTTCATCTCGGTGGTGCCATCGAACGGAGTGCGTCCGCTGGGATTCTTCTCGCCTTTGTAGGCCATCAGGTTGTCCCAATGCTCCACTATTTTGCCGTCCTCGAAGCGGAAGATGTCGAAGCCGGCCTTGGGGCCGTAAAAATTATAGTCAGTCTGGCAGACCACGAAGTCGCCGTCCTCGAAGGCACGGACGGTATTCACTTTGGCTTTCTCGGGGAAGTCGGCCAACCCTGCGAGGGCGGCGCCGAAACCGTCCAAACCATCGGCCACGGTGAGGTTGTGCTGTTTGTAATTTCCGGCATTGACGTAGGCAATGGATTCGTTGTCGCCGGTTTCGATTGCTTTCAGAAGGGCCACGGCCTTCTCTTTGTTTGATAATGTAGTCATTTAATTACTTGATTTTAAAAGATTTAACAATAACTATCGTCTTTATTTTTGACGATGCAAAATTACAACCGTTATTGCGGCTGACCAAGTAATTAACAGGCAGAAAATGTCACTTTTCGGGACAATTGCGGAATTGGAGCGGTGTCTGTCCGACATACTTTGCGAAAGCCCTTGAAAAATAGGAAGGTGTGTCGAAACCCAGACGTTCAGAAATGTCGGCTACGGGCAAAGAGGTGTATCGTAACAGTCGGCAAGCCTCTTCCATGCGGCGGCACTGGATATAGCCCTTGGTGGATTGCCCCAAAGCTTGGCGCACAATGCGGTTGAGGTAGTTGGCGGTCACACAAAGCTTGTCGGCATAGAACTCCACTCCTGTTTCTGTCATGAAATTCTCGTTTACCAATTTACGGAAACGCGTCAAGCGGGTCTCGCTGCTCGCCCGTTGCCGAGCCTCCACAGGTGCCGCCTTTTGCAACAATATCAACGTTTCATAGAGCATTGCACGAAGCAAATGACGGTCGCGGGCATGAGAAATCTCCAGTTGTATTTCCACAAAAAGACCTATTATCCTATTATACAATGTCTCGTCAAGCTTCACGTAGGGCGACTTTCTTTGATGTGAGAAGTAGGAAAGGCCGTCAAGGAAATGCGGGTCGTTGAAAAATGAGAGCACAAAGTCTCGCTCGAATATCAGTTCCAACGAAGTCAGCCCACGGTCGTTTGCGACGGTGCAGACATCGCCCGGCCGGGCAAAAGCCACCAGCCCCTTCGTGGCGGTGCAGGGTATTCCGTCCACCTCCACGTCGCCCTCGCCGCCTGTAGTGAGCATCACGCCGTAGAACGACTGCCGGAGAGCATTGGCAAAATTCTTGCTGGCACGAATTGTATCGAGTGTCACCACGTCGATAAGCAGTTCGTCACCGTACTTGTCCTTGTGAAATTTTATGACCGGAATGTTCGTTGCCATAACATATCAATAATCGGAGCACAAAATTACAAAAAAAATCCGCAACCGAACTATCGCCCGAGTTGCGGATCACGGCTACCGCACGAAAAAAAATCCCCATTGACCCTGTCCTTTTCACTGCATCCTGCTAGTTTTTAGCTGCAATTTTCATTGTTTTTTTTAATAAACATCTGACAGACAAAAAGTTATCAATAATTTTCGTAAGTTATTAACAATCAGAAAGTTAAATTATTTTTGTATCTTATTCTTTTGTGTGGAAAAGGGATAATGATACATATAATTTTTAATTTCGTTAAAAAAAATGACAAATTGAAATATAAACGCTTATGGTGTACAAGAAATGAACAAACAAGAAATGATTCAAACCGAAGGAGGATTTATTCGAATTGTTAGCAAAATCACTATTGATCAATATATGAATTTTATGAACAATAAACCTATTGGCAGATTAATATATGTTCTGCTTTAATTCCGCCAATAGGTTACACATAAATGTTATACAGAGTAAAAATATCATTGGTATGGATTTTTTCCATCGTTTTGTCCATTTGTTTTGGGATACTAAAAACAAGAAAGTGTATTTGTGGAATGATGAAGAATAAATGAAAAAAGGTATAATTAGCTATTTTTTGTAGATGATAAGATGTAATTGTATGTAAAGTGTTAATTTTTATGCAAAATTACAATATTTTTTGTGGGATAAAGGTTGATTTTTGTAGTTTTTCTTATCTTAAAAATACTCGTAAACACCTGAAATTCAGTAAAAAAAAAAAAAAAAAAAGTAAAAAATGAATTTAATTTATTTATTTTTTTATATCTTTGCAACGCAAAAATTTTAATAAAAATAAGACCTATATGATTATTTTAATTGGAAAAAATAAATTTATTTCTTTGCTCCATCTATAATGTGCCTTGGTCGGTAGATGGAGCAAAAGTAAAAAAATGTGCCTTGCAGGAGAACGTTTCTTCGCACCTTTTCATAAAGAAGCAACGTTTCTCCTTCCACAGACACATTAGACTATCGTTTTCTTGTATGCGATAGCACAAGAACCGAAAGCAAAGGTAGCACTTTTTTTCTTTCGGAGCAAGAAAAAGTTAATTTATTTTTGTATCTTATTCTTTTGTGTGGAAAAGGGATAATGATACATATAATTTTTAATTTCGTTAAAAAAATGACAAATTTAGATATTAACGCCTATGGTGTACAAGAATTAAATAAACAAGAAATGATTCAAACCGAAGGAGGTTTTATTCCATTAGTTATTGCTGCAGTTGTAGCCGCAACAGTGTTAACGGCTTGTACCGTTGATGTTACTATAAATAATAATAATGGTGGAACCAATAACAATACTACTAATAGCAATAATCCAAATAGTAATGGTGTTGGAACAGGAAATGGTACTAATAGTGGTAATGGAAATGGTAGCAATAATCAAAAAAACTAATTGTTTAAAATTAGGATAACGGCAAAACTCCGTTATCCTAATTTTAACTAAAAAAATATGGAAGAATTAATTTCTCAAAAAGAGGGTTATCGAATAGATAAATATACAATAAGTTTTTTATGGGCAAATCTTTTTGCTCTCATTTTAATGGTATTTTCTGCTGTATTATTCATTGTTCCATACCTATTACTATGGGGAAGTATTAGTTTTACGATTAATTGGATATGGTATGTTTTTTTATTAATAGGTCTGATTTTACACGAATTCATTCATGCTATAACCTTTGCTATATTGATTAAAGATTTTAAGTTTAAACATATACATTTAGGGTTTAAATGGAAATATTTAACTCCTTATTGTCATTGTAATACTCCTTTAAAAAAGCAGGATTATATCATTGGCGGTTTGATGCCATTAATATTATTCGGAATTATCCCCTCATTATTAGGAATATGTTTTCATCAATTTGAATGGGTTATTTGGGGTATTGTTTTTTCTGCCATAGCAGCAGGGGATATTTGGGTTGTTTGGGAAACACGTTATTTGTCAAAAGATACTTACATATTGGATAATCCCAATGAAATAGGTTTTTTTGTGTATGAAAAAATGGTTTAAATACTTATTAATAAGCATGTTATGCATTTATGTTGTAATATTGCTATGGGGAACATTGGCTTATTGCAAACGCAATATACTGCAAAAATATGTGTATAACAATGGAAATGGAACATTGGTGCATATTTCTTATGGCAATTATGGTTTCCAAGTCAATGATGGTTATATTATATTCCATAAGAGTGGTTTTATTATGGATTCGGGTTGTTCTAGTTCATATATAGTCCCTGACACGCTTCTGCATCTTCCAAATTTTAATGTCCAAGCAAGTATTTGTATAACAGATGTCAATAATGAAATAAAAGAATATCCACTCTATTTTGTCCCGACAATAAAGATAGATGATTCTTTAATTGTAAGAAATGTTGTTGCATATCCTTTTGAGTGGACTTCTAATAAGACAAGTGCAATTGGAATGGATATTATATCTACTGCCAATTGGCATTTTAACTTCAATAATAATACGGTAAATATTACACCTGTCTCCGAAACAGCAATTATTCCACAAAAACATATCACTTTTTCATATACAAAAACCAAAGATCCTTTAACTAATTTGGTTATAGGCAACAATGTATATGACAATGTTTTGTTGGATATGGGAATGGTTGATTGGGACATGTGTTTAACGGATTCTGATTTGTCGTTGCTGTTTCAAAATTATATACCAATTGATTCTTCAGAAACAACAAGTTACGGTCATAATAGTTCTTATACTACTACTAAATATTATTTTGATTCTGTCAGTATAGACGCAGAAATATATCGAGATATTTGTATTAGAAAAGGAAGTAAAAATATCATTGGTATGGATTTTTTCCGTCGTTTTGACCATTTGTTTTGGGATAGTAAAAACAAGAAAGTGTACTTGTGGAATGACGAAAAATAAATGAAAAAAGATATTTGTATTCAACAACGGGACACTTCAGATTGTGGTGCCACTTGTTTGGCTTCCGTAGCAGCGTTTTATGACTTAAAAATGCCTGTTTCTCGCATTCGTCAAATTGCTGGTACCAATCAGTGTGGAACAAATGTTTTGGGCATGGTGGAAGCTGCCGAACAATTGGGTTTCGCAGTCAAGGCAGTAAAAGCAGTCAATGCAGATGGCTCTTGTAATTTAGATGCACTTGACAAAATACCAAAACCATCCATTGCCCATGTCTTAAATGATAAAAGACAGCCTCATTATGTAGTAATTTATAAGGTAAACAAGACAAATATTGAAATAATGAATCCCGGTAGCGGGGAAATGGAAAAGATTAGTCTTGATGATTTTATAAAAACATGGACAGGGGTACTCATTTTATTGGTTCCCGATGTTGATTTTGTTGCACGTAATGAAAAAACATCTATACTTCAACGTTTTTGGTTTTTGTTCAAACCACATAAGGGGACTTTTCTGCAAGCATTATTCGGTTCCCTTGTTTATACAATATTAGGACTTGCAACATCAATTTGTATCCAAAAAATCATTGACTATGTTATTCCTGATGGCAACCGCAATCTATTGAATCTAATTTGCCTAATTATGATTGTTGCTACAATATTGTCGCTTTTTATCGGTTACGTACGTTCTTTGCTAATGATGAGAAGTGGAGTTTTAATAAATACACGTCTGATACTAGGTTATTACAAACATTTGTTAAAATTGCCACAAAGTTTTTTTGATACCATGCGTTCTGGAGAAATTATATCCCGTATGAGCGATGCAGCACAAATTAATACGTTTATCAATAACTCTCTTTTGAGTATTGTAATAAATTTGTTTACGGTTATAGTGGCTTTTGTTCTAATGTTTTCCTATTATTGGAAATTAGCCTTATTGATGTTGATTGCCATTCCTGTTTATTTTATTATTTTTATGCTTTATAATAAAGTCAATAAAATTATCCAACGTAAACTTATGGAAGAAGGAGCGGAATTAGAATCACAATTAGTAGAGTCTATAAATGCAGTAGGAACAATCAAGCAATTTGGTATAGAAAACTTTGCTAATGTTAAAACAGAAAACAAGTTTATACAATTAACGCACACTGGTTGGAATGCTGGAAAGTATGGATTAATAACAGACACAGCCTCTAATTTATTTTCTAATTTATTTGTAACAGCCTTACTATGGATAGGAACATCTTATGTATTAGATGGAATTATCACCCCCGGTGAATTGATGTCATTTCATACATTGACAGGTTATTTTATGGGACCCGTTATTTCATTAGTTAGTGTCAATAGAGTGTTTCAAAATGCAAAAATTGCAGCAGACCGTTTGTTCGAAATTTTTGACCTTGATACCGAAGATAATTCGCAAAAAATCTCTTTTTCTCATGAACAATGCGGAGATATTATTTTTGATAATGTAAATTTCCGATATGGAACACGTACAGAGGTCTTTCAAAAATTCAACATTAGCTTTAAGCAAGGAAATGTTAGTGCGATTATCGGAGAAAGTGGAAGTGGAAAAACAACATTAATTGCATTGTTACAAAATCTATATCCATTACAATCTGGGCATATCCGTATAGGTGAAACCGATATTAAAAACATCAATAATCATGATTTACGTAAAGTAGTTGGAATTGTCCCACAACAAATTGATTTATTTCACGGAACTATTGCAGACAATATTATTTTAGATGATTTTGAACCCGATTGGCAAAAAGTTTACCATATTTGCCAAAAAGTTGGTATCACTGAATGGCTGGAAAAATTACCTCAGGGTATTCAAACAGAAATCGGTGAAAACGGTACACAACTTTCAGGAGGTCAAAGACAAAAAATTGCAATAGCAAGAGCATTGTATTCTGACCCTGATATTTTTATTTTGGACGAAGCAACTTCCGCTTTGGATTCCGAAGCCGAACAATATATTAAAGACATTGTCTTCAATCTTAAAAAACAAGGAAAAACAATTATATTAATTGCTCATCGTTTAGGAACAATTATGAATGCAGATACAATTTTTGTACTAAAAGATGGACATTTAATTGAGCAAGGGTCTCATCAAGAATTGTTAAATCAAAATGGCCAATATGCTCAATATTGGCATAAACAAACACCAATCTGATAGATATGAGTCTAAAAAACATTTTTTCACAGGAAGTTATAGAGAATAGTTACGAACGGATTGTATCTGATTTTGGAAAATCAACCAAATCAATATATATTATTGTGCTTATTTTCATTGCTTTGATGTTTATTTCTTTGTTTTTCATAACAATAGATATTGGGGTTACTGCTATTGGAACAATCAAACCTATTGGTGAACATATTATTATTACTGCTCCCAATAATGGCAAAATAATACATTTTAAATATCAAGAAAACGATAAAATTTACAAAGGTGATACTTTATTGATAGTTTGGACAGATAATATTATTTCTGCATTGCCTGCACTCCAACAACGTCAAACAGAATTGGAAAATATGTTGGCAGATTTGAAATATCTTGTTAATAATCAAATTCCTGAATGTTTTCAGAGTTCACAATATCTTCAAGATTACAATTATTATATAGCACAATTAGAAGATATAACTATAAAACGAGATTTAGAAAAAAAACGATACAATAGGGAGAAATATCTTTTTGACAAAGAAATATCTACCCCTGCTGATTTTGAAACTTACGAATCCATTTATAAGCAAAGCGAAAATGCTCTACTTACTCTCAAACGCAAACAACTAACCAAATGGAGAAACGAACAAATTAATTATCAAACAGAACTAAACAATATTTTAACACAAATAACACAAATCAATATTCAAAATCAAGAGTCTGTTGTTATTTCACCTATCAATGGAAATATTCATCAGGTAGCGAATGTGAATAAAAATTCATACGTACATGTGGGACAACAATTACTAGAATTGTCTCCTGATGGAGATTTGTTTGTTGAATGTTTTGTTTCTTCTAAAGATATTGGGTTAATAACCCCCAATATGTCTGTTCGTTTTCGTGTAGATGCTTTTGATTATACACAATGGGGAATCTTAACAGGAAATGTAGTAGATATAGCTAATGATATAACGATATCTGATACTATTTCCTATTACAAAATTCGTTGTAGTCTTGATAGACCATTCCTTGAACTTAGAAATGGCTTTCGTGGTTATGTAAAAAAAGGTATGACTGTCAATGCAAGAATGATTGTTCAAAAACGCACTATTTTTCAGTTATTATATGACAATGTCAATAATTGGTTAAATCCAACATTATAAGTAGCATATATCCTTTTTGCCATATTTTTAATATATTGTTTTTATGTTTATTTGTCTAAAACCATGGTTGTAAAGAACAAACAATTGGTTGTCCGCGGTCTTTTATTCTACCTTTATTCTTATACCATTGGAATGAGCCGAAAATTCCGGAGCATACATACATTCAATATTGGCTACTCCATTGGAAAAACTACCTTTTTGAGTTGCAATAAGCCTATATTCAAATACATAAGTTCCTTTTTGAAGTTGTTCTATAAAGAAATGTGTAGCCGCATCTTTTGTGGACTCATAATAAATCAATCCGTCTTGATATTTGTAGGAAGATAACACATTGGTGGGTTCAAAGGCAGATGCACGCATATCTTTCAAGTGAAGATATTCCATATCTCTGTCCGCTTTTAATATTACTCTGACGCAAATTTTATCTCCGACTTTAATAGGGGATTGGTCTGTAATCTCTTGTAAGCGTTCCCCATTGTTGGACAAAACAACTTTATAGAGTTTTTTCTCTAAATATAAAGGAGTATTCGCATTGGTAATTTTGTCCAAATCTTCTTCATATTGCCAATAGGCTGCTCCCCAACTGCTTCCTTGGGTTTCTTTTTCGATAGTAATATTTGCCAAATCGGAGGATATGTCTTTGCTGTCCCATTTTAATTTTACATATTTGCTTCCGGCTTGGGCGTCTTTGAGGGTGTCTATAAAAAAGGCTTGATTGCCTATGGTTAAGGTTGTTTTTGCATTGGTATCAATCACAGAAGCGGAGTTTCTCATCAAAAGAGCATAGCAGGCTTCAGTGTTTGCTTTTGTCGTAGCCCAATGTTGTGTTTGTTTTTGTTTCAACAGCCACAGTTGCATTTTTGCGACACTTTCGGTGTCGTGCAAAATGGTTTCAAAGGCTTCTATCATTAAGGATTGGCGTTCTATAGGTGCTTCATACCAAAAATATCCGTATCCTTCTTTTTTCCACCACATACCCATTTCATCGCTATATTGTGCTTTGGATTTAATATCTTTGAGAATTTGTTTGGCCAAACCTACTTCTCCTTGACGGTATAAGGTCAAAGCGGCGAGTGTCTGTCCATACCAATTGTATTGGTTCCAATGAGTTTTTATTTGTTGGACAAAATAGTTGTACATTTCTTTGTGTGTGGTATGTATGGGTATTTTTTTCAAGAAGAAAGTTCTTGCATATAGATATTGTATGTCAGAATAGTAAAGACCTGCAATTTTTAACATATCATGTTTTTTCAGGTAGTTGTATCTGTCTTGCATTTGATTATCCAAATAAGCCACTGCCTTTTTTATTGTTGTTTTTTCTAATGAGTGGTCATTGATATTCATTGTTGCCAAGTGTCCGAAACCGCTGACAATATGGGTTGTGATGTATAAGGACGAATATATTCCGCCTTTAAACCAAGACCAACCGCCATCGGAATTTTGTGCTTTTTGTAATTTTTGTTTGGCATTTTCCAATTCTTGATGAATTTTTTTACTGTCAAACAAAGAGGCGATTTGTTTTTTGTCGGCACTTTCAGATTGGGCATTAAGCAACCATGGCGTTTCTTGCAAAGCAATGGATTTCAATTCTTTGTTTTTTTCTAATTGAGATAAAAATGCATCTGATTGTTCTTGTTGCCATTTTTGGAATACATCTTGTATTTCCCCGTGATTATCAACAATATGTTTGGCAATGGAGTTGGCATAGAACTTGCTGAATGTTTGTTCGTTGCAGTCGTATGGATAACTCATCAAATAGGGTAGTGCTTGTACCACGTACCATATTGGATTTGCTGTAAATTCTACGGTGTATTTATAATGTTCAATACTTGATTGGGGCAAAGCAAATGCTTTTTGCAGCCTGTCAAAAACAATGTGTTTCTTACCTTGACCATTGATATAGAATGGCAAAGATTCTGTAATCATCATTCTGTTGGACAAAACGGGTATCATTCTTTGTTCTATATCGGTATATTGTCCTGATTTTGCAGCAACTTTGTAAGTAATTGCGGCTATATGTTTGGGAATAATTAAGATGAAGTTTGCCAATTGAGATTCGTTGCCTTTGATGGTGAAAGTAATGGCAGAATCGCCTTTAATAATGGAAAGAGGATTATTAGTTTGGGCATCAAAGAATGTTATGTTAAGTGTTCCTTTTTGGATTTCTTTTGAGAGATTGACAATTTTTACCGCAAAGGTAATCGTGTCGCCTTCTCTGAAAAAACGAGGATAGTTGGGTATTACCATTAATGGTTTTTGGGTGTATAAGAATTTTTCAAACTTGGTGTTCGTCATTTCTTTGTCGTGAATCAAACCCATCATTTTCCATTTGGTTAACGATTCCGGCAATGTTGCAGAGAAAACAATTTCTCCGTCTGCGGAATTGGTAAGGTGAGGTAAGAAAAATGCAGTTTCGGCAAAATTGCTACGAATTTGTTCACTTGTTTCGTTTTCTGCAGTCTCTTCCTCTAAAATATCTTCATTGGCTACAACCGTTCTTTCTACTGATCTGTATTCTAAAACATTGTCATACAGTGAATTGTAAATTTTTGTATTTTTACGATAGGTTGCTCCAGTGGCATAGAGCCGAGAGTCTCCATAATAATAGCGATAAATATTCAATATTTTTCTCCAAGAATAATGTGCTAATGGTATGTTAGGTTTTGAGGTATATGGGAAATAACAATTTTCTTGGTCATATTGTATTGATGGCGTATAAAAAGATGTTAATCTGTAGAGTGGGGTGAACATTTGTGGTAGATAGATATTCCAATTGTTAGAAACAAAAGCATCTAAAGAGGCGTCATACATCGTACACAAGAGTTCGGTGTTGATTTTTTCGTCTTTGTTGCTTTTGATTTTGATTTGCCATTGTTCGTTTTGCCCCGGTAACAAATAATCTCTAAAATGAACAAATTCAGCCGATAAGGTTTTGGGTGTTTCTTTGTAAATGTGAACGGTTTGTGTAGCAACATAATAATGTTCATTTTGAACAAGAACGGCTCTGAATAAAATTTCATCTAAATGTTCTTTGCCGACAATGATAGAGAAATCTTTGGTCTCTTGATTTAGTTTGTACGTATTTATGGTAGAGTTGTTTTTGTCGAACATTTCAAAAACAATATAAGCATTGTTGAGGTATGTGCTTAATTGCAGATGTATCGTATCTCCCACGCAATAAGAGTATTTGTCTGTATTGATGGCGAGTGCGTTGTATTGTCTGTATGCTTTGTTTTTATCCGAGTTTAAGAAGAATATTCGTTCTATTATTACATCTTCTCCAAATTTGTCTTTGGCTGAAAGGGTTATTTTGTAATATCCATTGTCCCATTTTTGTGGATTTTGTAGCGTAATATTTGCATTTTCATCGGTTACCAATTTGCCTTTTTGTATTGTTTTCAAGGTTTTCCATTGCAAAGGATTATTGTTTTCATTGTAAGCATCACGAGGAAAAGTGTTGGCAAACAAAACTGAATCTAACAAAATACTATTGTTGGGCAATTGTCTTTCGTAAAGAAAATGTTTTGGGGTTGCCAATTGTTCTATCTGATAATTGACTTGTACAATTTGAGGTTTTCCTGCTAAATTGCTTGCGGAAATGGAATAAGAAAAGCTCTTGTCGTTTTGAATATGAATTGTTTGCGGTATATCTGCAAATAAGTCTAAACTTTTTTTGCCGACATAAATTGTTTGTGTGGTACTATGTGTTTCTCCATTTATATCTGTTGCCGTAATAGTGATTAGATAGTTGCACAAAGGGGCAAATTTTAGTAATTTTTGATTGGCTTCTGCAACAAAATTGAATGAAAAATTGCCGTTTTTGTCGGTTCTCAGGTCGCCGTTGGCGATTTCTTTTTCTGGTTGAGAAGGTCTATAATACCAATATTTCCAATAAGGAAAACTTGTTTGTCTTACAACACGATATTTTATTGACGCATTGTCAATAGCATAGCCGGCGTAGGCTTTGACATTACCGTTTATTTGTATGGTTTCATTAAGTTTGAAAGAAGAATCTGGTTGATTAACTGTAATTTCAAACGAAGGTCGCTTGTATTCTTCAACACGTATGGAGTGATTGTCAGATTGATTTTGGTCATAATAGATTTTCATAGTAAAATTGCCGCCCAATACTTCTTCAGGAATGATGAAACTGCCTGATATAGATCCAAATTCATTGGTTGTGAGGGGTAATGAATCTATGTTTTGCCAATTGTGGTCAAACAATTTAACTACACAACGGTGATTGGGTATAACAGCATGATTGTTGCTGTCGGAATATACCAAGATCGATTTGAAAAAAACTTGTTGTCCAGGGCGATAAATGGCTCTATCTGTAAAGGTATAGACATTTTTTTTCGGTGAAATGTGTACGGAAGATGATGTGTAATTTAATGAGAATGAAGTTGTTGCATAACTTTTATTATAGTATGCATTTGCTCTGAGATACATATAATTATTGCTTGTTTTTTTGAGTGAACACAAGCCATTTTTATCTGTAAAAAGCGTGGCTATTTTTTCTGTATTTTTAGTGTTGTTTTTTTCAAATTCCACTTTTGCCTGTTCTATAGGTTGTCCTGTCAGTTCGTCATATACGAAAAAAATGAGTTCATTGTTTTTATTCTGAAATCTTGAAATTCCGATTTGTGAAACTTCAAAATATTGAGGAAGAAGTATTTGTGGGTGTTCTTTTAAGTTGCTGTTAGATAGTAGAATCGCAAAGTTTCCAATAGGTAAGGCAGGCAATAGGCAATCAAAGTTTACGGTTCTGTAATCTTTATTGTGAGGCACAACAATAGTCCATTCATTTAGAAATTTTTGGTTGGTCAGTTTGTTTATGGCTGCTTGTTTTTTTGAAGAATTGTATAGTTCTTCTTGCAGTTTTAAAAATTCTTGTTTGTCTATGGCAATAATAGCGGCATATACGGTATCTATATTAAGGGTAGTGAGTTTGTATAATGATTTTTGTTGAGGGATAGTTTTTGTACGGCTATAAATTTCCAACTGAGGTTGCTTGATTTTTTCTTGTTGGGACAATGAATTATAGGCAAATAAACTATTGGGTGCAAAATCGACCGCTTTTTGATACCAATCCAAGGCTTTCTGATTATCATTTTGATATTGAGGGCTTATATATTTGTCGTATTCATTTGCCCGTAGTTGGTAAAAATAACCTATTTGATAGCAAATTTGTTCGTAACCATTTTGTTGATAATATTTTTTTTCTAAATCCGATAAGGCTTGTATATATAATTCATTTTTATCTGATAGCGTGGATTGTTTTTGCAGAAAATTGAGACGTTCAATGTTTATATGTAATAGCATCTTTATATCGTTTTGTTGTTGGTATAACTGCGATAATTTTTGAAATAGTTTTAAGGCTAAATAATGAGGATTCAATGAGTCTGTGGTTTGAATGTTGAGGAGTCTAAAGTTTTCAATATTGGTAAAATATGCTTTATTGTTACATTCAAAAGGTTGAATCGGGATAGGTATTTCAGATAAAGTTAAAGTATAGAAATTCAAAGCCTGAAAAGCCAAAACTTCCAACAGCGTTTGATTATATTGTTCTGAAAATTTGTTCATATTGGAAAACAATTCTTTGTAATCATCAACATTTTGTTCATAAAGCAACTGCTCATTTTGCAAGGATGCAACAAAATGTGTAAGTATTTGCTCAACAATTGTTTGTAAATCCCATTGAGAAATAGGTTGTAGCAATTTGCTTTTGTCGGCGATGGGAGTTCTTTGTTCAATTTGATACTTATGTGTATTGTAATAGGCATATAAATGTGTAGCCATATAGTTGTGCCATAGCATTTGTTCAACACCTTGGGTTTGGTTTATTTTGTCTTGTATTTGATTGAAAATAGTATCAATATTTTCGTCTAAATAAGTTAATTTTTCTAACGTGTCATGGGTAGAGATGATGTTGCTTTGGACGGATTGTGCTTGCATGTAAGTGCAACTGCAAAGGAACAGACTTGCAACAAAAAGAATTTTTTTTATCATAACATTCAAAATATAAAGTGATTGTTTCTATTTTTTACTAATGTCTTTTTCATCAATAATATTGTTTAATAGAGCGTATGCTGTCAGTGCTCCCATGGTTTTCATATTTGTTTTTGTCATAATATGTTTGCGATGGGAGATAATAGTATGGGTGGAAAGATTGAGTTTTTTTGCAATTTCTTTACTTTGCAGACCTTGGGCCAACAATATCAATACTTCTTTTTCTCTTGGGGACAATTCTGATTTGTGGCTATTGTTCAAATATTTAGCAATGATTGATTGCATTTTTTTATCTATAAGCAATTTGCTGTCTTGTATATTGATGATAAGATGAAATAAAGGCAATATGTCAGGTTGTAAGTAACTATATATCAATCCAACGAAAATTAAATTAGGATATTGAAAAATAAAATTTTGAATATTTTCGATATTTCTAATGTCAAATACAAGGGGATTGATAATAATTAATTCTATTTTATGTTTTTCTATGGCAATGGGCACATCATCTAATGTTTCTACATGAATAATATTGAATTGATTGTCATCGATTAATGTATTCAAACCTTGTCTTATTATTGTAGAAGGCTCAGCTATGAGCAAATTATAACGTTTCATGTTTTTGGTTTTCAATAAATTCTACAAAAGGAATAAGGATTTTGTTTTCTATCAAAGCATGCCGATTGATGTCTTTTTGCAAAATGGCAATGTCTTCTAATATGGAAATTCTATCTTCGCTAGGTATTTCTTTGGGAAGATATTTAATTACAATATGAATTATATCAGACAATTTGTCTTCGATATTGCTATGGTTTTTTTCAAATTGATGAATATTATAAGTAGAAGTATTGCCATTGCAAAGACCTTTGATATAAGGAAAAACAATTTGTTCTTCGTACTCAAAATGGTTGGCAACTTCATTTTGATATTCTTCAAAAAAATGCCTTAATACATTTTGTTGCGACATCCCCATGTTTTGAGTTATTTTGTTCCAATGTTCTCCAATATGAGGTAATCTTTGTAAAAGATAATATTTATGAGAAGAGGTTAAAAAAGACAATAAGTTGTCCATTTTTATTGTTCTGATTTCTGATTCTTGAGGAAAATATTCAGGAAATGAATAAACATTAAAAATCAATAAAACAAAGTAACAATCATTATTGTACATATCGCAAGTTTGTTTTATTGTTTTGTCCCCAAAGCCAAAGTCCATATCCAATCGAGGTATGAGTGGAGCCAATGCTAAATTGGAATTAATAATATCGGCCATTTTCATCTGGGGAAAAAATTGTCGTTCTGTCATTGTGTTAGTTATATTAAATATTTAGAATGAATAAAAATTATCTGATTATAATAACGGAAAATATGATGTTTAATTTTGTGAAAATGACAAAATATTTTTTGTAGATATTTCATTTTTTTATATCTTTGCAGAAAAGAATATGTTAAAAACTAAAGACGATATTGTTAAGGATTGGCTTCCTCGTTATACAGGCTTGCCATTAGAAAAATTCGGAGAATATATTCTGCTGACCAATTTTAGGTATTATGTAGACTTGTTCGCAGGGTGGTTTCAAGTTGATATGGTAGGAGAGGACAAAGGTATGTTGAATGCAACTGCACACAATATTACTATTATTAATTTTTCTATGGGGAGTCCAATGGCTGCAACGATTATGGATTTATTGACAGCCATTCATCCAAAGGCAGTTTTGTTTTTGGGAAAATGTGGAGGTGTGAAACCTTATAATAATTTAGGCGATTTTATTTTGCCCATAGCAGCCATTAGAGGTGAAGGTACCTCTAATGATTATTTTCCACCAGAAGTGCCTGCTTTGCCTGCATTCAATTTGCAAAAAACAACCTCTACTTGTATTATGGATAGAGGTTTTGATTATTGGACAGGTACCGTGTATTCTACCAATCGCCGTGTTTGGGAACATGATGACGAATTTAAAGCCTATTTGAAAAAAATACGGGTTATGGGTGTGGATATGGAAACGGCAACATTGTTTAGTGTTGGTTTTTATAATAAAATTCCTACAGGAGCTCTGCTTCTAGTTAGCGATAGACCTATGTTGGAAGATGGAGTAAAAACAATAAAAAGCGATATTCTTGTAACAGAAAAGTTTGTGAACAATCATTTGCAAATAGGTATAAACGCACTTGAAAAATTGATGGAAGATGATATTCTTTTAAAACATCTTAGATTCGAAATGTAAATAACAAAATATAAGAAATATGCATGTTGCAGTAGCAGGAAATATTGGGTCAGGCAAAACCACATTGACTAAAATGTTGGCCAAACAATTGGGCTGGATACCCGACTATGATAATAATGATAACAATCCATATCTAATTAGTTTTTATGAAGATATGCAACGCTGGTCTTTCAATTTGCAGATATTTTTTCTGAACAATCGATTTCGGCAGGTGGTGAATATTAAAGAATCGAAAAAAACGGTTATTCAAGATAGGACTATCTTTGAAGATGCTTATATTTTTGCACCCAATTTGCACGATATGGGATTGATGGCCACTCGTGATTTTCAAAATTATATCTCTTTGTTTGAGTTGATGAATAAATTTATAAAACCACCAGATTTGCTTATATATCTTAAAGCATCTGTACCTACCTTGGTGGAACAAATTCAAAAAAGAGGTCGAAAATATGAAAGTACAATACGCATTGATTATCTACAAAATTTGAATGACAGATATAATAAATGGGCAGAATCGTATCAAGATGGAAAAATATTAACGATTGATACCGATAAAATCCGTTTTGCCGACAATCCAGACGATTTTGGATATATTATAGATAAAATGAATGCAGAAGTTTTTGGTCTGTTCACCGAAACTATTAAACGTAAATCAACAAAGAAAAAATAATTTAATGAATTTCATTGCTATTATACCGGCCCGTTATGCGTCTACACGTTTTCCCGGCAAACCGCTTGCTTTGATAGAGGGTAAAACGATGATTGCTCGTGTGTATGAACAAGTATGCAAGGCTCAGTGTTTTCATCAAGTATGGATCGCTACAGATGATGAACGTATTGAAAACGAGGCAAAAAGAATAGGAGCAAATGTGCAAATGACAAGTTTTGAACATCGTTCAGGAACAGAAAGATGTGCAGAGGTGGCATGTAAAATACAATGTTCCGAAAATGATGTTGTTATAAATATTCAAGGTGATGAACCTTTTATCAATCCTCAACAAATAATAGAATTAACTGCTTGTTTTGACAATCCTGATGTTGATATTGCAACGCTATTAAAGAAAATTACCGATGAAAAAATATTACACAATCCTAATGTAGTAAAGGTGGTAAAAGATATGCATGGAAAAGCATTGTATTTTAGTAGAAGTCCTATTCCTTTTGTGCGAAATGCCAAACCGCACATGTTGGATTTTTATCAGCATATTGGGATTTATGCTTATAAAGTTCCTGTTTTACAAAAAATTGTAAAACTACCGGCAACTCCATTGGAACTATCGGAACAATTGGAACAACTGCGTTGGTTGGAACATGGATTTAAAATACATACCAATGTTACAGATATAGAATCTGCTGTGGGTATTGATACTCCTGAAGATTTGGATTTAGTTGTTAGTTTATTGAAAAATAATAAATTATAAATAAATGGAGCAATATATAAAGCAGTATCTGCAAGCATATCAAGTTTTGGCTTTGGGCAAAATAGGACAATTTACTCTACAGTACAAAAGTTCTGAAATTCATCCTATTTTGCATACATTTACAGTGCCGGGTGTGTATGTTGCCTTTGTGGCTAATGCACAAATAAAAACAACAGAAGATTTTGTGGATTTTGTAGCAAAACATAAACAATGTTCTGTTCAAGATGCAAATACCGAAATAGACAAATATGTACAAACAATCTTAGATAAATTTCACAAAGGCGAATCTTGTGCAATAGGCGCAATGGGTACTTTTATTCAAAATAGAATCGGACAGTTGGATTTTGAGGCGTCTTTGGATTGCGATTTATCATCAGAAAGTTTTGGTTTGGAGAGTTTTGAATGGAAAAATACTTTGATAAACAAACAAACAGAAGATACTACTCCCATTTCACAAAAACAAGCGGAATATCTCCAACAAGACACTCTACCAACGACATCTGTTACAAGTTCAGAAAAAATAAAAGAAGATGATGAATGTGTTGAAAATGAAGAAAATAATGATAATTTTAATACAACTTCAGAAATAGAGAACAAAAGTGTTAAGAAAAAACGGGGTTGTGGATTTAAAATATTGATTGCCATTTTATTTATTCTATTGTTGTTTGTTGTTTTGGGTATTGTTGGCAATTTGTTCTATCCTCAAAAAATAGGAGAATGGAGACAACAAATTGAAAACAAGTATGAACGGTATTTTGGACAACACCCAACAGATACATCTTCGGTGTTATCGGTAGATACATCGTCAGTTATTCCAATAGATGAGGTAGAACTTATAGTAGATACTTTGTGGCAAGATAGTATTTCTTCGGAAAGTGAAGATATAAATGTCGAAAATAATTTACAAGAACAGAATAAACAACCTGTACAAACAGATGAACAAGAAATAGTTAAAGGCTTTTATGTTGTTTTGGGAAGTTTCCAAGATGAAGAAAATGCCAATAATTATTTGAAAGAAAAGCGTTCCGAATATACTAATGTGGTAAATTTGGGAAAGGGAAGAACCTCAAATTTAATATTGATAGGCATAGGACCATATTCAAAAGAAGAAGCACAACAAATGATAACCAATCAAAAAATAAAAGGTTGGTTGTTACAAAAATAAAAGGATAAAAATGGATAATGTAATTTTAAAAACAGATTTTAGATTTCCCAATCAAACAAGTTTTTACAAGGGAAAGGTTAGAGATGTGTATGGAATAAACAATGATTTGTTGGTGATGATTGCAACTGATAGAATTTCAGCATTTGATGTTGTTTTGCCACGTGCTATTCCGTACAAAGGTCAAGTGTTGAATCAAATTGCAGCAAAATTTTTGGATTTAACCACCGATATTTGTCCGAATTGGAAGATAGCCTCTCCCGACCCAATGGTTACTATTGGTCAAAAATGTCAGCCTTTTGCTGTAGAAATGATTGTAAGAGGCTATTTGACAGGAAGTTCATGGAGAACTTATAAACAAGGCAAACGAGAAATATGCGGAGTGCCTATTCCTGATGGTATGAGAGAACATCAAAAATTTGAAAAACCAATTATAACTCCAACAACCAAAGCAGCGGAGGGACACGATGAAGATATTTCCAAAGAAGAAATTCTGAAACAAGGCATTGTTTCTGTGGAAGATTATGCTGTTTTGGAAGATTATAGTTTGAAATTATTCCAGCGTGGTACAGAAATAGCCGCAAAAAGAGGGTTGATTTTAGTGGATACCAAATATGAATTTGGAAAAAAAGATGGTAAAATTTATTTGATAGACGAAATTCATACCCCAGATTCTTCTCGATATTTCTATGCTGACGGTTATCAACAGCGGTTTGACAACGGAGAACCTCAACGTCAATTGTCCAAAGAATTCGTTCGTGAATGGTTGATGGCTAATGGATTTCAAGGTAGATCAGGAGAGGTGGTGCCAGAAATGACAGATGAAAAAGTATCGGAGATTTCTGATAGATACATTGAATTGTATGAAAATATAATTGGTGAAAAATTCCAAAAAGAAGACACTTCTGCCATTTTGAAAAGAGTAGAAAATAATATTATGAATTTTTTACAGAAATAAATAGGATAAATACATGTTAAATAAAAAATGATATGAAGAAAAAAATATTTTATTTCCTCATTTTTATTTTGAGTGTATTGTCTATTATGTCTTGTCAAACCAAGAAAACCTATCATTCCAAAAAGGTGAAACATAAACGATGCAATACTTGTCCTCATTTTACTTATTTGTATAATAATCATACGATATTTGTTGCAGACCATGAGTTTGGTAATACAAAAGGAGTGTAAATAGACAATTTTTGCATAAAATAAAAAAGGGTGAACATACAAAATGTCCGCCCCTTTTTTTGTTGTATGTTTATGTTATTTACCTTTTGCCCAAGAATCTTTCAGAGCTACCGTTCTGTTAAATACCAATTTGTCTGTGGTGGAATCTTTGTCTATACAAAAATATCCAATGCGTTCAAATTGATATTTAGTTAAAGGTTTTGTATCCAAGAAATTAGGCTCAATATAGGCAGTTTGTATTTTTAGAGAATCAGGATTGAGATTTTCTAAAAAAGTATGTCCTTCTTCTACATTGTCAGGGTCAGGTACGGCAAACAAACGGTCAAACAATCGTACCTCTGCTTCTTTGCAATGAGCAGCCGATACCCAATGTATGGTGCCTTTTACTTTTCTATTGCTTTCTGCCATACCGCTTTTGGTTTCTGGTAGATATTGACAATGGATAGCGGTGATATTGCCTTGTTCATCTTTATCTACACTTGTACATTGTACGATATAAGCATATTTTAATCTCACTTCCTTGCCGATGGTCATACGAAAGAAATTTTTGGGAGGATTTTCCATGAAATCAGCCCTTTCTATCCATAGTTCTTTGCCAAAAGGCACCTTTCGTGTTCCTGCAGATATGTCTTCTGGATTGTTTACAGCGTCCATCATTTCAGTTTGATTGTCAGGATAATTATCTATAATTAACTTCACCGGATCTAAAACTGCCATGGTACGCAATGCACGTTTGTTAAGGTCTTCTCTAACACAAAATTCCAACAAGGATATATCTATTACATTTTCACGTTTGGCAACACCGATAGTTTCTGCAAAGTTGCGAATTGATTCAGGTGTATAACCGCGTCTTCTTAATCCACAAATAGTTGGCATTCTGGGATCATCCCAACCTGAAACGTAATTTTCTTTTACCAATTGCAACAATTTTCTTTTGCTCATAACTGTATAATTGATATTCAGACGGGCAAATTCTATTTGTTGGGGGTGGTGTATATGCAATGCCTCGCAAAACCAATCATATAAAGGACGATGTACTTCGAATTCTAAAGTGCATATAGAGTGAGTGATACCTTCAATAGAATCACTTTGTCCATGTGCATAGTCATACATAGGATAAATGCACCATTTGTTTCCTGTACGATGATGATGGGCATGTAATATTCTATACATAATAGGGTCTCTCATGTGCATATTGGGAGAAGCCATATCTATTTTTGCCCGTAAAACACATTGCCCATCTGCAAATTCACCTGCTTTCATTTTGCGGAAAAGGGTTAAATTTTCTTCAACACTTCTATTTCTGTATGGACTTTCTATACCTGGGGACGTTGGTACACCTCTGTTTTTACTGATTTCTTCTTGTGAGGAATCGTCAACGTATGCTTTACCTTCTTTTATCAGTTGTTCTGCCCATAGATATAATTGGTCAAAATAGTCAGAGGCATAGTATTCTCCTGCCCAATCAAAACCAAGCCATTTTACATCTTCTTTGATAGAATCAACATATTCAACATCTTCTTTTACAGGATTGGTATCGTCAAAACGAATATTGGTTTTGCCATGGTATTTTTTTGCAATACCAAAATTTAAGCATATCGATTTGGCGTGTCCTATATGTAAATATCCATTCGGTTCAGGTGGAAAACGGGTATAGACGATGCCATTGTTTTTCCCTAATTTTAAATCTTCTTCAATTTTTGCCTCGATGAAATTCAACAAGGGCTTTTCTTCTAATTGTTCTTTCTTTGTTTCCATATAATTTACAATGCTTACATTGAAATTTTATTATTATATCAATATATAAAAAGATTGGCAAAGATATAATTTTTTCAGAAAAAATAAAAAAAATATTTCTATTTTTTATATATGCAATGTCAATCCGTCATACGCCAAATGGCAATTGTGTGGTAAAGTTGGTTCCACATCTTTGTATAATCCCATATAATGACTTATATGCGTGAAATAAGTCAGTTGGGGTTTAACATAATCTACTACTTCTAAGGCTTCTTTTAAATTAAAATGAGAATAATGTTTTTCTATACGCAAAGCATTTAATATCAATAAATCCAATCCTTTAAGTTTGTCCAACTCGGCTTCTGCAATATAACTTGCATCGGTTATATAAGCAAAATTATCTATTCTATAACCGAATATTGGTAGTTTGAGATGTAATAATTGTATGGGAAGAATAGTTATTCCGTTGGTTATAAATATTTTATTTTCAATAGATTGTAGTTGTATTTTGGGCGAACCGGGATATGGGTCATCTTCAAAAGCGTAGGAAAATTCTAATTTTAAACTTTCACATGTTTGTTTGTTTGCAAAAACATTAATGCTTTGTTTTTGTAAAAAATTAAAAGCCCGGATATCATCTAATCCGCCAGTGTGGTCCTTGTGAATATGCGTTAGGAGAATAAAATCCAAATGTGTGGTTTGGCTTCTTAACATTTGATAGCGAAAATCAGGTCCCGTGTCTATAACAAATTGTTTTCCTTTATGAGCCACTAAGACAGACGAGCGTAGTCTATGGTCATGCCAATCTTTCGATTGGCACACTTTGCATTGACAGCCTATAATTGGTACGCCTTGAGATGTTCCGCTACCTAAAATTTTTATTTCCAAATCTTTAATATATTAAATATCTAAAAATTAAGTAAAAGATAAATTATTAGAATTAAAAAAAACGGACATTTTGTCCGTTTCTAATACATAATAATACAAAAACAATTTTATTTGTCTTCAGTTGATTCTTCTGACATTTTCACAATTCTGTCATCAACAAGAATTCTACCGCAAAATTCACAGATGATTATTTTTTTATGCATTTGAATGTCCAATTGTCTTTGGGGGGAAATTTTGCTGAAACAACCTCCACAAGCATTTCTTTCTATTTTCACGGTAGCCAAACCGTTTCTCATGCTGTTTCTGATACGATTGAATGCTTTTAACAAACGGGGCTCTAATTCGTTGGATTGTTTTTCTGCAATTGCTAATAATTGTTTTTCGTCTTTTTCAGTTTCAGCGATAATGGCTTGTAGTTCGCCGCTTTTCACCTTTAATTCTTCTTGTCTTTCGGACAATTCTTTTTTTACGTCTTCTATTTCATTTTGTTTGTTTTCTAATGTAGCATTATTTTCATTGATTTTTCTTTCATTGACTTTTATTTGTAAATCTTCGTATTCAATTTCTTTGCAAAGAGCCTCATATTCTCTGTTATTTCTAACATTATCAAGTTGTTCTTTGTATTTTGCAATCAAATTTTGAGATTCTTTGGAATCTTCTTTCAGTTGGGCGATGGTGGCTTCTGTTTCTTTTACAATTTCAGCAAAATTGCTTAATCTTGTTTGTAAGCCTTGACAAATATCTTCCAAATCACTTACTTCAAGAGGCAATTCACCTCTCACTACTCTTACTTTGTCAATTTTAGAATAGGTAGTTTGCAATTTATACAAAGCAATCAAATCATTTTCGATATTTTTATCAACACCAATTTCTGCCTCTGCATTGTTTTGTTGTGCTATTGTTTCAGGGTTTGCCGATACTTGTTTTTTCTTTGTTTCTTTTATTGTACTTTCGGCGGTTTCTTTTGTACTTTTCTTAGCTGTTGCCATATCTAATTATTATGTTTATGCTCTTAAAAATATTTAACAGGATTTTCTTCCAATACTGAAATTGCAAAATTACTAAAATTTTCGATAAGTTTTGCAAAAATCAATTTTTTTGTTGCAATTTCGCTTTCATAATGTCCAATATCCACTAAAATGAGTTGATTTTGAGTGTCTATGAAATGGTTGTGTTTAAATTCTGCACTAATGAAAATGTCGGCATGTTTACTTATGGCGGTTGGTATCAAAAACGAACCACTGCCTCCACAAATAGCAATTTTTTTTATTTTTTTAGATGGACAGTTACTGCATTTTACAACAGGAAGTGATAGTTGTTGTTTTAAAAACAGAATAAATTGTTCTAAATCCATACTTTCTTGCAAAGTACCTATCATGCCGGCACCTATATATGGATTGGTGTTCGCTAAATTGATAATATCAAAAGCAACTTCTTCGTACGGATGTACTTTTTGCAAGGTTTGTATCATTGTGCTTTGCAAAAATGCCGGAAAAACTATCTCAATTTTCATTTCTTCTTCATGGTGAAGTTCTCCAATTTGTCCGACAAATGGTTGAGCATTGACTTCGGCTTTAAAAGTGCCAAATCCCGTTTGATTGAAACTGCAAGAGTTGTAATTGCCAATGTTGCCACCGCCAACTTCAAACAAGGCTTGTCTGATAATATCAGCATAGCGAGTAGGAGCAAATGTTATCAGTTTTTTCAATTGTTGTTCTTTAAGAGACAATATTTCTATATGCTGTAGTTGCAAGGCAGAAGCAAAAGCGTGATTGACACCACTAAAAATATTGTCCAAATTGGTATGCATAGCATAAATACAAATATCATGTTTAATGGCTTCCATTATAATTTTTTCAGCATTGTTTTTGCCGTTTAGTTTTTTTATGGGATTGAAAATCAGTGGGTGGTGACTGATGATTAGGTTCGCATTATTATCAATGGCTTCTTGAAATACTTTTGGAGTAAGGTCCAAACATATCAATCCTCCCAATAGTTCTTGATTGGCATTGCCAACAATTAAACCTGCATTGTCATACGATTCTTGGTAAGCAGGATTGCTCCAGGCTTCTAATATTTTGATGACATCATTTATCGTATTTTTCATTTGAAAATAATAATAGAAATTTTTGTCAAAATTACAAAAAAAAATGCTACTTTAGCAAAAAAATTTTTTTTTATAAGATATAAAAAACATATTTGATTATCAAATATTTAGAAACGTGGTAAAGTTGTTACTTTTTCCAATTTCTGCTCTTTGGGCGTTGATCATGAAATTCAGAAGGTATTTTTTCAACCTAAAAGGCAGAACTTCCTATAAAAAACCTATTATAGGAGTGGGAAATTTGTGTGTAGGCGGTTCAGGTAAAACACCTCATGTTGAATATTTGATTCGTTTATTGTCAAAAGATAATAATATTACTACATTGTCAAGAGGTTATGGTAGATTAACGAAGGGATTCTTCTTCGCTGACAGCAAATCAACGGTATATCAAGTTGGAGATGAACCTCTATCTTATTATAAAAAATATCCTTCGATTTCCGTTGCGGTTTGCGAAGATAGAGTTTTGGGTATCAATACTATTTTGCAAAAAATTCCCGATACGGATGTTATTATTTTAGATGATGCTTATCAGCATTTAAGCATAAAAGCAGGTTTGAATATCTTATTAACGGATTATTATCATATTTATCCTAAAGATTATGTGATTCCAATGGGAAAATTGAGAGAACCAATATCGGCTGCAAAAGAAGCGGATATTATCATTGTAACCAAATGTCCCAAAGTATTGTTGCCGATAGAGGAACAATTTATAAGAGAGAAAATTCAGCCTCTACCTTATCAAAAACTATATTTTTCGTATATAGAATTCGGACAATTACAACCCTTGACAAAGCCTGCTATGCAAATGAATGTTGCGGCTATACGCAGTGTCGTTTCTATTACGGGGATAGCCAATCCATATCCGTTTTTAGAATATATCCGTGAACGATATTCGGAATGCCAGGAACTTACTTTTCCTGACCATCATCGGTTTTCGCGTGCTGATTTGGAAAAAACGAAACTATATTTCCATCGTTCTTTGTCTCGCCAAGTGGCTATTTTGACAACAGAAAAAGACGCTGTGAGATTAAAAGCCGATTATTTAGATGATATTGTCAGTCAATTGCCTATATTTTACTTGCCGATAGAAGTGAAATTTCATGCAAGATTTAAACAGGATTTTGAGAATCAAATTATTGACTATGTTACAAAAAATAAATGAAACAGCGAGATTTTTGATTGAAAAATATGGCAATAAGGCAAAAATTGCTATTGTTTTGGGTTCTGGTTTGAATGATTTATGTCAGGATATTGAAATAAAGCAGGCTATTTCGTATGCAGGTATTCCCAATTTTCCCCTTTCTACCGTAGTCGGACATGAAGGCAATTTGTTGTTTGGCAAACTCAATGGTGTTGATATCGTTGTCATGCAAGGACGGTTTCATTATTACGAAGGGTATGATATGAAACAGATAACGTTTCCCATACGTGTTTTGAAGGCTATGGGTATAGAAACGCTGATATTGTCAAATGCATCTGGCGGAGTGAATCCCAATTTTCATATCGGTGATATTATGATGATTACAGATCATATCAATCTGTTCCCAGAACATCCATTAAGAGGAAAAAATGAAGATATGCTTGGAGATAGATTCCCTGATATGAGTGAGGCTTATAGTAAAATTTTGTTGCAAAAAGCAGAGCAAATTGCTCAAAAACATGCTATTCCATATCAAAAAGGGGTATATGTCGGTACGCAGGGACCTACTTTTGAAACACCTGCGGAATACAAAATGTTTCGCATATTAGGAGGCGATTGTGTAGGTATGTCCACCGTGCCAGAGGCTATTGTTGCTCATCATGCAAAAATGAATTGTATTGCTTTTTCCATTATTACAGATTTAGGTGTAGAAGGTATGGTTGAAAAGGTGTCTCATGAAGAGGTATTAAATGCAGCCATCGTTGCCGAACCTAAGCTACGATTGATAGTCAAAGAATTAGTAAAAGTTATTTAAAAACAATATGTTATTTTCTGAAATTCTTGTATCCCAACATCTTAAAGATATATTGATAAATACAGTTAAGAATAAACGTATAAGTCATGCTCAATTGTTTTTAGGACAACAAGGGACACATAGTTTAGGATTGGCAATAGCGTATTGTCAATATATTGCTTGCCAAAATCGTACCGAAACAGATGCCTGCGGACACTGTCCGTCTTGTGTTAAGTTTAATAATCTTACGCATCCAGATTTGCATTTTTTCTTTCCTAATTTTAGTACCGAAAAAATAAAACAGGCAACCTCTTTGGATTATTATGAAGATTGGAGAAATATATTGAAATCAAACAGGGCATTGATTTCGTATCAACAATGGATTGATGCTATTTCGGCAGGCAACAAACAACCTGAAATCAACGTGAGGGATTCTTCTTTGTTGTTGGAACAAGTTATGTTAAAACCGTATGAATCAGAATATAAATTCTTTATTATATGGTTGCCCGAGAAAATGAATACAGAATGTGCTAACAAATTGCTAAAAACATTGGAAGAACCAGATGGTAAAACATTGATAATCTTAGTTTCAGAAGATTATGAAAAAGTATTGGGTACCATTCAGTCAAGAACACAATTGTTTAAAATAAACAGACTGCCATCGGAAGATTTTATCAAAATAGTTGCACGACATATTGATTGCGATGAAAATATTGCTGAAGAAATAGCCTCGCTTACAGATTTTAATCTACAGCAAGCCCTGCAAATGGGAGTGAATATTGTTAATGTGGATTATTTTCAAAAAGTTTGTACGATGATGAGATGTGCTTATCGGTTGGTGTATCACAAAACAGGCAAGATAGACATAGACTTTGATGTAACAGACAAACTTATTAAGGAATTGGTAGCATGGGGAAGAGAAAAACAAAAAGATTTTCTGCATTATTCTCTTAATTTAATTAGAAAGTGTATATTGTTGAGTTGCAATGCAGAAGAATTGGTAAAAAGTCCACAACAAGAAAGTGAGTGGTTGCATAGTTTTGCGCCTTTTGTCAATGCAACAAACGGACAATATATGGTGGAGGTATTTACGAATGCAATGAATGATATTGCAAGTAATGGAAATGCTACTATTGTATTTACCGATATGTTCTTTCAAATTGGTCAGATAATTCGTATGGGAGATCCTCGTCTTAATAAATAAAATGCTGAATATAAGTAATCTTTCTGTTCATTTTACGGGAGAATATCTTTTTAAAGATGTTCAGTTTATTGTTGCGGATAATGATAAGATTGGTTTGGTGGGTAAAAATGGGGTTGGTAAAACAACATTATTGCGTATTTTAGCCAAAGAATTAGCTCCACAAAGTGGAAATATTGTCATAACCGAAGGACATAAAATTGGTTATTTGCCTCAAGAAATGAAACTTGAAAGCCATGAAACGGTATTCAATGAAGTGATAAATGCTATTGTTGAGAAAAAACAACTTGATGCAGAAATTTCCGCTTTGCAGTCAGCGATAGAAAATGAAACGGATTTCAAATCAAAAGATTATCTTAGACGAATAGATAGATTGGAACAACTTAATAGGCAGTATAACTATTTGGATTTTAATAGAATAGAAGCTAATTCGGAAAAAATATTATTGGGTTTGGGCTTTGAAAAGGAGGATTTTTCCCGACCTGTGTCCCAATTTAGTTATGGGTGGCAAATGCGAATAGAATTAGCCAAAATTTTGTTGCGAAAAACAGAGATTCTACTTTTAGATGAACCAACCAACCATTTGGATATAGAATCCATACAATGGTTGGAAAATTTTTTGCAAGCCTATAGCGGTGCGATAGTTATGGTATCTCACGATAAGGCTTTTTTGGATAATATTTGCAAAAGAACATTGGAAATTACACATAAAAATATTGAAGATTATAATTGTAATTATTCTACATATATAACAAGACGTGCAGAACGTGTTGAACATCAAAAACAAATGTTTGCCAATCAGCAAAAAGAGCGTGCTGAAATAGAGCGATTCATAGAGCAATTCCGATACAAACCAACCAAAGCCAAACAGGTGCAAAGTCGTATAAAAATGTTGGAAAAAATGGATATTATTGAAGTTGATGAAATAGATGTTTCTCATATTCATTTTGTATTTCCATCGGCTCCTCCTTGCGATAAGGTGGCATTTGATTTAAAGGATTTGGTGCTTTCTTTTGATGGCAAAAAAAATGTATTAAATCAGATAGATTTGACAATTTTGCGTGGAGAAAAAATTGCTTTAGTCGGCAAAAATGGTGAAGGTAAAACAACATTGGTACGTATTCTTACTGGAGAATTACAACCCACCGATGGTATTTTTTCAAGAGGGAAAATAGTGAAAATCGGCTATTTTTCACAAAATCATAATCAATTTTTAGATTTGAAAAAGACAGTCTTTCAAACAATTGATGATGTGGCAGTGGGAGAAATGCGGACAAAAGTACGAGAAATTTTAGGTAGTTTTCTCTTTTCCAATAGCGATATAGAAAAGCCTGTAAGTGTGCTTTCCGGCGGTGAAAAATCTCGTCTTGTGCTTGCCAAACTGCTGCTTGAACCCTATAATGTGCTTATTTTAGATGAGCCAACCAATCACTTGGATATGACATCGAAAGATGTGTTGAAAAATGCACTATTAAAATATAATGGTACTTTGCTTATTGTTTCGCACGATAGAGATTTTTTACAAGGATTGACGGATAAAGTCATTGTACTGAAAAATGGTAAAACAAAAGAATATATAGGTGATATTCAGTATTATTTGGAACAAACCAAAGCAAGTAGTCTTATAGAAAAAGCAAGTCCTGTCATCAAAAATGAGAAAATAAAAGATTTTTCTGAAAATAAATTGTCGTGGCAGGAACAAAAGCAAAAAGAAAGTATTTTGCGAAAATTGTCCAAACAAATAGAAAATCAAGAAAATGAGATTTCTGCCTATGAACAACAATTATCGGTATTGACACATCAAATGACAGAAAATCAAAATGATAATAATGTATATATTCAATATAACCAAATAGAAACAGCATTGAATAGGGCTATTGCAGAATGGGAAAATTTATGTGTGGAATTGGAAAATATACAAAATCAGTGATAGATTTGAAGAAGAATATTTTTATTACTTTGATTTTGTGTTGTTTTGTTTCCCTCTGGGGGCAAACAGAAATGGAAAATTTGCAAAAATATCAATATTACCGTCAGCGTTTTGATACATATTTTATGGTTGTCGGCAATAATTTAGGAGAAAGTTTGGTGGTTTGTAATCGTAATCGAAATTTAGGAGCCAACATTTGTTTTGGGCAACATGGGGTGCATTTTGGATATTATTTAGGAATGTTAGCAACAGAATATGCACTTCTTGAGCGAGATAACCAGCCTTTACAAGCAACGGAAACATTAAATGAACTTGTGTCCGCGCTTGATGCTTATTGTAAGCAATTGGATAAATGTGAAAATTATTTTGGAGAAGAAAAACGTTTGGATGGATTTTTTATTCGTGAAAATGTCCCGATAGATTATTTGGATAGTACCAAAGATTTAGGACAGTATCATTTAAGTCGATTGAATAAAAATCGGACTTCGGAACAAGTGTATGATAAAAATACAGGCAGTTTTTTCGGATTGGAAAAAGGAGAGCCAGGCTACGCCAATGCTTTGTTTGAGGTAGAAGCACAAAAACTGCCTATGAGTCAAGATGAAGCTTATGGTGTGATGATGGGGTTGGCTTTGGTGAAGAAATGTGTACCTAATTTGGCGGAAAAAGCCAAATATTTATTTGAATTAATTACGTTGCATATTATTGGGAAAAACGGCCAAAATGGCTGTCCCAATGAAGGTTATATGATAAAAAAGCCTGATTGTACGTCAATTTCTGAATCTACGGGGGGCAATACGGCGTTTTTTGCTTACGGTATAGCGGCTGCTGCAGAAAAAGTAACCGAAAAACCGAGAGAAACATTTATTAATACATTCTCTGCTGCAGATAGAAAATATAGTGTACAGAATTATTGGCACAAAGGAAAATTATACACTCCAATTGGGAAAAACAATATGTATTATATTTGGAAAATTTGTGGCAATGGTGTGCCGGGACAACAAGAATGGAACCGAGCAATGGCTTCAACATTGGGAGCAATAGGGGATAGTTGGGGCAAAAGAACTGACAAGGCTATTACGAAAAATGTTTATTGGACAAAAGGCGAAAAAAAACACGATTGGAGAACCTTTTATTTGAGTTTGTGGCGTTTTTTACATGACAAACAAGGCAATGAGACTGAAAAACAAATGATTGTCAAAGAATTAAATTCAGCACCCCAATATGGTCCATATAATTATAAGTCCGCTGATTTTCCAACTAATTTTGCTGGTGGCGGTTGGGCTTATACATATAGATATAGAGCGACAATAAGTGAACAATTTGAAGGCAGTACTTTTGTGGGAACGTTCAATGGATTGGATTATATGTTGATGTATAATCTTTATCAATTGTTATATGCTACAAGTGATAATAGTTTGCCCAAATATCATAAATAAAACATTGATTATAATATAAATTATAGAAAATTATGATAATAGGATACGATGCCAAGCGAGCCTTTTGCAATCATTCGGGGTTGGGAAATTATAGTCGTATGCTCATTGATGGTGTGGCACATGGGGATATGTCATCTTCCTTATTATTATATACACCCAAAATAAAGCAAATATATTACAATTATTTTCAAGCAGTGGATAATGTTTCTGTCGTACTGCCTGAAAAAATATGGCATTTGGTGCCTGCAATATGGAGAACATTTGGAGATTATCGCCACATGAAAAAAAATAATGTGCAGATTTTTCATGGTCTCAGTCATGAATTACCATATTGTTTGCCTAAGGGGGTGAAAAAAGTTGTTAGTATTCATGATCTTATTGTTTTTCGCTATCCATATTATTTTAGCAAATTGGATAGTTTTATTTACCAGCACAAACAAAAGCATGCTTGTAAGGTGGCAGATATGATTGTTGCAATTAGTGAACAGACAAAACAAGATTTGATAGATATATTGAAAATACCTGAAAATAGAATCAAGGTAATTTATCAATCTGTAGATAGCATATTTTGGAATTGGATAAAAAACACGGACAAGCAAACATCAATAGCACAAGTACGTCAAAAGTACAAATTGCCACAAAGGTATATTCTTTGTGTCGGAACCGTAGAAAAAAGGAAAAATCAAGATAATATCATTAAGGCGATGACACAATTGCCAACCGATGTTGCTTTGGTTGTAGTCGGTCGTCATCGAGGGGATTATATTGATACACTTAAAAATACAATACGAAAAAATAATCTTACGTATAGAGTTTATTTTCTTCCTAATATAGCCTTTGAGGATTTTCCTGCCTTATATGCAGCGGCCACTGCTTCTGTGTATGTATCTTATTTTGAGGGTTTTGGTATTCCTATATTGGAGTCTATGTGTTGTGATACACCGGTTTTAACCGCTAATGTTTCTTCTATGCCTGAAGTTGGTGGCGATGCTGTGTTATATACCGCTCCTAATGATGTAGATGCTATTGCATCTCAACTCAATAAGATATTGTCAGATGAAGATATCAGACAACAAATGATTTGTTTGGGACAACAACAACGTTCGCGTTTTACGCCTGAAATAATAGCCGAACAAATTTTGGAAGTCTATCGTACTTTGTTGGTATAAAAGTTGTTGTTGGTTATACGATAAAATATAAGAGATAAAATAAAATTTTTATTTGCGAAATTTCTCTTGATAGTATTTTTTTGTTTACCTTTGCATAAATAATATTAAAGCATATAAAATATGTACGCATATAAATTCAGATTGTTTTCAGATGAAGTGGAAGGTTTAACTCGTGATTATGAAATTTTATCTAATCAAACTTTTAAAGATTTTCATGATATAATTATTCAAAGTTTGGGTTTAAGTGGTAATGAATTGGCTTCGTTTTATACTACGGATACTAAATGGGAAAAACAAGTGGAAATCACTTTGATGGATATGGGTAATGAAAACGAAGACGAAGACGATAAGGAAGAGGCCAATATGCCTAAAGAAGTGATGTCAAATGCTGTTATCAGAGATTATATTGATGACCCACATCAAAAATTGATATACGAATATGATTTTCTGCATCTAAAAACCTTTTATATTGAATTTATTAAGGCGTTTGAAGAAAAAGCAAATACCACTTATCCTATTTGTACAAACAAAGTGGGAGAGTTACCTAAAGCAAACGTGCAAATATTAGATGATTTTGACGATTTGGATTTGGAATTGGATTCAGACGAAGATTTCTACGATGAAGAAGATTTTGAAAGTTTGGATAGTGAAATAGAGATAGAATAATTGTTGTTACAATTATTTGTCAGATGAATAAAAAAACTTTGCTTGTCGTTGTTGGTCCAACTGCCGTTGGAAAAACGGCTTTTTGTATTGATTTAGCCAAGCGATTGCATACAGAGATAATATCTGCCGATTCAAGGCAGTTTTACAAAGAGATTCCTATTGGAACGGCGGCTCCTACTGCTGAAGAAATGAAAATGGTACCTCATCATTTTGTCGGGAATCTTTCTATTGTAGATTATTACAATGTAAGTATTTATGAACAAGAAGCCCTAAAAACAATAGAGCAATTGTTTCAACCCAAAGATATTGTTATTGCAACGGGAGGAAGCGGCTTGTATATAGATACGCTTTGCAATGGTATTGACAATTTGCCTGATGTGGATGTAGATTTACGGAAACATTTGCAAAAACAATATGAAACTGAAGGATTGATGCCAATTTTAAATCAATTGCAAACATTAGACCCAGAATATTATCAAATAGTGGACAAAAACAACTATAAACGAGTGTTGAGAGCCGTAGAGGTTTGTTTGCAGACAGGAAAAACTTATACGGAACTTAGAACACAACCGGCATTACAACGGAAGTTCCGTATTTTGAAAATATGCTTGGCACTCCCAAGGGAAATACTCAATGAGCGAATTAATCTACGTACTGAAATGATGTTGAAAAGTGGTATGATAGAAGAGGCAGAGGCACTTTTGCCGATGAGAAACCTTAATGCTCTGAATACGGTTGGGTATAAAGAATTGTTTGCCTGTTTTGATGGAAAATACACCTTGGACGAAGCTAAAGAAAAGATTAAAACCAATACCAGACGTTATGCCAAAAGACAAATGACATGGTTTAAAAGAGATGAAAAAATGCTTTATTTTTCACCCGCACAGATTGAAGATGTGTACAATTGGGTTATGCAGAATACGGAGTTGCAGCAAGTTGAAAAATAAATAAACGGTAGAAAGGGAAGATAAATATTTTTTTATTACCTTTGCGATGCTAAAAAATTAGATATAAAAAGAAAGAATATGGATTTGAAAGAAATTTTATTTGTAGCAGGGAAAAGCGGATTATACAAAATAATTGCAAGAGGCAACAATCGTGTTGTTGTTGAGTCATTGGAGACCAAACAAAGAATGCCATTGTTTGCTACAATGAGAGCAAGTTCGTTGAGTGATATTTGTATGTTCACTCAAGAGGAAGATATTCCTTTGAAAGATGTGTTCAAAAAGATTTATGATAAAGAAAATGGAGAAAAAATAGGCTTGGACATCAAAACTGCAAAAGAAGCGGATTTGTGGGCATATTTGACTGAAGTGCTTCCTGAACATGATAGGGATAGAATACATTTGTCTGATGTGAAAAAGTTATATTCTTGGTATAACCTTTTGCAAACAAACAATTTGTTGTCTTTTGAAGAAACGGACGAAAATAAAGAAAATGAAAATCAACAATAATAAAAAAAACGGCTTAATAGCCGTTTTTTTATAACCATTTCTTCTTTCTGAAGATATAAACAAAAAATATTAACAAAACTATACATATTCCCATAATTAGTGCAAACGCAAAACGTGAATGGGCAAAAGGCAAGGCCATATTCATTCCGTATGCACTTGTAACGAAAGTTAGGGGCAAAGAAATAGTTGAAATGAGGGTAAGTACCTTCATCGTTTCATTGGTTTTGTTGGCCTGCACCGAATCGAAAGTTTGATTTAGGGAGTAGGTGAGTTCTTCAAAGTCTTCTATCATATCCCACATTTTTTGGTAGATATCCAAAATATTCCCCCAGTAGTCTTCCATGTCCTCGGTTTGTTCAAAGCCTTTGATATCACCTGATTCAAATTTGTGGAACACTCGCAATTGAGGTTTAAATATAGTATTTAGTTGGATAACATTTCTTCGGGCAATAGATATTTTTTCAATAATTTTCTCGGGTTTTGTGTCAAATAGTTCGCGGTTAATTTCATCGATTTCTTGCCCTACGCGATTTACCAATAGGTAAGATTCATTGATAAGTCTGTTGAGCAGGTTGTACAATATCGCGTCTGTCGATTTGGCTATAAGGTCATCGGCAGCCGTAGGATTTTGTGTATAGTAATTGAAAAGGTCTTCAACTACCCAATGAGAGCGACCAATGGTGATGATATAGTCTTTTCCCCAGAAAATCTTTACCTCTTGGGCTTTTACAAAACGTTTGAGATTGTCAAAATGAGGAAAATGGAGTATCAAGAAATAGTAATCGTCATAAACGTCTATTTTGGGTCGTTGTGTATAACTTCTACAGTCTTCTATATCTAAGGGGTGAAAATCAAACTCTTTTTGAAGTTGTTCAAAATCTTCATCCGAAGGTTGTTGAACATGTAACCATCTCAATTTACCCAGTAACAATGTGTCTATCATACACGACCTCCTTTCTTAATACTTTTTACATTCCTCTTATTTTATTGTTTGCCTGCAAAGGTACAAAAAAAAATTAAATATTGCTCCATACTTGGATTTTTCGTTGAAAAATCTTTTCAGGACGATGAATTTTTTTGGAAATATCTATATATTGCTTTTTTTTAGGATAAAAATGTGATTTTACACGAATAAAATTATTATCTTTGTAAATTATGAAAATTTCCAAAAGAGAAGATTTATATAATGAGTGCAAAACTTTGCTTTTAGATGAGGTGATAATTTATATGATAAATTAGGAATTAGTTTAGAAATATTGCCCAAACCTGGTATGTGTTATAATGTAAAGGTTTTGAGACGAATAGATATTTTGAGTACATTGGTTATGACAGAGATTGAATATGAAAAAGAGGATATATTATTAAAAATCCTCTATATTTATAACTATGCATATTAGTATTTTCATATCAAGTGTTCAACGGGAGTTTGCTGAAGAACGCAGGCTGCTGGTGGAATATATTCGGCAGGATGTTTGTCTGACACCAGCCAAACTTTCCTCAAAGCATTCTTCCGAGCTGACAAATCCTATTCTTGCACATCCTGTTTATTTGGCTGGTTATATTGAAAGATTGGGTACAGGAACAAACGATTTGATTGATGCTTGTACGTCTATGGGACTCAAGAAACCTACTTTTGTTCAGGAAGAGGATTTCTGCATTACAATATGGCGTAATGTTGATGGCGTAGCATTGAAAGGCTCTGAAAGTCTGTCTGAAAATTTAGAGAAAACTACGACAGAAACTACGACAGAAATACTGCGCTTACTTATAGAAAATCCCTATATGACAAATCAAGAATTGGCAGATAAATGTGGTTTGTCAAAAGATGGAATATATTATAATATAAAGATTTTGAAGCAAAAGGGCATCCTTGAACGTGTTGGTTCTAATAAAGGCGGCTACTGGAAAGTAAATGTAAAACAATGAAACGACTACTTATATTAGCATACGATTTTCCGCCTTATGTTTCTGTTGGTGGATTGAGACCATATGCATGGTACAGATATTTGAAAGAATATGGAGTAGAACCAATTGTCGTTACTCGACAATGGGGAAACAAATATGGCAACGAACTTGATTATATTGCACCAAGCGAGAGCAAGGAGACCATTGTTGAGGAAACGGAATATGGTACAATAATACGTACACCATACAAACCCAATCTTGCAAATCGTTTGATGCTTAAGTATGGTAAGGGCAAATTCTCGCTATTGCGTAAGTTGATAACGGCATGGTACGAGTTTATGCAATTTTTGTTTTTTGTTGGTCCTAAGTCTGGTGTGTATTGCGGAGCAAAAAAGTATTTGAAAACAAATAAGGTTGATGCAATAATTGCAACGGGAGAACCTTTTATTTTATTCAAATATGCTTCCTCGCTTAGTAAGAAGTATGGAGTACCATGGCTGGCGGATTATAGGGACCCGTGGAGTCAGAACAAGAATAGAAGTAAATTCTCTGGCAGGTGGAATAAATATTTCGAACAGAAGTTCACTGCAAATACAGAATGTGTGATTACTGTAGATGAATTTTTTAAGAAGCAGATAGAAACGAATGTACATAAGCCTTTCAATATAATTCCTAATGGCTATAATCCGGATGCGATAAATGCAGTGTCTGATATAAAACAAGGTGACGATTGCTTGAGGTTCGCATTCGTTGGAACAATCTATAGTTGGCATCCTTACAAAAGTGTTATCTTAACATTCGTTGAGTTTATTCAAAAAAGCAATTTAGATATCAAAATTGAATTGAATTTCTTTGGGATTAACAGACATGAGAAAATTCGTCAGATAGCACGAGAAAATAATATAGAAGAATATATTCATGTATATCCGCGTATGGAGAATAATATGCTTATGGAAAAGTTGGCTATGCATAATGTCATGCTCCTGTTCAATTATTATTCTTTTACTGGCACTAAAATATATGATTATCTAGGCTTGAAGCGTAAGATTCTGCTCTGTTATTCTGATGACAAAGAGGCAAAATTGCTCAAGGAGAAATTCTATCCAATAAAAGAAGTTGAAGGATTAAGCACTCACCTGCAGGAAGATTTGATTAATCAAACTCATTCTGGCATTGTTGCAAAAGATAAGACGCATTTGGAGCAGATTCTTGTGGATTTGTATGCCGAGTTTGTAAGAATGGGAAGTATTGAGTGTAGTTCGGTAGATGTTGATAGGTTTTCGCGTAGGGAAGGAGTAAGGAGTTTGGCGGAAATTATAAAAAATATAACTTTATTGAAATAATAATTGTATTAATGGAAACGATAAAATACAAATGTCCACTATGTGGAACTACTGATTTAAAGAAACTTAATGGGTATGAGGAATGCTGTGGGTTGGTAAAGTGTAAAGATTGTGGATTAGTGTATGCTACTATTCAGCCATCAGAGGAGAAAGCATGCCAGATTTATGATTCTTATGGTAGAGATGATTATTTGAGTGAAGTTACAATCAAGCGTTACAATGAATTGTTAGATATCTTTGAGAAGTATCGTAATACAAATAATATCCTTGATGTGGGGTGTGGAATCGGTTATTTTTTGGAAGTTGCAAAAAGTAGAGGATGGAATGTCTATGGAACAGAATTTTCAGACCGTGCAGTTGAAATATGTGAACAAAAAGGAATCGTTATGCATAAAGGTACATTGGATTCTGTTGATTATATAGAAGGACAATTTGATGTCATAACATCGTTTGAGGTTTTGGAACATGTTGCATATCCTGACGATATAATGAAATGTGTCAAATTTTTGCGAGTTGCTGGTGCCACTTATTTTACTACGCCCAATTTTAATTCGATTATAAGACGCTATCAAAAGTCTGAATGTGATATTCTCTCTAAAAATGATCATCCAGAACATATAACTTTTTTCACAAAAAAGAGTATGAGAAGACTTTTGCTGAAGTATGGATTAAAGCCAGTGTTTGTCCATACTCATGGTATTTCAATATCAAGAATAAGAAAA
Organism: uncultured Bacteroidales bacterium; assembly: GCA_905233585.1. Classification (GTDB taxonomy): domain Bacteria; phylum Bacteroidota; class Bacteroidia; order Bacteroidales; family WCHB1-69; genus UBA1205. Next base: position 84,217 of record CAJOFD010000001.1, read on the forward strand.
TACAAACAAAAGAAAAAAGGAGGACAAGTAACAGAAGCAAAATATATCTCAAAAAATTCAACTGATGAAAAACTAAGAGTTTCAATAGAAAAAAGTACGACAAAGCGTTATTTAAAAAGATTTATTAATTTCATATTGTCAATATTGGGTATCGGAGATTCTTTAAAGGTTCTAGCAGAAAAGAGATAGCAGAAGTTTGTAATATAGAGAATATAATAATACTCAAAAAACCAAAATATTCCTATAAAAAAAAGCGAAACAAGTAATATAATTATAAACAACTATATGAAGTGTTTGATTTTCAAAAAGAAAAGCCTTTGCTAAGCAAAGGCTTTTCTTTTTATTGGAATTTAAAATACTATATTTACAATTTTTTTCGGAACTACAATTACTTTTTTGGGCTTTTGGCCATTGAGCCATTTTTGTGCGTCTTCTGTATTTAGCACATGCTTTTCTATATCTGCAACACTCATGTCAATAGATAGTTGTAGAGAAAAACGTGTTTTCCCATTAAAGGAAATCGGGTAAGTGTAGGTTGATTCTTGTAAATATTTTTCTTCAATTATAGGAAATGTTGCATAATTAATTGTCGTTTCATGTCCCATCAAATGCCATAAGTGTTCACAAATAAACGGAGCAAATGGAGATAAAATAATGGTTAATGGTTCTAATATTTCTTGTTTGTTGCATTTAAGGTCAGATAGTTCGTTTACGCAAATCATAAAAGCACTAACTGTTGTATTGTATGACATTCTTTCGGTGTCTTCTTGTACCTTTTTTATTGTTTTATGCAAAATTTTCAATTCTTGTTCCGAAGGTTTTTCTTTGGAGATTTGGAAATCAAAATTAGGATTATTATGAAATAATTTCCAGAATTTTTTGATAAAACGGAATACTCCTTCGATGCCTTTGGTATCCCATGGTTTGGATTGTTCAAGTGGTCCAAGAAACATTTCATACATTCGTAAAGTGTCTGCACCATATTTTTCCACCAAATCATCAGGATTTTGAACATTATACATTGATTTGGACATTTTTTCAATCTCATATCCGCAGATATATTTTCCGTTTTCTAAAATAAATTCGGCATTAGCAAATTCAGGTCTCCATGCTTTAAATTTTTCAATATCCAAAACATCATTGTTTACGATATTTATATCTACATGAATTGGGTCTGTCGGATAGTTCTCTTTTTGATTTAAGGAAACAAAAGTATTTGTTCCTTTGATTCTGTAAACAAAATTGGAACGTCCTTGTATCATGCCTTGATTGACTAATTTATGGAATGGTTCTTCTTTGCAGACAATTCCTAAATCGTATAAGAACATATTCCACATTCGCGAATAGAGCAGGTGTCCTGTAGCATGTTCTGCACCACCGATATACAAATCAACGTTTTGCCAATATTCGTTGGCTTTTTTATCTATGTAAGCTTCATGACAATCGGGGGACATATAGCGTAAATAATAGGCATTGGAGCCGGCAAACCCCGGCATGGTATTAAAATCTAAAGGATAACCTTTGTATGTCCAATTTTTTGCTCTTGCCAAAGGCGGATTGCCGTCTTTGGTGGGCAAATAACTGTCAATTTCTGGTAAAAGAATGGGAAGGTCTTTGTCTTCAACAGGATAAGGTACGCTATCTTTATAATACATTGGAAATGGTTCACCCCAATATCTTTGACGGCTAAAAATAGCGTCTCTTAAACGATAATTGATTTGGCTTTTCCCGATATTCATTGCCACAATTTTTTCAACTACTTTTTTTGCGGCTTCTTTAACCTGCAAGCCGTTGATAAAATCTGAATTGACACAATAACCGTCTTTGGAGTCTTTGCTTTCTGTCCAATTATCAGTATTCTCTTCTTGTTGTCCATTGGGTACAACTACTTGAATAATAGGTAATTTAAAATGTCTGGCAAAGGCAAAGTCTCTGCTGTCATGTGCAGGAACTGCCATAATCGCTCCAGTGCCATAACCTGCTAAAACATAATCAGAAATCCAGATGGGTATATTTTTTCCTGTAATTGGATTCTTGGCAAAAGCACCTGTAAATACACCTGTTACCGTTTTAGTTTCTGCTTGGCGTTCTCTTTCTGAACGATTTTTTGCCCATGTTACGTATTTTTCGACTTCTTCTTTTTGCTCTGTTGTTGTAATCTGTTCTATAATAGCATGTTCAGGACAAAGAACCATAAAAGTTACTCCGAAAACGGTATCAGGACGGGTTGTGAAAATTTCCATTTTTTCAGATTGTCCGACAATATCGAACCAAATGGAGGCACCTATACTTTTGCCTATCCAGTAGCGTTGAACTTCTTTGATGGACTCAGACCATTGAATTGTCTCCAATCCGTCTAATAGTCGTTGTGCGTATGCTGTAATACGTAATGACCATTGTTTCATTAGTTTGCGTTCAACAGGGTAGCCACCTCTGACAGAAACACCATTGATAACTTCATCGTTGGCCAAAACGGTTCCCAGTTGAGGACACCAATTAACCATAGAATCTGACAAATAGGCTAAACGATAGTTCATTAAAGTTAATTGTTGCTCTTTTTCGGTTTTATTGTTCCATTCTTCAGCCGTAAAAGACAAGGGTTTTGAACATGCAACATCAATATCTTGGGTGCCGTATTGGGTAAAATGTTGTATAAGTTCAGTAATATCAACTGCCTTTTTTCTTTTGTTGCAATAATAGGAGTTGAACAATCTGATAAATCCCCATTGTGTCCATTTGTAATAATCAGGATTACATGTTTTTACTTCTCTTTTCCAATCAAAAGACAAGCCAAGTTTGTCTAATTGTTGACGATAACGTTCAATATTTTTTTCTGTAGTAACAGCAGGGTGTTGTCCTGTTTGAATGGCGTATTGTTCTGCTGGCAAACCGTAGGCATCGTAACCCATTGGATGTAATACATTAAAACCTTTTAATCGTTTGTAGCGGGCAAAAATATCTCCAGCAATATAGCCAAGTGGGTGTCCGACATGTAAACCTGCACCTGACGGATAAGGAAACATACTCAAAACATAATATTTGGGTTTATCGGAAACGTTTGATGCATGATAAACATCGTTTTGTTCCCATTCTTGTTGCCATTTTTTTTCTATTTCTTTAAAATTATAATCCATAATTGATTCTTTTAGTTATTGTTGATTGGTAAAGATGAGCAATTTTTTGTTGTGTTCATCTTTTAATATGAACTTATTTTTTCTAAATTTCCATTTGTGGGTTTTGTAGAGTAGTTCTACAAAAGGATTTTCTAATTCAATGCTTTCCTGACAAAATTTTTTTGTTTGTTTTATGTTTTGAATATTAATATGATTATTTTCAATAGTATAGTTTCCCTTTATTTGGTTGCAACCGGCAAAGCCCGATAGATGAGTATCAGAAAAGTGAATATATGGTTGATTGCCATTGGTAAGGTATTTGTTTTTTAACAAAGTCTGCAAATACCATTGTTGATTTTTTATAACGGCAAAATCAGTTTTTAAAGGTGATTTGTTGGTGGCTTGCGCTAAACAACCAAATGTTAAAAAAAACAAGAAAATATTTATCTGTATTCTATTCATTTTCTTTTGATTAATTGTTAGTACCATTTTCTTGTTGCACTTTTAGCACATAATCATAACTTGTCATTGCTGTGATAAATTGATTGAACACATATTTGTTTTGTTTATCGTATGAAATTTCACATATAATTTCATTGGTGGATGAAAACAAATTTGCTTTATGCAGATAAAATGCTCTTAGGGTCAAAGATGGAAAATTGTTGATTTGATTTATCAAATCGTATCTAAAAGTGGCTTCGTGTTCAGTGTCTATAAAAAAATGTGCCGTTGAACTATTTAAGATATCCTTTTGTTTCATTGCCAAACGGCTAATCATATCACCCAACCATCGTACGCAAAGGTTGATAAAAACAACGATTCCTGCTGCAATAAAGGCTTCTTTTATCAAATCCAATCCAATCAAAGCACCAACGGCAGCCGAACACCATATTGTGGCAGCGGAATTGAGACCATGAATGTTTATACCGTCTCTCATAATAACTCCAGCCCCCAAAAATCCGACACCAGTTGCTATTTGTCCCAATACACGTGATGGGTCGCCGAGTTCTGAGGTTAAGAGGGTAGAAGCCATAACATAAGTGGTGGCTCCAATGGCAACCAATGTGTTAGTGGGCAGACCAGCACTACGCAACCGCCATTCCCGTTCAATACCGATAATTACGCCTGCCAACAATGCATATAATATTCTTATTAAAAATTCAATCGTAACAGTGGACATTATTTTAATATCTTTTTGAAGGTTTGTAAAACAATATTTGCAATAATAAAATACATATTATAGTACACAATGAGTTGGCTGCGACAATACCCAAAAGACGGAAGAAATGACTGAAACTCATAGAGTCAATTACATAATATACAAAATGATGTATCAAAACCAATATAACAATATATTGAATATACCAGACAAATTTCATGTCGTATAAAATTGGACGTAAATGGGGCTCTATTTCTCCGCGGAATGGTATGCTTCGAATAATCAGATGTCTAAACAAACCTAATGTCATTAACGATAAAGCATGCATCCCCAATACTCCTGTAAAAAAATCCATTATTAATCCCGATCCAAAACAAATGACAATCATTGCCCATTTGGGAGTATCAAAGGGAAGGGATAGTATAAACAAAATATAAACCATTGGGGTGATAAAACCGAATAAGGCTATTTTGTTCATAAACAAGATCTGGAATAAGAACAATAATAGAAAAGAAATAATATGTTTTATATATAAATTATTCATTTTTATCGCTTTCTGTTAATGCATTTAATTCATCGGCAAAATGTGATTTAACAATATAAACATCGTGAAGATTGTCTAATTTGGATAACAATTTCACTTGTAGCGTATAATATCCTCCGATTGCTTTGTTTTTCAAGCCTCCGCTAATAACTCCAATAGGATAATCAGGGGGAAACATTAGCGAATAGTGGGAGATAATCGTATCACCGATATTTATGGATTCAATATTGGTTAAATTGCCAAATTGCATATAACGATAATCCCGTCCGTCCCAAGTTAATACTCCAACAACTTCCGTTCTTTTGGTTTTTACCGAAACGTTGAATTGGGAACTTAACATAGATAAAACCATAGAAAAGTTGGGAGAAACTTCTTTTACTATTCCTACAATTCCTTGTGGCGAAATGACACCCATATCGGGGGTAATACCGTCTTTGCTTCCTTTGTCTAGTATAATTACATTGTTTTGTAAATTTATACTTGATGATATAACTTTGGCTGGTTGATATTCAAACAAAAACGCTTGGCTGCTATCTATAGATTTGGAATTGTCGGCAATGATTTCTATGTTGGTTGTTTTGTCCAACAAAAGTTTATTTTGTTCAACTAATTCTTGATTGATGTGTTTAAGGTGAAAATATTCTGTTATATTGTTTTGCATTTGATAAATAGGGGAACTTATTTCTAACATAAAAGATTTTAAAGCCCATTGTCTATAGGCAGAACTGCCATAAAGAAAAAAAATACATATTCCGCCTAACACGCCAAAAAGAATAATATGTAAATATTTCCGTAGAAAAATAATTAAGTTTCTCATAATGGCAAAGGTAACATTTTTTTTTCAGTGAAACAAAGTTTTTTAATCGTCAGATTTTCTATTTATACCAATTAAGCCTGCGGCATTGCAACCCCCAAAACCTGACATTAATTTTAAAAAATATTTTTTGTCCGTTATTTGTGGTTGTCGGATAATATTTATAGGTTCAACGGTTCCAATGTTTTGACAACCTTTACAAGGAATAATGCCGTTATGGGATAGGGCAAAGGCTGAAATAATACATTCTAAAATACCTGCAGTACCCAGTGTGTGTCCGAAATAAGCCTTTAAACTATTGGTTGCCAATTTGTTTAACCCGGCTCTTGTAATCGCAATCGATTCCATATCATCGTTGTACAAGGTTGCTGTTCCATGTGCATTGATGAATGCAATATCTTCTGTATTACAATGTTTTATCGTCTTGTTAATGGCGGTTAAAAGTCCTTCTCCTGTTCTTGAAGGTCCTGATATGTGGTTGGCATCATTGGCAATATTTCCGCCTAAAAATTGCCATTTTCCTTGGGCTGCAGTATTGTTGGTGTAAACAATACAAGCGGCGGCTTCGCCTAAATTTAAACCACACCTGTCTTTGTCAAAGGGTTGGCAACATGCTGTGGACAATGATTTGAACGATTGGAAACCGGATATAATAAACTTTGACAAAATATCTCCTCCCACAACTACAATATAACGATATTTTTGTGTCGCCAACATTCTTTGAGCATAAATTTGGGCAACTAATCCCGATATGCATGCGTTGGAAACTACTAATGGGGGATTGGGATTATGAAAATGTTGGGCAATTATACGGGCTGTATGCCATATATATAATTGATTATTAGGTGATTTTGTGTTGTGTTCAAGTAAATGTACATTTCCTTTTGTCGAAGAAAATATAAACAGCACATCATTTTGTGAAGCATCTATTTGTGCTTCGTTGATGGCTTGGGTTGCTGCAAGAATGGAGATTTTTTCTAGTTTGCTAATGTTTTGAGATTGATGAATGATTTTATTGTATTCACAGTCAATAAATTCTGTGTCTAAAAGAGAAGCAAAAAATGGTTCGTTTAATTCAAAATCATGGTAAAGTTTCAACGAAGATTTGCCTTGTGCAACAGCCTCATAGTTGATGGCACTGCCCATACCAAAAGATGAAATAATACAATCTCCAATTGCAATCATAGTACATTAAACTTTTTTTTCCAATTTAACATAAAATCAGGGGTAGTTAACACAAGATTATGATTCAAATCAACAAAAACTTGTGTACTTTGACCTGTTGTCGCCAATTGTTGGGTTGTCAAATTATAAATTTCGTAGTTGAAAATTAGTTTGGGGCTTAAAGAATCTTGATAAGCAATGCTGATTTTGGCATTGTCGCCAAATCTCAAAGGAGATTTGTAATAAAAATGTTGTTCGACAAGAGGAGTGTAGTATCCATGTTTTAAAATATCCATATAACTCATTTGATATTGCTTGCCGAATGTTTCTCTGGCATCTTCAAAAAATAGAGCATAATTGCCATTCCAAACAATTTGCATGGAATCCACTTCGCTAAATCGAATTTTTATTTCTTTTTCTATAGCAAGTTTCATATTGTTTGTTTTTTGCAGACAAAGATAGAATGTCCCCATCCTAAATTATCATAAATTTTTTCAATAGTCAAGTTTGCCTTTTGTATATATTGGCTTAAATCGTTGGAATGAAACATTTTACTGTTTCCATTAGCCATGGCTGTAAAATATACACTTGTTTGGGCTATGCAATAAGCTGCAGTTTCATATTCTTGTCTGTCCCAACAAGTCTCCATGATAAACAATCGGGTGTTGTCTTGCATAGATTGGGCGGCTCGTGTGAGAATGTCTATGACTTGTTCTTCGGAAAAACAATCTAAAAATTGACTCATCCAAATACCGTCAAAGCCTTGTGGAAAATGAACAGATTGGTCTAAAACATTGGCAGGATATGCATTTATGCGGTCTGCTCCTTGTGCTCCTTTTATGGTTTCTTGCATTAATTTGATTTGTTGTGGCAAATCCATAATTGTTACATTCACATTTTGATTATATTGTACACATTGTTGTGCCCATTTGCCTGTGTTTCCCCCTACATCAAGCAATGTTTTGATGGAATAAGAAAAGACAATTTCCAAAGCCTTTTGAAAAGATTGGTCTGAATAGAAATGGTCAAATGCGAACCAGCTTTTTTGTACTTGTTTAGGTAATTGCACAAGACCTTCGTAAATAGTTGGCCAATTGCCGAAAACTTTCAGGCCTTTTGGGCTACCTTGTTCAATAGATTCATCTAAATGAAACATGCCCAAGTAATTGACATCATGATTAAAATCCAAATTTACCCTTATGCTATTATCGTTCAACAAAAACCAACCCACTTTGGAGATACAATATTTTTTGTCTTTTAATAATATTGTTCCAGCAGTTAGAGAAGATTCCAATAAAACTTGCACTGCATATTTACTTAAATTGGTTTGTTTTACTATTTCTTCTATCGTTAAGCCGTCTTTCTGTTCGTTGAGCATGGCAAAGATGTTGTATTTCAACATCAGTCTTGATACTTGAAACACAATAGGTCCATTGGCAATTTCTTGTGCTAACCGTTGTGCTTGCAACGAGGTAAATCGGTCTTTGTTGTATGAATTATTCATTTATCTTTGTTTTTTTAATTGTTCATTCCAAAAAGGGAAAAAGTTAAACCATTGAGTTGGATATTTTTGCAATATATTTTCCAACAATTCAGTATATTTTATACAATAATCTTTTGGATTTGCCTGTTTGTCAATTTGATAAAGATATGCAGAATATTTTGTGCGCTGTTCTTTTACAACGAATAATACAATTATTGGATAATTAAATGTATAAGCCAAATGAAAAGGGCCGATAGGAAAGTTGGCTTTTTGATTGAAAAAATCCAAGGTGTAATATTTAAGACTTCCATTGATTCTGTCTGCTGTCATAAGCAAAAATTGCTGCTCTTCAATCACTTGTTTTATGGTAAACAAATGCGACATATCTGCTTTTACTTGAACAAAATCAATGTTTGAATCTTTCATTGAATTGGTTCGTTTGTTTTGATAGTAAGCACTTTCGCCTTCGTAAGACAAAATATAAAATTTTTTCTTTTTTTGTTGAAAAATATATCCAGCCAATTCAAAATTGCCAATATGTCCACCAATGATTAAACCGCCTTTATCCTCAGCTATAAATTGGTTTACAAGATTATTTCCATGTATATCTATTTGAAATTGATTGGTGTTGCCTGCTAATAAGGCAAATTTATCCAAAACAACTTGTCCGAATACAATATAATTTTTCCATGTAGATATCCTGGCTTGTCTTGACGACAGACCACGTATGTTTTTGTGGTAGAAAAATATATTGGCAAAGTTTTTTCTGCCCAATAGTATGTAAAATGGAATAATAAGATATAGAATAGGGTACAAATAAGTAACTTTTACTTTAGCCAAAACTCTTAAAAGCAGAAATTGTCCTATATGTCCACCGCCTGTTTTACCGTTCCAACCTTGATGATTGTTTTGTTTTTCCATTCACTTTATCTTTAAAATAATTGAATTTATTGTTAAAATATAATGTATAAATTTAGAAATTGTCATTCAACTAAAAAAAGCGATACTATTGGGTATCGCTTATGAAAAATATGAAAAAATTTATAACAAAATAAAAACAGATATATACATTATTATTTAAGAGATTAAGCATCAATATTGGCATAACGGGCATTCTTTTCGATAAATTCTCTCCGAGGAGGTACATCGTCTCCCATTAACATAGAGAAAACATAATCGGCTTCCATTGCATTTTCTATGGTAACTTGGCGTAATATACGTTTTTGGGGATCCATAGTTGTTTCCCACAATTGGTCGTAATCCATTTCCCCCAAACCTTTATATCTTTGCACTTCAACTGCTTTACCTTGCTCTTGATATTTTTTAATCAATTCAATGCGTTCTTCGTCTGTCCAACAATAGGTGTGTTCTTTGTCTTTTTTTCCAACCATAAACAAAGGAGGAGTGGCAATGTAAACATAACCTAATTCAATTAATTCACGCATGTGTCTGAAGAAGAAAGTTAATAATAAGGTATCAATATGACTACCATCGACATCGGCATCGGTCATAATAATGATTTTATGGTATCTTATTTTTTCCAGATTCAATGCCTGACTGTCTTCTTTGGTTCCAATTGTAACACCGAGAGCAGTATATATATTTTTTATTTCTTGGTTTTCAAGGATATGGTGTCGCATAGCTTTTTCTACGTTCAAAATCTTACCTCTTAAAGGCAAGATGGCTTGAATTCGTACTTCACGTCCTTTTTTGGCAGTTCCACCTGCAGAATCTCCCTCAACAATAAATAATTCACATTGAGCAGGGTCTTTACAAGTGCAATCTGCCAATTTTCCTGGAAGACCAGAACCCGACAGAACGCTTTTGCGTTGTACCAATTCCCTTGCTTGACGGGCTGCGTGTCGTGCAGTTGCCGCTGTAACAACTTTGTCTATAATACGTTTGGCTTCATTTGGGTGTTCTTCCAAATAATAGGTAAGCATTTCACCCATCAATTGGCTGACAACATTCTCGACTTCACTATTACCCAATTTGGTTTTAGTTTGTCCTTCAAATTGAGGTTCTGCAACTTTTACAGAAATAACTGCCGTTAAACCTTCACGAAAATCTGCAGGGTCAATGTCAAATTTTAATTTAGCAAATGCTCCGGAATTTTCGCCATAGGCTTTAAGTGTACGAGTCAATCCTCTACGAAATCCAGTTAAATGAGTTCCTCCTTCTATTGTATTGATATTGTTTACGTAAGAGTGAATATTTTCAGTAAAAGACGCATTGTATTGTAGGGCTATTTCAACAGGAATACCATTTTTTTCACCTTCCATACAGATAGGGTCTTCCATTAATTTTTCTTTATTAGATGTATCCAAATAGGCAATAAAATCTTTTAAGCCATTTTCGGAACAGAATGTATCTGCATTTTGTTCTTCATCTTCATTGACTGCTCTTAAGTCTTTTATAGAAAGTTTTATTCCTTTGTTCAAAAATGCCAATTCTCTCAAACGTGCTGATAGAGTTGCATATTTATAGGTTGTTACATCAAAAATGGAATCATCTGGTGTAAAGAATACGTAGGTTCCGTGTTTGTCAGAATCGCCTATTTCTTTTACAGCGTATAGTGGTTTTCCATATTGATATTCTTGAACATAGTGTTTACCATTACGATAAACTTCTACTTTTAAATATTTGGACAAGGCATTAACACATGAAACGCCAACACCATGCAGACCTCCAGATACTTTGTAAGACCCTTTGTCAAATTTTCCACCAGCATGCAAAACCGTTAAAACTACTTCCAAAGCAGAACGATTTTCTTTGGGGTGCATATCGGTAGGAATACCACGTCCATCGTCTAAAACGCTGATAGAATTTCCTTCATGAATGCAGACTTCAATATTTTTGCAATAGCCAGCCAAGGCTTCGTCTATTGAATTATCAACAACTTCGTAAACTAAATGATGCAAACCACGTTCACCAATATCACCAATATACATGGCAGGGCGTTTACGCACTGCTTCCAAGCCTTCTAATATTTGAATGTTACTTGCATTATATTCTTGTTGAACGTTTGTTTTTTCTTCTTGAATTTCGCTCATATTCAATTTTTTATAAAAAATAACTCAATAAAAACAAAGATACAAAAAAAAATAACGGGATTTTATTTTCTCATCTATCTTTTATTAACATATTTATAAACAAGAAAACGAATTTAATGTGTTTAAATACAAAAATATAGAATAATCTTTAAGAAATGTAAACAAAAGTATATTTGTTTTTGTAAATTTAACATATTGATGTTGAAAAAAAGTAAAAACAAATGTCTTTTTTCAAGAAAGACTGCAGTATTTTTGCATCAAATTAAATATTAATATTAAGTATGTTACAAATGATTCTTTTACAAGCAGATGTTGTTCCACATGAAGAAAAACTGAATTTATTGTCATTGTTATTTGATCGAGGTAGTATATGGATTACTATTCCTTTGTTGATTATTTCAGCTATTATTGTTTATATTTTTATAGAACGATATATGACTATCAACAAAGCGGCAAAAGACGATGTGAATTTTATGAATAATATACGTGACAATATTCACAATGGAAGATTAGATTCGGCATTAGCCTTGTGCAAGGCCACCAATACCCCCATTTCAAGAATGATAGAAAAAGGTTTGTCACGTCTTGGAAAACCATTGTCAGACATAAATGAGGCTATTTCAAATGTTGGTCAATTGGAAGTTGCTCGTTTGGAAAAAGGTATGAGTACCGTTTCAACCTTGTCAAGCATTGCTCCCATGTTGGGTTTTTTGGGTACAGTGGCAGGTATGATTGTTGCGTTTCATGACATGGCAACCTCAGGCAATAACCTTGAAATTGGTGATTTGGCAAGTGGAATCTATACTGCATTGATAACAACTGCCAGCGGTTTGGTAGTGGGTATTGTTGGATATATTTGTTACAATATGTTAGTGGCAAAGATAAATCATGTTGTTTTTCTTTTGGAAGCCAAAGCATCTGAATTTATGGATTTATTGCACGAACCTGTAAAATAAGAACTTATGCCGATACAGTCCAAATATAAAAATAAGGTGGAATTTAATATGTCCACTCAAGCCGACTTGGTGTTTTTGTTGTTGATATTCTTTATGATAACATCAACTTTGGTTAGTCCGAATGCGGTTAAGTTGTTGTTACCCAATTCTTCAAGCAAAACAGCCGCCAAACGTAGTTTTGAAGTTTATATTGATGAACAGTTAGATTATTCTATTTTACAAGGTAAAGATTTGGTTGCTGTAGAAGAAGATAATTTGGCTGTTGCTATAGATGAACGTTTGCAAACAGAAGCTGATGATGCTGCTGTCGTAGTTAGGGCGGATAAAAGTGTGCCTGTGCAAAATTTAATTTATGTGATAGATGCTGTTAATAATATCAATGAGCAACAACAAAAACAGCATAAAGTTATTTTGGCAACCCGTCCTGTAGAAAAATAATTATGGAAGATTATTTGAACAATAAGGAAAATCGAAAGAACAAAATCATAGGCATTGTTACAACCATTATTGTGCATGGTTTGGTATTGTTGTGTTTTTGTTTTTTAGGATTAACTCACCAAGTGCCACTTCCACCTGAATATGGTATTGAGGTGGATATGGGCGGCGGCGGCGGCGGTGCTCCTGAAAATACCCAAAAGATAAGTGCTCGGGTGAGTTCATCAAATGCAAATGAGAAATTGATAACCCAAGAACAAGAGGAAACAATTGCGATGTCATCGCAGAAGACATCTGCACGACAAACAGTTACCCGACAGCCTAAAACAACAACTACAACAGAACAGACTCCAAAAGAACCAGAGCCGACCGTTAATCCAAATGCTTTGTTCAAACGCAATGCAAATGCAGGAACGGGGCAGGGAACAGGTAGCGGGTCTGGAAAGGGTTCGGGAACAGGAACTGGACAAGGTAGTGAATATGGTAGTGGCATTGGCAATTATGGCGGAGATTTTTATTTGAACGGCAGACCCGTAATAACAAAAGCCTTTCCTTCAGCCAAAAATAATCTTGAAGGTGTTGTTAAAGTGGAATTTCGTGCTGATAGAGATGGAAATGTTATTTACGCAAAAGCGGGTATAAGAGGCACAACTATCAATGACCCTCAAATTTGGGAAGAATGTGAAAAAGCGGCCTATCGTTCTAAATTTAAAGCCAAAGCCGATGCAGACAGAGAAGAAAGAGGGGTAATAACCTATCGTTTTGTTTTACAATAATGAATTATACTCAAACATTAGCCTATTTATATAATAGTTTGCCCGTATATCAAAGAATAGGGGCTGCTGCCTATAAAAAAGATTTGAATAATACTATCGCCCTTTTGGCGGGTTTAGGCAATCCTGAAAAGAATTTGAAATCCATACATATTGCTGGAACGAATGGAAAAGGTTCGGTTTCGCATAATTTAGCCTCAATATTTCAAGAAGCGGGATTTAAAACAGGATTGTACACCTCTCCGCATTTGAAAGATTTTAGAGAAAGAATACGGATAAACGGGGAAAAAATATCTAAAACCTATATTGTTGATTTTGTAGAAAAAAATAGGCAACTTTTTGAAAAAATACAGCCTTCTTTTTTTGAAATGACAGTAGCTATGGCTTTTTCTTATTTTGGTGAAAAAAAAGTGGATATTGCTATTATTGAAACAGGTATGGGCGGAAGATTGGATTCTACAAATGTACTGACTCCGGATTTGTCTATTATAACAAATATCAGTTGGGATCATACACAATTTTTAGGGGACACTTTAGCAAAAATTGCTACAGAAAAAGCTGGTATTATTAAACAAGGTGTTCCTGTAATTATTGGGGAAACACAGCCTGAAACAACAACGGTTTTTGTGCAAAAAGCAAAAGCTATGAATGCTCCGTTGTATTTTGCCGATAAACAAATAGATATAAAAGAGACATATACGGAAGATACGACAAATGGCTTTTTAATGCATTTTGATGTTTTCGATCAGAAAGGTAAGGCTTTGTATAAAGATGTACAAACACCATTAACAGGTGATTATCAGTTGAAAAATTTTAAATCAGTATTGCTTGCAGCTCAACTTTTTCAATATAAGTTAGCCGATAAAATGGCGGTAACAAGAGGTATAGCCAATTGTATAACAAACACTCAATTGCAGGGACGTTGGCAAGTGTTATCTAAACAACCTTTGACAATTGCCGATACTGGACACAATCAAGCGGGGTTATCTTATATTGTTCATCAATTGCAAACCATACAGCACGAAAAATTGCATATTGTTTTTGGTGTCGTGAATGATAAAGATTTGGGTAAAATATTGCCATTATTACCCCTAAATGCTAAATATTATTTTTGTCAAGCCAAAATACCGCGTGCTTTAGATGCTCGAGTCTTGCAACAAAAGGCCAAACAATATGGCTTGGAGGGCAAAACTTATGTAAGTGTGAAAAATGCTTTAAGAAGAGCAAAATACCATGCCACGACTAATGATTTGATTTTTGTCGGCGGTAGTACATTTGTGGCAGCTGAAGTGATTTAATTAACTAGGTTAAGAAAAAAATTTCTGTAGAAAACAAGAAAAACAGATTATTAAAAAGATAGCTATATGAAAATATTTTGTGTGGCAATGAATTATGTCGAACCCAATGCAGAAAAAAAACGTTTAACCTCCGAACCCGTTTTTTTTCTAAAACCCGATACAGCACTTCTGCTTAAAAACAGACCATTTTTTTTGCCTGATTTTAGCAATAATCTACAATATGAATTGGAAGTTGTGGTGCGTATTGGAAAAATAGGGAAGTGCATTCAACAAAAATATGCTAATACATATTATCAAGAAATTGGGTTGGGAATAGATTTTACAGCCAAAGATTTGCTTGAACATTGTCGAAAAAACGGCTTGCCATGGGAAATTTCAAAGGGCTTTGATTCTTCTGCCCCTATAGGTGATTTTTTGCCAAAAAATAAATTTCAAAATATTCAAAATCTGAATTTTAGATTATTAAAGAATGGGCAGGAGGTACAAAAAGGGAATACTTCTGATATGATTTTTTCTATAGATGAGATAATTGAAACAGTATCAAAATATTATACTTTGAAAATAGGTGATTTGTTTTTTACTGGAACACCGCTTAGTGTCGGTCAAGTGCAAATTGGAGACCATTTAGAGGCATTTTTGGAAGATGAAAAAATGCTTGATTTTTTTGTAAGATAATTTTTCTAAAAACGAATCATTTCAATATTTTTTTGTATCTTTGCCGTTTTAAATATTAGAAAATTGAATATTTTAATGGAACAAACAAACAAACAAATAACAAAAAATCAGGCTTTATTAGATGATATTGTATTTGCTTTACAAGAAAAAAAAGCAAAAGATATAGTATCTTTAAATTTTACAAAAGTAGGGGCAACTATGTTTGATAGTTTTGTTATTTGTACAGCAACTTCCAATACACATGCAACCGCCTTGTTCGATAATGTGGCAATGTTTGTTAAACAACATTTGGGTGTTTTGCCTAATCATGTTGAAGGAGAGAACAATGCACAATGGATTTTGATAGATTATTTTGATGTGTTGGTGCATATTTTTTTGCCAGAGGCTCGTCAATTTTACAATATTGAAGGTCTTTGGGGAGATGCCTTTAAAACAACTTATAACGAAGAATAAATTTAGTGAAGAATTATGTCAGAAAAAAATAATAACAATCCTTTTGAAAATATGGGAGAACATAAAATAAATAATGGTAAAAAACGACCATTTAACATTTATTATATATATATTTTTTTAGCAATAGCATTGTTAGTCATGGCTTTTTGGGGCTGGGGTGATTCGGTTCAAAGCATTGACAATACACAACTGGAAAAAATGATTATTAATGGTGATGTGGAAAAGATTGTTGTTAAGAAAAACAAAGATATTGCTGAAATTTACATCAATCCTAACAAGGTAAATGAAGACACCAATTACAAAAAAGCGTTTGAACGTAACAACAAAGGCCCTCATTTTTATATGGATATTGATGTTCAAACTTTTATAAATAATGTAAAAGAGACGGAGAAAAACGCAAAAGAACGTTTTTTGTCAGGGAAAACCGATGAAGAAAAGTTGGCCGCTGAAAACGATTTTAAACCACTTCCTATTTTAATTGACAATTCAAAGGGTTTGAGTTGGGAAATGTTGTCATTTTTCTTTTTCATAGGTTTAATGATTGTCGCATGGATATTTATGTCGCGTGCCATGAGTGGTGGTGGTGGCGGCAATCATATTTTCAGCATAGGCAAATCAAGGGCAACTTTATATGACAAAGATACTCAATCTTCTATCAATTTTGATGATGTTGCGGGGTTGGAAGGTGCCAAAGAAGAGATTGTAGAAATTGTTGATTTTTTGAAAAATCCTAAAAAATATACCAATTTAGGAGGAAAAATACCCAAAGGTGCTTTGTTGGTCGGTCCTCCGGGGACAGGGAAAACCCTTTTGGCAAAAGCGGTGGCCGGTGAGGCCAAGGTACCATTCTTTTCGTTGTCGGGTTCCGATTTTGTGGAAATGTTTGTCGGTGTCGGGGCATCGCGTGTCAGAGATTTATTTAAGACCGCCAAAGAAAAGGCTCCTTGTATTATTTTTATAGATGAAATAGATGCAATAGGGCGGGCAAGAGGCAAAAACGCCTTTACTGGTTCTAATGATGAAAGAGAAAATACTTTGAATCAGTTGCTTACCGAAATGGACGGTTTCTCTACAAATGCAGGTATCATTATTTTGGCAGCAACCAATAGGGCAGATATTTTGGATAGAGCCTTGTTGAGAGCCGGTCGTTTTGATAGACAAATATATGTTGATTTGCCTGATTTAGAGGAGCGTAAGGCTATATTTGGTGTACATATTCGTCCTTTGAAATTGGCAAAAGATGTTGATTTGGATTTCTTTGCCAAACAAACACCGGGTTTTTCGGGGGCGGATATTGCAAATGTATGTAATGAAGCTGCATTGGTGGCTGCACGTAAAAATAAACAAGAAGTAGAAAAACAAGATTTCTTAGATGCCATAGATAGAATAATCGGTGGTTTGGAAAAACGCACGAAGATAATTTCTGCACAAGAGAAAAAAATTATTGCTTTTCATGAAGCTGGACACGCTACTGTTAGTTGGATGTTGCAATATGCAGCCCCATTGGTAAAAGTTACTATTGTGCCTCGAGGCAAATCGCTCGGAGCGGCTTGGTATTTGCCAGAGGAAAGACAAATAACCAATACAGACCAACTTTTAGATGAGATTACAGCCACCTTGGGAGGGCGAGCTGCCGAAGATGTAATGTTTGGAAAAATTTCAACAGGGGCTTTGAATGATTTAGAACGGACAACCAAACAGGCCTATGCAATGGTTGTTTATTATGGTTTGAATGACAAAGTCGGCAATTTGAGTTATTATGATTCATCTGGACAAAGTGAATATAGTTTTAATAAACCATATAGCGAAAAAACAGCAGAAACAATAGACCAAGAAGTTCATCTTTTGGTAGAAAAAGCCTATAACAGAGCAAAAGAAATTTTAACTGCCCATAAAGATAAATTAGAACAATTGGCAATGCAATTGTTGGACAAAGAAGTTATTTTTAGAGAAGATTTGGAACGTATTTTCGGTAAACGTCCTTTTGAAGAACATACTATTGCTGAAAATAAAGCAAATATTTCAACAGAAGAACACCTTGAATTTTCTCAACCAGATATAACAGAATTTGATAATAGTGATGAGAAATCTAATAATTAGAACAATAACAGGAGTATTATTTGTAACACTGGTGGCTTGTTCCGTTTGGTTTTCTCCTACGGTGTTGTTATATATTTTTCTTTTGTTTGCATGTTGTGCCTTTTATGAATATACAACCTTACTGAAAGAGAAGAATATAAATCTATCGGTGATGTTTTATGTGGTAGCGGTTGGCTTGTATATGTTGCCTTATTTACAACATTATCAGTTCGGAAAAATGAATTTCTTGTTGGCTACGGCTTTGTCTTTAATATCTGTTTTATTTATTGTGGAATTGTTTAGAAAACAAGAAAATCCATTTGAAGTAATTGCATTTTCGGTTTTAGGTTTGATATGGATAGTGGTGCCTTTTGCCTTAATAAATATTTTTCCTATTTATTTCGGTGAACAGTCGAAGTATTTGTTGCTCATGATGTTTATTATTATTTGGGCAAATGATACTTTGGCCTATTGTGCAGGTTCAATATTTGGCAAACACAAGTTGTTTGAACGGGTTTCTCCGAAAAAAACATGGGAGGGAACTTTGATTTCTGCCGTTTTAACCATGTTGATTGCTTGTTTTTTGCCGAAAATATTTGCACTCAATTTAACAATAGTGCAAATGTTAGTTTTTTCAGCAATTATTATTGTAGCGGGGACATTGGGCGATTTGATTGAATCGTTGTTCAAACGTACTATGGGGGTAAAAGATTCTGGAAATATATTACCAGGACATGGTGGAATGTTAGATAGATTTGATTCTTATTTATTGGTAATTCCTTTTGTTTTATTTTATTTGATTTTAATATTGTAACAAAAATGAAAATACATCACGAAGGTTATAAAATAATTGGTTTTTCTTTCATTGCTTTATTGGTATTGGAAGTAGTGATAATGAATTTCTTTCCTCAAACATTGGTAAGCAATATTATTGCGATAACATTGGGAGTTCTTGTATTATATTTCATTATTCGATTTTTTAGATTTCCATTTCGATGGTTGGAAGAAGACAAAAATGCGATTTATGCTCCAGCCGATGGCAAAATTGTTGTTTTGGAAGAAATAGATGAAAATAAATATATGCATGACAAACGGATACAAATATCTATATTTATGTCACCGCTAAATGTGCATGTTAATTTTTATCCGATTTCAGGAGAGGTTGTTCAAACAGACTATTTTGCTGGAGATAAAAAAGTTGCATGGCATCCCAAATCTTCAGATTTGAACGAACATTCTGTAACAATTATTGAAGATGACCAACAAAGAAAAGTGCTTGTAAAACAAATTGCAGGTGCAATGGCAAGACGTATTGTCTGCATCGCAGAACAAGGCGATAAGGTAACACAAGGTGAAGAATTGGGAATCATAAAATTTGGCTCAAGAGTAGATATCATTTTGCCACCTAATGTGAAAATAAACGTTGATTTGAACGATAAGGTAAAAGCAAAAGAAACGATATTAGCATTTTTTGAATAATTAAATAAATAGTATAACATTTAAATTAAAAGTCGTATGAAAAAAGTAATGAGCTTAGTTGCTGCTATGTTGCTTGTATGTGCAACTATTTCAGCGCAAAATGCGAAAGTGGAAACAATTGAGTTTAACAAAAAAAATGTTCAAGGTGTTAGTTTGCCTCTACCCGGTTATAGCGTTGAGGTGGTAAAAGGTGCATTGGAACAACGATTGGAAAAAGGTGTAGGTTTGAAAGGTTCAAATTCAAAAGGTTGGAGAACTTATCTTGCACAACAGTTTTTAGAAATCGGTAGTATGAATTTTGACATTTATACTATGGTAAATACCATAGGGAAGAAAAAAGATGCTACTACTGTTGTTTATGTTTTGGTATCCAAAGGTAATGAAAATTTTGCCAATACCACCAATGACCCTGAAATTATGAACAATACTAAAAAATTTCTTGACGGATTTCCAAAATATGTTAAAGAATATGATTTAAATCAAAAAATAATTCAACATAATAATACCTTGACTAAATTGCAAAAAGAACAAAAAGCATTAGAAACAGATAAAAATAAAATGCAATCTCAAATGAGTGATTTGGAAAAGAAAATTGCTACGAAAGAGAAAGATTTAGAAAATAAAAATAACGAAATTCAAAAAATACAAGAATCATTGAAAAATTTGCAGGAATCTTTCTAAATTTTTTTATAAAATATCACCAGGATAAGGATTGGGGTTATTTATCAAGTAAAAAGGAGGGGGGAGCATCACCTCCTTTTTTATAATTGATATGATTGAAAATAAAAATAATATATTATTTCTGATTGTTATAGTTATTTTGAACTTATATTTTTTATAATTTTGTTTGTCAAATCTAATTTGTTTAGCCTTGCATATAAATTTTGTCAATGAAAAAAAGAATAATCATTATTGGATTTTGCTTGTTTTATAGCGTATTTTTGGTGGTCTATGCCCAACAAGAATTTGTGCCGCAAAAGTATTTTTATCAAGATGGCACCCTGTCAAGTGAAGGTTTTTTGCGAAATGGAAAACCCGATAGTTGTTGGAAATCATATTCGCCAAAAGGCATTTTGCTCTCTGAAGGAAATCGAAAGAATTTTCTGTTAGATGGCTTGTGGAAATTTTATGATAATGATGGAAAAATTCAATCGGAAATAATTTATAAGGACGGTAAAAAAGAGGGGTTGTCCCGCAGTTTCTTGTCGGAATATATTCAAGAGGTTGTTTATCATAATGATACTATTGTCGGAGTTGTAAAACAAATTGATAATCAGGGTGAAATATTAGGTTTGATACCTTTTTACAATGGAAAGGAGAATGGTTGGGCAAGATTTTTTGATACTTTAGGAAATATAATTACGATATTGGTTTTGTGCAAAAAAGGGAATATGTCAATAGATTTAATGCCAATGGTTTTAAACAGGGATTATGGAAAACTTTTAACGATAGCGGAAAACTTGTTCTGGAAGAAAATTATTTGAATGGCAAAAAAAATGGTTATTTCAAATATTATGACCAAGAGGGCAATTTTATCCGTATAGAAAAATATGAAAATGATATTCTGATTGAAGATGCAGTAGAAACGAAACATTTGGATAGAAAAGTGGATTATCACCCCAATGGACAAATACGAACTATTGCTCATTTTTTCAAAGGCAAACCCGAAGGCATTCGTAGAGAATATTCTCCTGAAGGAAAAGTGGTGAAAAGTTTTATTTTTCACAATGGAATTTGTTTGGGTGAGGGTATTGTTGATGATGACGGAAAAAAACAAGGGCAATGGAAAGAGTTTTACGAATCAGGTAAAGTGAGAGCGTTGGGAAAATATAAGAATGGCCGTCCTATTGGTACGTGGAAATATTTGTATGAAGACGGAAATGTCGAAATAGAAGGTGCATATACCATAAAAGGTCAAAAAGACGGGCAATGGATATGGTATTATGTGAGTGGCAATGTTTTATCGGTGGAAAATTATGAGGAAGGAGACTTGAATGGTCATATTTTTGCTCTCTCTGAAAATGGTGATACTTTATTTTCTGGTTATTATGAATCTGGCTTAGAGTCTGGTGTATGGGTTGCCTATAATGATAGTGTGAAAGTACAGGGCAAATATGAAGACGGAAAAAGGGAAGGGGCTTGGAAAACTTTTTATTCCAATGGGAAATTAAAATTTGTGGAAAATTATTATAATGATAATTTGGAAGGCAAGACCGTATATTATTGGGAAAATGGATTGAAAAAAGCGGAATATCCTTATACAAATGGTTTATTGAATGGAAATGTTATTCAATACGATGAAAATGGTAATATGCTTTATGTTACAACCTATAAAATGGGTATAGAAACCAAATATGAAGGGGTAAAGGTTACCCCAACGATAGATTTTTCTTTTGAATAGATGTAATATATTGAAGATAAGGATAATGTAGAAAAAAAGCAGAAATTCTATTATTTTCCAAACATCTTTTTCAATTTAAATTTTGCAGCCTCTTTGTAGTATTGCATCTTCAATTCAAACTTAGAATATTTTGATGGTGGATTGAAAGGATAATTGAGAAGTTCAGGCCAACTTTGTTTTATTATTTTATGATAAATCTGAAAACCTGTAGCATACATTCTATATTGACATGGCACAGAAAGGAACAAATCCCATATTTCCCTATTACTCAATGGGACAAACACATCATACAAAAAATCTGATTCCAATTCACTTTGCATTTGCCATTGCCCACACGAGTTACCTGCTTCCCATTCAAGAATGTCTAAAGTTTTATATCCATATTTTTGGCAATAGTCTTGCATTTCGGATAGATATGCATGCATGCGACTAAGGATATCTGTACTACATTCGTTTAAATAATAGAAATTTGGGAGTTTCTTTACAAAATCAATATCGATATTTTCAGGGTGTTTTCCATCTCTAAATTGTTCACACTTTAAAACTTCTGAAGCTGCACCACGTATATTCACGTAGTCTTTTGGGTACTCATCAATTAATGAGCAATTCAATTTTGCCCACATATCGTGAGCCATTGGAGTATTTTGGAAATAGAATTTTCTATATTTTTTATATTTTCTTCTGTTGAATTTAATAGGAAAACGTTGGTATCCAGATTCTTGAAGAATTTGATTGGGAAGAAAATAGTCTGAATGTTTTTTTGAATAGTAAAAAATCCAAAAATACATTTTATCGGCATATTGTTTTATCGTTGATAATATCATACGACTATCATATCCTGCTGTAAGACTGTATGAAACGGGACTTCTTTTAACTATACTTGCAATGCTATTTTGTAATAGTTTGGATATTTGCAATGCTGTTTTGTTTACTTCTTCTTCTGTGTTAATTGTAGAGAGAGTCTTATTGGGATAAAAACGATAAATTTTTCGTTCATTGATATTTAGGTAATGATTGGCGATAACAGATTCTACATTTTTATAGAAAGTATAGCCCGGACACCAGCCAAAAGTTGGTGCCCATTTGTAAAAGTTGGAATGTTCAAATTGATATTTTTCTTTTTTTTCTTCTAAATTCATTACATATTTTAGAAGAAATATGTTTGAGGTAAGATGAAGTTCTTGCGTTTGATTCGTGAAAAAGATAGGGCGAAAACCGCCGGCGTCACTTATGCCATACATTTTTTCGCCAAATCTGCAAAATAGAGCGAATCTTCCTGATAATATATATATATATATATATACAGTATCAATACTTTGGCATTTTTCAAAAATGTCATCTAAAATTTCTTCATTACTTTTATCTGGTTCGTGAGGGTTTATCCAATAGCCCAACAATAAAAATTCTTTTCCGTCTATAGTACGCTTGTTCATTTGTAATGCTTGTTCCGCATATACATTCATATTATTGAATGTTTCTTTTTGCCAGTTTTCTAATAGCGGAACTTTCTGAGAGGTAATTAAGTATTGCCTTCTAAACTTGATTAAATCCATATTACATAAAGGTTAAATATTTTGCAAAGATATAAAAAAAACAAAAGCACATAAAATTTATTAATTAGATTTTATTCACTTTCTTTTTGTGTTTCCTATAAAAATGTTATCTTTGCAAACTATAATACGTATAAGATGAAAGGCAAGTCTTTTTTTTCTGCATATCCGGTTTTGGCGTCATTGATAATGATGCTGGTTATCAGTTTGGTCATTGTTTTTATTGCGATTAAAGGTACTAATCTTATTACCCATCATGGCAAAGAGGTACCTGCTCCTGATTTGGTGGGGCAAACCATAGAAGATATGGCTTTAATTGATGATTTTGAAATAATGTATTCGGATTCAATATTTTCACCGGATGTGGCGGCTGGAACAATTCTTTCTCAAGACCCTAGTGCAGGGACTAATGTGAAAAAAGGAAGAAAAATATATGTAACAATTGCTACAAGTGTTCCACCACAAGTAGAA
>CAJOFD010000002.1 GCA_905233585.1 uncultured Bacteroidales bacterium
AAAATTCGTAAAAGAATAGAACATTGAATTTTGGTTTATAATTAAAATATTTGGGGACGATGTATATCGTCCCTTTTTTTGTTACGGCATTGAGGATGCTGGAATATCCGTTCAATTTGAGATTTGAAAAAATGAGAGGTGAACAATACTTTGTTGGGCTGCCATATTATGGCAGCCGTATTTGTTTTTTGTATAAACACAATCAATGTGTCAGAAAAGAAAACTTTCTTTGCTACACCCCCAAAAGTTTTTGCGGATTTTATTTGAATTTTTTTCGGGACGAATTGTTATGTTCAAAAAAACAGCGGTTTTGGGCTTGCTTGGCTTCTTTTTTTGTTTCACAAAAGATTTTTTCGCCTGTATAGGGGTTTATTCCCGTGTAAAATATGGTGGAAGACAAGGTCATCGGTGTTGGCGTAAAATCTTGTACTTGTTCAGGGTGAATGCCAATTTGATGTACTTTTTGAGACAGATGTTTCATATCTATTAACCTGCATGCTGGATGAGAGGATATAAAATAAGGTACTATCTGTTGGTTCAAATGCAATTTTTTATTGATAGCGTCAAATTTTTGTTTAAACAATAAAAACTGGTCAAAATGGGGTTTTCTCATTAGGTCAAGCACGTGGTTTTCAGTGTGTTCAGGAGCAACTTTTAATCTGCCGGAAACGTGTTTGCGTATCAAAAGTTCGGTATATTCGTCTATTTTGAACGAATGTACAATGTCTTTGTTGTTTTCCACAAGCATATCGTAACGGATGCCGCTGCCTATGGTTATCTTCTTTATATTGGGCAGGTTGCCTGCCTGTTTGTATAAATCAATTAATGTTTGATGATTGTAATTGAGATTGGGACATTTTTGAGGAAATATACAAGAGGGTCTGGCGCAACGGTTGCACAATTGTTCGTTTTTGCCTTTCATATTGTACATATTTGCCGAAGGACCGCCCAAATCGCTGATATACCCCTTGAAATAAGGCATTTGCGTTATTTTCTTGACTTCATTTAATATAGATGCTTGACTTCTGTTGGCGATAAATTTGCCTTGATGTGCAGAAATGGCACAAAAGCTGCAGCCTCCAAAGCACCCCCGATGTATAGTTACCGAATTTTGTATCATCACAAAAGCGGGAATTTCTCCTCGTTTCTCGTATCGCGGATGGGGCAAGCGGGTAAAAGGCAATTCGTAAATCTTGTCAAGTTCTTGTGTACTGATGGGTTCAAAAGGAGCATTGATGACAACAAAACTGTTTTCATAAGGTTCAACAAGCCTTTTGGCATATTTTTTATGTGATTCTGTTTCAAAAAGTTTAAAATTGTGGGCAAATGTGTTTTTGCTTTTCAAACAAGCCTGAAAACTGTGTAAAAACAACGTGTTTTCATCTTTTTGAACAGGTTGTTCTGTTGTATAAGCAATTTGAGGGATATGGAAAAAATCGGATTTTTGAGGGTTTGTTTTATGTTTAAAAACATCTAAAATAGCCTTAAGGGGTCTTTCTCCCATACCATATATCAACAAATCGGCTTTACTGTCTATTAGTATGCTCGGTTTTAACGCATCTGACCAATAGTCGTAATGTGTCAGTCGTCTTAAAGAGGCTTCAATGCCTCCAATCACAAGCAGGGAATCAGGGTAAAGTTGTTTAACAATATTGGCATATACTACGGTTGCATAATCGGGGCGGAATCCCGCAACATTGCCTGGAGTATATGCATCGGTGGATCGTAAGCGTTTGGCTGCGGTATAATGATTGACCATAGAGTCCATGCTACCGGAAGTAATTGCAAAAAATAATCGGGGTTTGCCATATCGTTTAAAATCCCGCAAATCATCTCGCCAGTTAGGTTGAGCAATTATCCCTACCTTGAATCCTTCTGCTTCGATAAGTCTTCCGATAATTGCTGTACCAAAGGCGGGGTGGTCTATATAGGCATCTCCTGAAATCAGAACGACATCTAATTCGTCCCAACCGCGAATTTCAATCTCTTTCTTACTTAACGGCAGCCATTGTTTTAAGTCTGTCATTGACATGGCGATGTTATAAATCGAAATTCTTTTTCGCCGACATAAGATAACAAAGATACCCCAATTTATAGAGATTGAAGATGGTAAGGTTGGGGTGTTTGCTTCTCAAATTCTTTAGCATGAGTGAACGCGTAAATCTATATAAGACACGGACGAAACCGACCGAATGAGTTTTTTCTAAGGCATGATAAAATTTTAACAATCTGATATATTTTATCAAACTATCTCTGTCAGGATATTGGTTTAATAAAATTTTCAAATTTTCCACCCCTTTTTCGGTTTTGTTCAAATAAGTATCGGTGTCATCTATGCCAATATGATACAAGGGATTGTCTATGTGAGTGATATGATAATTTCTTTTTTGTAATTCTATGCCTAATAGGGTGTCTTCATGTCCATAGTTTTTCAGCAATTCATTAAAACGAATTGACCAAAATAAATCTTTGTCAATCAAAAAATTAAATGAAGAAAATGAGGTAATTTCGTTCGCTGCTCTTTTGGTTTCATTTTTAGCATTTGCTTTCGACATTTTTTCTTCATATTTTTTGCCATATATCCAACGAAGCTTTGCATTTTGGGAGGGCTGTTCTTGTTTATAGGCAATACCTCCGCAAACAACTATGTCTTTTTTGTTGCAATAAGGAATATACCTATTAATATAGTTATCATCAACAACTTCCGTGTCGCAATCCAAAAATAGGAGGTGTTTGTATTTAGCTTGTCCAGCCAAAAAATTGCGGGCAACAGCACGTCCTGCCGTTGTGGGTAATTCAAACAAAGTTACCGATGGCAAATTCTTTAATTGTTGATTGATATGACAGACATTTTCATTGTCGGAAGCATCGTCCAGAAGTAATATTTCATATTCAATGCCAGTGGAAAGGGCTTGTTGGTGCAATGTTTGTACCAATTGGCGTGTGTCGCAGTTGTATATCGGTATGAGAATAGAAAGCATGTTTTATTCAAGTACTTTTCCGTTTTCAATTTTAATTACCCTTGAAGGTATTTGATTGATAATGAGATAATCGTGTGTTGCTATCAAAACAGATGTGCCTTTTTGGGTAATGTCTCTAAAAAGAGAAAAAATATCGTAAGAAGTTTCAGGGTCAAGATTTCCCGTAGGTTCGTCTGCCAAAATAATTTTAGGGTTATTCATTAATGCTCGGGCAATACAAACGCGTTGTTGTTCTCCTCCTGAAAGTTGGTGGGGCATTTTATAGCCCTTGGTTGCCAATCCCACCAAAGCCAAAACTTCTTCTATGCGTTGTTTGCGTGCATTTTTGTCTTTCCAATCGGTAACTTTTGCGATAAAATTCAAATTATCGTAAACGCTACGGTCTTGCAGAAGTTGAAAATCTTGAAAAACTATACCTAAATTTCTTCTTAATTTTTGAATGTTTTTGGATTTTATATTTCTAAGGTCAAAACCTGCAATTTTCACTGTTCCGTCAACGGCAGGTACATCTCCATAAAGCAATTTCAGCAAATTGCTTTTACCCGAACCTGTTTTCCCGACAATGTAAACCAATTCACCTGCCTTGATGGTAAAACTCACTTGATTTAAAATTAAATTTTTCCCTTGATAAACATTTGCTTTATCAATATGGATAATAAAATCTTCTGCATTTGGGGTATCAATAACAGATTTTCCTTCTGTATTTTCCACAGAAGCATTTGATGATTGTTCTAATGTTTGTTCTGCGTTTGACATAAAAATAATTTTGGCAAAGATAACATTTTTTGTTCAATATTAGCCTATTAAAACTAAGAACTTTTATTTGTTTGATACAAAGCACGTCGGCTATATTTTTTATGTATATATTTCATGTTTTCACTGAGTTTATTCTTTTTACATAACAAATATTGGTAGTAGGTTGTTGGCTTGAACATACAAAAATATATATATTGTAGTAGAGGAAAGTTTGTATGGCGAAAAAAGAGTTTTTCTCAAAAAAATATGTCCTAAAAAAATGCAATGTTGATAATTTTTTCTCTATGCCGTTTGTAAGGTTGTTAAACCAATGATTTTAAATGATTAGATATATCTATTTGATTGTCAATGTTTTATTTATATATATTTGAATTTAAGTGCTTTAATTTTAACTAAAAATAGTTAATAAAAATTAGTGTGAAATATGCTGAAGTGTTTGTTTATAGTGTTATCTTTGTAAAACCATACGGATTCCTTTATGGAAAAGTGTAAAATCAAATAAATAAACAATTTAATGACAAAATAATTATGCTTGTTGTAAAAAGAGATAATACTGCACAAAAGTACGACCAAACAAAAATCTACAAAGCGATTGAAGCAGCGTTCAATGCGGTTTGTGAACCATATCAGGCGGGCGAAATAGAAAGCATTATTGGTTCGCTAAAGTTGTATAATTTCATTAATATAGAAAGTATCTCCGACCAAGTTGAAAGGGAGTTGATGCATAGAAATTATTATAATGTAGCCAAGGCTTTTATTCTTTATAGAGAAAAACGTCGTTCTGCCCGTGAATTGGAAAAGAAAAAAACATATATCGGTCGTTATATCAAAGCAAAAAATGCAGCAACAGGCAGTGATTTCGATTCCAATGCCAATGTAACGGAAAAAAATATTGCCACTTTGAATGGAGAGCTTTTCAAAGGAGACGTTATTAAATTGAACCGTTCCAGACTGACAGACAAAATTAGGGAAATGTATGGTGAAGATTTGGCAAAAGAATATATCCGTCAGTTGGAAAAACACGAATTGTACAAGCATGATGAAACTTCTATTTTCCCTTATTGTGTGGCCGTAACTATGTATCCTATGTTATTGGACGGCTTGCAAAAAATGGGTGGTATTTCAACTCCCCCAAAACATTTGAGAAGTTTCTGCGGCATTTTTGTCAATATGGTATTTACCATTGCTTCTCAATTTGCAGGGGCGGTGGCTACTCCTGAATTTTTAATGTATTTCGACTATTTCTGCAGAAAAGAATGGGGAGATGATTATACTCAACATTTAAATGATATTGTTGAAAAAAGCATAGATAAAGACAGAACAATAAAAGATGTCATTTTTGATTATTTCCAGAATGTTGTTTATTATTTGAATCAACCGGCGGCTGCCCGCAATTTCCAATCTGTTTTCTGGAATATCAGTTATTTCGATAGTTATTATTTTCAAGGCGTGTTTGGCGATTTCGCTTTCCCAGACGGGACAAGACCTATTTGGGAATCTTTAGACGCTTTGCAAAGATTGTTTATGAAATGGTTTAACAAAGAAAGAACAAAACAAATATTGACTTTCCCTGTTGAAACAATGGCTTTGCTTACTGACGGTAACGATGTGAAAGACAAGTCTTACGGTGATTTTACAGCAGAAATGTATGCAGAAGGTCATTCTTTCTTTACCTATATGTCTGACTCTGCCGATAGTTTGAGTTCTTGTTGCCGTTTGCGTAACGAAATGCAAGACAATCAATTCAGTTATTCATTAGGTGCTGGTGGTGTGGCTACCGGTTCCAAATCAGTGATGACACTTAATATCAATCGTTTAGTGCAAGATGCTATCAATCAAAGAAAAGATGTTTTAGAGTATTTGCGTGAACAGGTTAAAAAAGTACATTGTTATCAAACGGCTTTTAATGAATTGTTAAAAGACTTTTATCATGCACACATGCTTACCGTTTATGAAGCTGGATTTATTTCCTTGGATAAACAATATTTGACTATTGGTGTAAATGGTGTGGTTGAAGCAGCCGAATTTTTGGGAATACAAGTTAGTGATAATAATGATTATAGAGAATTTATCCAATCTATATTGCAGACTATTTCCGATGAAAACAAAGCGGCCCGTACAAAAGATTTGATGTTCAATACCGAATTTGTGCCTGCTGAAAATCTTGGTGTAAAACATGCCAATTGGGACAAGGCAGACGGCTACAAAGTATCAAGAGATTGTTACAATAGTTATTTCTATGTAGTAGAAGACGATTCACTGACGATCTTTGATAAATTTAAATTGCATGGCAAAGAATATGTCCAATATTTAGATGGCGGTTCTGCATTGCACATGAATTTAGAAGAACATTTGTCAGTTTCCCAATATAGAAATCTATTAAGATTAGCTGCAGTTGAAGGTACAAACTATTTCACTTTTAATATCCCCAATACAATTTGTAACAATAGCGATTGTAAACATATAGACAAACGTTATTTGCATCAATGTCCTGTTTGCGGAAGTGAAAATGTAAGTTGGGCAACTAGGGTTATAGGTTATTTGAAACGTATTGATCATTTCTCTCATGACAGACAAATAGAGGCTTCGAAGCGATTCTACGCTCCCAAGAATAGTCCAATGGGAGAATGCAAGCACGGACACAATCATGAACATAGCCATCAACATGTTCAAACACAGGTTGAAAAGGCCGAAATATAATGAAATATTATAATTATGACATTGTTTTTCAGGAAATTCCTGATGAAACAACATTAGCGTTCAATATTACAAATTGTCCTTGCTTTTGCAAAGAATGTCATAGTCCGTTTTTGGCAGAAGATATAGGTACATCCTTAACAGAAGAAACCATTGATGATATATTAAAAAAATACATCAATGGTTTAACTTGTGTTGCCTTTATGGGGGGGGATGCCGATGTGCAGGCTGTCAACAATTTGGCAAAATGGGTCAAAACACAATATAATTTAAAAACGGCGTGGTATTCAGGTAGAGAAACATTGTCCGATTTATTTCAACCCCAATTTTTCGATTATGTGAAGATAGGTCCCTATAAACCAGAATGTGGGGCATTGGACAAGCCGACAACCAATCAAAGATTGTATAGAATAAAACATATTAACGATACTTGCGAGTTGGA
Source organism: uncultured Bacteroidales bacterium (assembly GCA_905233585.1). Classification (GTDB taxonomy): domain Bacteria; phylum Bacteroidota; class Bacteroidia; order Bacteroidales; family WCHB1-69; genus UBA1205. Next base: position 6,877 of record CAJOFD010000002.1, read on the forward strand.
GGATATAACTGCAAAGTTCAGAAAATAGAAATATGTACAGGAGGGGGATGAAAATAAGTATGACCGATGCGTATGAAGTGAATCTCCAAAATAAACAGAAAAGGAGTATTATTTTGTAATAACTTTATTGTACAATTTGCTTCTTAATTTTAGGAAAAAATGATACTTTTGCAGACGTAAATTATCGTATTTTTTTTAATAATCAATAATAAATAATATGGGAGGTTTTTTCGGAGTTGCATCTAAACATGCATGTGTAGAGGATTTGTTTTATGGTATAGATTATCATTCACATTTAGGTACTAAACGTGGAGGAATGGTTACCATGGAAAATGGTGTTTTTTATCGTTCTATACATAATATTGAAAATACCTATTTCCGCAGCAAATTTGGTGATGAGTTGGATAAATTCAAAGGAAATTGCGGAATAGGTGTTATTAGTGATACAGATGCACAGCCGATAGTGGTCAATTCACATTTGGGACGATTTGCCATCGTTACAGTGGCGCGCATTAATAATATTGCAGAGTTAGAAGCAGAATGTCTTTCGCTTAATCAGCAATTTACAGAATTGAGTTCGGGTACAACCAATCCTACAGAATTGATAGCCTTAATGATTACTCAAGGAAAAGATTTTGTGGACGGCATACAAAATGTTTACAAAAAAGTAAAGGGTTCGTGTTCTATGTTGATACTTACCGACAATGGTATCATTGCAGCGAGAGATTATTATGGACGCACTCCTATAGTGATAGGGAAAAATCAAAATGGCTATGTACTTGCTTTTGAAAGTCATAGTTTTGCAAATATGGATTATGAAGTAGAACAATTTGTAGGTCCGGGAGAGATAGTCCGGGTTTCTCCTTATGGCTGCCAACAATTGTTAGCCCCTAATGATAAAATGCAAATATGTTCATTCTTATGGATATATTATGGATTTCCTGCAACACAGTATGAGCAAATAAATGTTGAAAATGCCCGTTATATAGGCGGTTATGAATTGGGAAAATCTGATGATGTAGAAGCCGATTTTGTTTCGGCTATTCCTGATTCAGGTATAGGAATGGCATTGGGTTATGCGATGGGGAAAGGTATTCCTTATCAAAGGGGTATAGTAAAATATACTCCTACATGGTCACGTAGTTTTATGCCTTCTTCACAAATAATGCGAGAACATGTGGCTAAAATGAAACTTTTGCCCAATAGAGCATTGCTTTCCGGCAAAAAAGTGGTGATGTGCGATGATAGTATAGTACGGGGTACTCAATTGAAAGACAATGTGAAAATGATATATAATTATGGGGCAAAAGAGGTACATATCCGTATAAGTTGTCCGCCATTGCTCTATGGATGTAATTATCTGAATTTTTCCGCTTCCAAAACAGAAATGGAACTTATCACACGCAGGGTAATAAAAGAATTGGAGGGCGATAGTAATAAAAATTTACATCTTTATCGTGATGAAACGACCAAAGAATATGCCAACATGGTGGAAATATTGCGGAAACATATAGGGGTTGATACGCTTAAATTCAATACCTTATCAACGATTGCAAGAACGATAGGTTTGCCTAAAGAACGGATATGCACTCATTGCTTTGATGGTTCGAGTTATGGAGAATAAATGGGAAACAATTAATGATAATAATAGAGGAAATGCAGCAAATGGCGTTTCCTCTATTTTTTTGCAAAATGTTAATATTTTGTTGAAATAAATATTTATTTGATTTTCAGTTTATTATAAAATATTGGATATAAAATATTGATCTTATTGCTGTGTTTTACAAAATATTTTATTACCTTTGTATTCTTTTAGAGATATAATATATAGTGCATGAAAAAGAATCAGACCACGGAAAATACAAAGAAAAATGCGGTAGATAAGGATTCAACAAGCGTTAAATCAACTGTTTGTGAAAAAGAACCCTTGTTTTTGAAAAAAGTGTTTTATATTTTGGCGGCAGTGGCATTTGTTGTCGTGCCGTTGTTGAGTCTGAATTCGGGTATGTCTGGTGATGAAAAATCAAGTTATGTGCATTCTTCACGTGTATATGACTATTTTGCCAATGGAGATACTGCTGCTGTTAATACACAGGGCGACCCTCTTACACAAAATCTTGAATATTACGGACAATCATTTGATAATATTACCTATTTGTTTATCAAATGGTTCCATATAGACAATCCTTACGAATTCAGACATTGTTGCAATGCTTTGTTGGGATGGTGCATCGCTTTTATCATAGCCTTGTTGTTGGCAAAAACATGTGGTTACAGGGCGGCAATAATGGGTTTTTTGCTTTTGTTGCTTTCACCGAGATTTTTGGGACATTCATTCAACAATCCTAAAGATATACCATTTGCTTTAGGTTATACTTTTGCCATTTATCAAATGATTTTATTGGTAAGAGAATTGCCCAAAACAAGTTGGAAAAGGTTGCTTTTTGTGGCATTGGGTATTGCTATTGCAAATTCTGTCCGTATAGGTGGTTTGATTTTGGTTGCCTATTTGTTTTTGTTCTGTGGCATTTGGTATTTCTTTGTCAATAAGGAATACAAATGGAATCAAGGCATGTTTTGGACAAAAGGTTTTATTCTTATTGGGAAATTGTTGCTGACAAGTATTGTCGGTTATTTTGTCAGCATAGTGTTGTGGCCATATTTGCAACAGAGTCCTATTGCTCATGCCAAAGAGGCTTTGGATTTGATGGAACATTATAGTGTGAATTTGCGACAAGTATTTGAAGGAGTGAATATATGGTCTACCAATGCGCCATGGTATTATTTGCCGAAATATATTTTTATGACTATTCCTGAGGCGGTAATCCTGGGGCTTTTGGCATTTTTGGTGTTCTTACCCAAAATTATCAAAAAACAGACAGGAATGATAACATTTATTGTTTTCTTCTCGTTCTTTTTCCCAATATTCTATATTATTTACAAAGCATCAAATGTTTATGGTGGGTGGCGTCATGTTTTGTTTACCTATCCATTTTTGGTAACGGCTTCTGTTTTCGGTTGGAATGCTTGGGCTGACAAGATGAAAGGAAATTGGAAATGGATAGTTTATGGCATTTTTGCATTGTTGTTGTTATTGCCTCTTGTTCATATTTGCAAATATCATCCGCATGAATATGTTTATTATAATCAATTGTGTGGAGGTGTCAGCAAAAATTACGGTTATTACGAAATGGATTATTATCAGCATAGTACTCGTGCCGCTTCTACATGGTTGGACAATTATCTTGTTGAAAATAAATTAAAAGGAAATACGCCTGAAAAAATAAAAATATCCTCCAATGACCATAAGGCTATTGAATATTATTTCAGAAATGATTCTGCAAAATATTATGAAATAGGCTATATTCGTTATTATGAACGTGGCAATTCGGATTGGGATTATGCTATTAGTATTAATACTTATATTAATGCTTACCAATTGCAGCATAACATTTGGCCTCCCAAAGGAACCATTCATACCATTGATGTGGATGGGAAGCCTATTGCGGCTATTATCAAAAGGGAAAACAAAGCCGATTATGAAGGGTATTTGCTAAAATCCAAATTGTCAGACGATAGTTTGTCTATGGAGGAACGTATAAATATTGTTTATGCCGCTATCGGCAAATATAGAGAAGCCTTGGCATACGATCCCAACAATGAGGCTGCTCTATCAAGTTTGGTGGAATTGTATTCTGGAACAACACATATTGATTCCATTGTTTATTTCACCGACCGTTTGGTGGAAGTATGTCCAAACGAAAATTTTATATCTTATGCTACCAATATTTATACGCATATATATCAAGCAACCAACAACAATGTTTATTTGAACAAAGTGTTTGAATTGTCCGAAAAAATGATAGGAATAAATCCATATTCGGCTCAAAATTATTACAATTTGGCCTTGATGTATGCAAGAATAGGTAACCCAAATAGGGGCAATGTGATTATGGAAGATTGTATTAAGAAAATGGGACGGAGATTTGAATCACAATATTACCAAGCCATTTATTGGGCACAAACGGGCAAGGCAAACGATGCTCTGGACTTATTACAAAAAATGACCAAAAAATATCCGGCACATGCAGATGAGTGTCAGGCTGTTATAAATCAAATACAAGGAATAAATAGATAAAAAACAAAATGGATACAACTTTTTTTGAAAAAGTTGCGTCAGTATAAATAAAGGAATATTGAAAATAAATTTTAGAATAATATATAAAACCAAGAACAGATGAGGAAGTTTTTATTTATCAGCATCTTTTGCATACTTTCGTTGTATGCATCGGCACAGACCGCAAGTTTTACTTGGAGTTATACCACAGGTACTCCTTGTCTTCCAACTTCGGTTATGTTTACCAACACAAGTACCAATCCATCAGGTATTACGGCTATTAATTGGAATTTTGGTGATGGTACTCCTGCCTATACTATCGTTGGGACAGATCCTACCCACCCATATACAACGGCAGGCAATTTCACCGTTGTGCTTACTGTTACCTATGGCAGTACAACAAAAACTTATTCGGAAACTATTCGTATTGTAGAGCCATTAACGGCAACCTTCACAAAGGCCAATGATACGATATGTCCCGGTGAGACGGTTTCTTTCACTATGGTACCGACAGCTCCTGCCACAACAAGTAGTTTTAGCGACTTTTTGTGGAACTTTGGTGATGGCGGTAATAGTAGGGTAGCCAATCCGACATGGCGTTATTTAAACGCTGGTAATACCAGAATCAATTATACTGTCGGTTTGACTGTTACAGATATAAATGGTTGTGTTTCAACGTATAGCGAGCCGGATTTTGTATTCGTAAAAAACAGACCGGAGGTGAATTTCACCGTTGATGATTCTGTTTTTTGTTATAATGCAAGTCAGACAACAGGTACATCAACATTTACCAATTTAACTTCGGTAACATCAAATAATACGTATCGGTGGTTTTTTGGAGCAATGTCTAATCCATTGAATACAAGTACTCAAGAAAATCCTACACAAGTATTTCCTCAAGGTAATTACGATGTTTCTCTTGTGGCTACATCTACGGAGGGTTGTTCTGATACTTTGACAAAGACCAATTATATCAGAATGGTGAACTTCTCTGTAAAAAGGACTGTTTCAGATACAATTCTCTGTGAAGTAAACAATGACAATTCAGTTGTTACTTTCCGTGGTATCAATGGTGGTGGAACAACATACCACTGGCTTTTTGGTGATGGACACGAAGGGCACTCTTCTGCCGGTCCTATTACTAATCGTTACAGACAAGCAGGTGATTTTACCGTGATTGTTACAGGTACGCATTTGACAGGTTGCACTGCTAAAGATACCTTTATGATACATGTTACTGACGACAAACGTCCTTCTGCAGCCACCATTATAGATACCAATATGTGCGATCCTGCAACACCTGTTATTTTTAAAAATAGTACACAATATCCTACAACCAATGATTTCGGTATGAAAAATACTTTGTGGTTGTTTGGTGATGGACAATCTGCTACGGGTGATTCTGTCGCCCATGCTTATGGTAGTTTCGGTGATTATACCATCACTATGGTACATACTACACCCTATGGTTGTACCTTGGATTCTACCTATTATAATGTTCATATATTTGCAATGAAAGCGGCCGCTGCCGTAACAGATCCTGCACCACCAGATCCTCCACATGGTTGTGCTCCTCATACAGTAACTTTGGCTAATATACCAGATTCGTTAAAATCATCTTCTCCAATTACGGATTTTATTTGGCGTTGGAATTATGGTGTTGATAATTCAGATTCAACCAATTCAGGTTCTACAAGTCAAATTCAGCATACCTATAACGATACGGGTGTTTTTGCTGTCTATATCACATTGATAAACCAACAAGGTTGCCGCTATGATGTACCGGTTGCAACTATTATGGTAGGTTATCCTCCATTAAGTGGTTTTGAATATGATTTTATACAAGGTTGTAAATCAGCAGTGGGTTTGCAAGTAAGGGCATACGACTCTTTAGATGCAAATGGAAAGTTGATAGCCAAAGTTCCAGCCAACAATTGGCAATGGTTAGATGACCAAGGCAATCCATTGGCAACAGGTGATACAACCTCGGTAAGTTTTTCATCTGTAGGCTATCAGCCGATAACCCTTGCACCTTCGCATAACGGTTGTGTAGGAACAGGACCGCGATATGATTCGGTTTGTTATGTTTGTCCTCCTATTGCAGCTTTTGATAATCCAAAGAACGATATGGCGGGCAATCCACCTTTGTTTTGTGAATACCCGTACATAGAGTTTGCCAAAAATCAAGATAACGTAATGGGTACAAAATATATGTGGTGGTTTGGCGACGGCTCTCGTGGTACAATGTTCGAGCAACATACCGATACATTGACCAAAGACTCCAACGACCCTGTTTTCCAATATCCTTATGGATTGTTGGATAGTGCCACACACCCTGAACCCAATTATTTATATACCTTAAAAGGTGTTGTAATGGCAACCTTGTGGGCAATGAATGATGACTCTTTGGATCCGAATAGTCCGACATACAACCGTTGCGGATATTGCGAAGATATGACTACCCAACAAATCAATATTTCTGAAGCCAAAATGAATTTTTCCACCAATTTAGGCAAAGAAAATATTTATGTTTGTGAAGGTGATAGTATTCAATTTTGGGATTCAACAGTTTCTACGCAAAATATAAGCATGTGGGGTTTCGGCTTTACCAATGCCGGTGATACAGACCCAAGTCATTTGGTTCAACCGTATAATCAATATTTATCGTTGAATCCTTATTACCGTCCTGCGTATAGCATACAGCAACCTCGTGGCGGTTATTGGGTAACATTCCCAAAACCAAATACTTATACCGTTCTTATGAGAGATACTTGTGATTTGGGTTGTATCAGATATGATTCTGTTCACATAAGAATTTATCCGCGTAGTGTGCCGCAATTTGTTACAAGTCATGACAATGTACATTTTATAGGCAGAGATCAAAATCATGACAATTATTCTATAAGAGACACCTTGTGTGCAACCACTCCAGATACATTGTATGTTAGAGACCAATCATTTTCTCCATCTCCGTTTGATACCGTATCTATTATCGCATGGAAATGGAAACTGAACAATAATATAGATACTTCTTCATTGCAAAATCCTATGTTGTTGGATACATTCTATGGTTTGCACACTTTGGAATTGACGGTTACCAATGAATATGGTTGCGATTCTACCGTAGCAGAAGAAGAACGTGTATTGACCAATGTGGTACAAGCCAATTACGCAACACAAGGACAACGCAAAAGATATTGTAACAGGGAAATCGTTACATTCCAAAATAAATCGAATGTATTACCATTGGCATTTAATACAAATACAATTATGCAATGTACTTGGGATTGGGGTGATGGAACACCAACAGAGACACAATATATTACGAATAGTTCAAGGGGTTCTGACTTGTATAAACAACATGTTTATGATTTGCCCAATTTAAGTACAAAGGTGCCTGTAACCTTGACGGTTGAAATACAAGGTTCTACTTGTAAGGGAGTGTTTGTAGATACGATAGAAGTGAATCGTCCTATTGCAAGTTTTGATGACAACGGACACGTATATCCTTGTATAGGTATAGGGCAGAATGTTTCATTCTGGAGTACATCTCAAGGTAATATCGTTAATTATGAATGGATATTTGGAGATTCTGCAAGTGGAAGTGCCGATACGGCTTTAGGACCGAACATGGATTCTGTTGTTCACTTCTATGCTTCGGCTGGAACTTATGATATTAACTTGGTTGTCATGGACGACTTGGGTTGTACGGACACGGCAAGTGCAATGGGACATGTTTTCATAGATGGTCCTGCTGGAACATTTACCTATTCACCATTTTCTGGTTGTATCAATCTGCGTGCCGAATTTACACCGACAGTAAAGAATGTCGATACCGTTATCATTTCACCTGACGGTGGTTCTCAAATGACATTTACGGGTATGGCTATTAACAATACGCAACGATATACCTATCGTACTCCGGGAACCTATGTTCCGTATTTCTACTTGATAAAATGGACTAATAAGGGTGATGGTACAAAAGAACGTTGTGTTGTACAATGGAACGGGAACGATACCATTTGGGCTATTGAAATGATACCCGATTTTGATACAACATCGGTTTATTGTTCGGGTGTGCCAATTACATTTGCTAATACTACGCAAATCAATCCGAATTTATTGAGTTTGGATTCGGCCAAATGGGTGTTCTTTAGCGGTGATGACACAACTACTATGATAGACGGACAAAAACAATACGATTCTGCGGGAATATATCGTGTTTCTATGACTGGATATAGTAAAATGTGTTCCAAATCAAAGAATTATTATATTGAAGTTATTGATATTCCTGATTTGACATTTGTACCGGATTCTGCAGGTGCTTGTGATGGTTTGGAAGTTGAAATTAAGATGAATGATTCTACCTATACCGATGTCCAATATGCCCGTATGGTTGATTGGCAGTGGACATTCAACGACGGCGAACAATTTTCAGGACATCCTATCCGTAGGGAATTTACGCAAACAGGAGATTATGCTTTTGAAGTGGAATTGACCTATACACCTAAAAATTGTGTGAGAAAATATACGGACACCATTTCTGTAGCCGCCTACAAATCACCTGTGGCTGCCTTTACCCCAAATCCGACAGAAGCCAATGCAGGTGAAACATTCTCCTTTACCGATGCTTCAACACCAGGCGATGGACGTTTGGTAAAATGGACTTGGGAGTTTGGCGATGGCGTTCAAGATTCTACAACAGGCTCGAATGTTAATCATGTTTACAAAAATACTTCGGGATATATTACCGTTACTATGGTGGTAACCGATGAATATGGCTGTAAGAGCAATGCTGAAGAACAAGTGTTGGTAACAGAAAGTATGGCATTCCCGAATGCATTTACGCCCAATGGAACTTGTGAAGTGTCTCCGTGCCGCTTCTGCCCGATTGAAGATAAGGGATTCTTTAAAGAATTGAAAATGGAAGTTTACAACAAATGGGGTGCTTTGGTTTGGAAAAATAGTTGTAAAGATCCTGATTGCCCGTCTGTTTCTGGCGAATTTTGGTGGGATGGCCGCAACAAACAAGGCAATGTCGTTTCTGACGGTGTATATTATTGGGTACTCTATGGTGTGCCATTGTCAGAAACAAATACAATTATCCTCAACGGTTCTGTTACGATAATGAGTAACTAAACAAAGTACAAGGAATAAAAATTAAATATTTGAAATTGTATTCATTTTTAGGGACGATTATATCGTCCCTTTTTTTATAGACATCGGGTCTGCTAAAATATCCGTGTAGTTTGAAAGTTGAGCATTTTTTTCATATTCCTTCGCCATATGCAGTGGCAACTTTTTCAAGAGAAGGAATTGTATTTATAGGGATACATGGAATGTGTTCGTAGTAGGATGGATAGAAGGGAACTAAAAAATACAACAAAAAAAAATTAAAAAATGAAAACGTAAAGAAAAAAGTTGTATTTTTACATTATAGATTTTATTGTTTATAAAATCAACCCAATAAGCGAAAACATAGAATGATATATGAAATACCTGAAACAAAAGTATTTGTGATAGCGTTTTCTGCTTTCAGTTCTTATGATGATAAATAAATGATGAAAACAAACGTGGAAGTGCCTTTCCTTTTAGGAAAAAAACGAACAAAAAAACAATAAAATTCAATCTTTTACGTTTTAAATGAACTGAAAAAATATTATAATCAATGGCAACATATACAATTACAATCAATGAGCGGACCAAACAAGGTAAAAGTCTGCGAGACTATTTGCAAGCACTGGGAATTATAAAAGATGAGAAAAAGAATCCCGAACAAACACTTACATTACATGCTATTGAAGAAGCGGAAAGTGAAGAATGTGTTGTTTGCGAGGATTTTGAGGATTATCTGAAAAAAGTGCATGTATGAGAAAAATTATATTTACATCTCAATATAAAAAAGATTTGCATTTGGCGATTAGGCGTAATTTATCTGAAGAAAAATTGAATACGCTTATTAAAATGTTGGCGACAGATACTCCGTTGCCTGCACGAAATAGAGACCATGCCTTGTCAGGAAGATTCGTCGGCTATAGAGAGTGTCATATTCAACCTAATTGGTTATTGATTTATAGTAAAGATGATGACCTGCATTTGTTGAAATTGATTAGAACAGGCTCTCATGCCGATTTGTTTGGCAAATAATGTAATTTTGGGGGATTGTTTCACCTTACGTTCTTTTCTGCCCATAAAAACAAATAAAAAAATGTAGGGACGCACTGCGAGAATCCGAAGATAAATATTTGTGTATAAGGAAACTAAAAAATATAACAAAAAAAATTGGAAAAAATGAAAAACTAAAGAAAAAAGTTGTATATTTGCACCGTTGTTTTATGCGTAAGCAATACAACTTTAATTAAATAAATTATTAACTAAAAAAACATAGATAATTATGGCAGCAGATTTAGTTAGCGAATTGAATAGTTTGGATTTTTCCGCTTATATTGGAGGTCCAATGCAGGCCGCAGTAGATGCTCAAAATTCCGCAGCAATGGCTCAAGTGGATTTTATTCAAAAGGTTGGATTAGAACCAACAGAATTGGATAACGATAATAATGTGGTAAAAAGTAAAGTTAGAATGGTTGATTTTACATATACCTCTAATGATGGAGGAGTTGAAACAACTAAAACATTACAAGTACCTTTTTTAACCATGTTGTCTATTCCAGCATTGCGGATAGATGAAATGACAATTGATTTTAATTGTAAATTAAATTCAGTTGCAACAAGTCATGAAACTCAAGATGTGAGTGTTGGGGCATCTTTGAATCTTAATGTTTGGAAAGTAAAATTAAATGTAACGGCAGCATATAAGCAGTCAACAAGCAAATCAGAGCAAGTTGAGCGGACTTATTCTATGAGTGTTCATGTCAAGGTTGTTAATGATGAAATGCCAGCAGGTTTAGATCGTGTTTTGAATATTTTGGAAAATGAAATCAGAGCAGTATCTGAGGAGGAAGAAGCAAGTTCTGATTCACCTACAAATGCTAATCCAACAGAATAATTACAAATAGGAAATCATTTAGCAAGAGTACATAAAATTGAATATGATAGATAAAACCTTCTTTGAGGTTTTATCTATTTGAATATAAAAAGTTTAAATAAATCTTTCAATATTGTTTATATTTTATAGTTTCATATATTAGAAGATTTATAATATTATTTATTTTATTATGATTTAATATGAAAAAAGGTATATGTTTTCTACTTACGTTCTGTATGTGTTGTAATATATTTGCTACAACCTATTTTGTTTCTTCTAGTGGAAATAATAATAATGATGGTCTTTCTTGGACTACAGCAAAACAAACTATTCAAGCTGCAATAAATATTGCAAGTGTTGGGGATAGTGTTTTTGTCGCAGTAGGAAATTATGCTGGTTTTCAAGCTGTAAATGGTGTTCATGTGTTTGGTGGATTTGTCGGAACAGAATTATACTTATATGAAAGACAAAGTCTTACTTATGGTTATTTGTCCAATGGATTATGTACAAAAATAGATCAAACGCGTAACATGTATATAAATGGATATAAAGACATCAAAATATATGTTCCTTATTCCCAATCTATCAATACATGTATAGATGGTTTTGTGTTATCGGGGAGTAATCGTTCTTACTACTCTATTTGTTTAAGTGGTCATTGTAGCCTTAAAAATTGTTATATATCTGAAAATCCTACTGAACATTATGTAATTTTATTTACCAATACCAAGGGCAATAATTTTTCATTTGAAAATATTCAATTTGAAAAATGTAATGGTTATGCTTTATATGCTCAGAGTGTAGGGACATTGCAAGTGAGCAATTGTATATTTAAGGATAATGAAAACAGGGCGATTATTGCTTCTCATGGTACAGACCCATCAGTTTCTACAACAATAGTTAATATCACAAATTGTTCGTTTATAAATAATAAAAACAATAGTTCTATTATATCATGTGCTACAGGTGTGATGAATATTACGAATAGTAGGATTATGAATAATATGATTTTAGGACAAGAAACACCAAGATATACAACACGTCTTATCAATGTTTCTTCTCAAAGTATCTTAAGAATGAGAAATTGTTTACTGGTTAATAATTCTGTGAAAAACAATTATACAACAAATAATAATAATGCAGGTGTATGTATTATTTTTGATACAAATGCTGCTAATCTTATACTACAGAATTGTACATTTGCAAATAATAAATTAGAGCATGTTAATGCTAATACAAAACTTGCAGGTGTTGCCTACATAAATACAAATAATCTAACATATTATAATAATATATATTACGATACAACCAGTTGTTATCATACTGCTAATTATACTTTTTATAATGCGAGAAAGTTAAAAAGTTTTTCAGGGGTAGGCAATATTGTATTGGATACGCTAAACAATGGTCATGATAGTACAAAAAACTATGTGCGTTTTGTAAGACCTACTACTTTTGCAGGTGCCGCTACTAATGCTGCGGATTCCTTAGCTATTTTTCAGGCAGATTGGCATTTGTCGGCAGGCTCTGCCTGTATAGATGCCGGCTACCCCTACTATAATACACTTACTTATCAAGATTCTACAGATTTGGACGGTAATCATCGTGTGTCGGGAGGTCGGGTGGATATGGGTGCCTACGAGTATCCGCAGGCAGATGCACCCCAGCAAATAGTTTGGAATCAAAATTTGCAAGGGCATCTCAGCGAGGGCTGGTTGCTTAGCGAGGCAAGTGCTACAAGCGGTCTGCCTTTGTCATACACGAGCAGCAATCCGGGAGTGGCTACCATATCGGGGGATACTTTTGTATTTCATGCCGTTGGCAAAACCACCATCACCGCCACACAATGGGGCGATAGCGTGTATATGCCCGCAACCCCCTTGGCTAAACTGCTCACTGTCTATGGAGATACTATTTTTGAGCAAGATACGGTAAAATATTACGATACCGTTTGGCATAACGATACAATATGGCATCATGATACCATTCGCACGCAAATAAACGATACCGTTTGGTACAATGATACGATAAGAACACAAGTATATGACACCTTGTGGCACAACGATACCTTGTGGGTGAACGATACCTTGTGGTATAAGGATACGCTGTGGTATCATGATACGACAAGAACACATATATACGATACCATTTGGCACAATGACACGACATGGTACAACGATACTATTCGTACGTATATAAACGACACGCTTTGGCATAATGATACCCTATGGACCCGTTTGTATGATACGATACCGATATACGATACCGTTACTATTTATGTGTATGATACGATAACGGTGTATGATACTGTTCGTGTAAATATACAGGATATAGATATTTCCGTAGTGCCGTGGCAAATAACGCAAGACGGGGAGAGCATTTATGTCAGCGGAGCCGAAGGCGAATCGGTGAGGGTTTACGATGTAACGGGTCGCTGTCTGCATGTGGAGGAAAGGGCGGTAGGCATATTGCGTTTCCGCATGTATGCATCAGGGGTTTATCTGGTGCAAATAGGCAACAATCCCGCCCAAAAGGTGGTGCTGACAAGATGATACAACTCAGATACATTTAGAACAGAAGGAATTTATAAATAGAGAAAAAAACAAAAATCAAACAATAAATGATTTCATTGGAAAATTATCTTAACGGATTGGTGTCAAGCATAGCAGAAGGCAGAGCCTCAGCCGATGCCCTTTCCGCCAGAATAGCCGAAGCGTACAAGAATGATGAGTTGTTGCGGAATTTTTCTGTTCCCCGAATGAAAATCGGGAACATCAATATGTCCGTTCCAGTGGCTTTTGCAGGCGAAAATACAGGTGCAACGACAACATTAAGTCTTATCAAACAACTTGATTTTAATGCTATAGTAGAAACACTCACTTCAACTATTTGTGAGTGCTATTTTTTAACACAGAGAATGCTGTCTGCCAATAATGGCAATGACAATGAGCGTCTTGACCGTTCATTGCAATATGTTTTGCAAATAGCGGTGAATCAATTGTACAATGAGTTGTTTCAATTGGGCGACCCCTTAGACCCGACTGATGCCGATACTGCCTTGCAGACTAAAGCAGAAGAAATCTGCAATGCATTTTATGACAATTTGCCTTCCAATGAACCTGTATTCGCTACCGCTATTGACTTGGGTAATGAGGCGGCACTCTATCGTGTAAAATATGACTTGGAACGTCTTTTTATTCTTCAAAGTGTGTCCAATCAAGGTATTATGCTTAAAGCAACGGCACAGGAACTGAGTGAGGTAAACAGTGATGCTATTTTCCATATAGACATTGTCATGAAAGAAGACGGTATGCAATGGGCATTTTCTCGGGACAATGAAGGTAATATCAACGCAAATTTAGTGCCTGAATAGTCTTATGAAAGGTTCTACATTGGATATTGTTCAAGGCTTGTTTGACAAGTTGCAGCAGGTACCTGACAGGGTTTCCGCTTTTGAACGTCGCGATGGAAACTCGGCAATGCTTTGGCTGCAATGGTTGTCCGAATCAGAAAAAATGCTCAAAGACCATGGCTTTGCCGAATGTGCAGCCTTGGCGGGCATAAGGGCAGATGTGTTGGTGCAATTGTCAGAAAAACAAGTGCGGAAAGAGAAACTGATAGCGGTGCTTAAAACCGTGAATGCGGCTCAAGCGGTATTGTTGGAAAAATACAATACCTTGTCGGAAAAGGTTGAAAATGTGCGTACATTTCTCAGGCAGGTACTTATGCAGATAAACGATGCCGGTATGCTGGAATATGATGACAATACGGATTTTACCTCTTTTGTCAATTTCTTGTTTCAACAAATGAACAGCAATGCACAATTGTCGGGGAGTATTCATAATGCTGTTGCCACGCTCGGCAAAAACGATGTGTTAAGACTTATTGCCGAAACGCTGACACAAATAAAATCAGAAATATAAATATAATTTCTTCATTGAAAACTAACAATTTATAGAGCCGATGTATTTCGGCTCTTTTTGTCGGTAGTATTCCCAAAAGTGTATAAAGATAATATTTGCAAATATATATTGGTTTGTGAATTAAAAAAATATATAATTTTTCTTAAAAACGGTATTGATATAGTTTTTTTTGCTACCTTTGGAGAAATTAAAAAAATATATATTATGATAGATACACCAATTCCGTATGATATTGTAAAAGAGAAAATTAAAGAAAGCGGTTTGCCAAATATCGGAAAGGCTTCCATTCGTGAAGTGAAAAGATTGATTAATGAAATTGAAAAAGCGAGTGGGCAAAAATTTGTTCGTATGGAGATGGGCATACCGGGTTTGCCTGCCGTGCAAGTAGGCGTAGATGCTCAAATAGAAGCCTTAAAAAATGGCGTTGCTGCTATTTATCCTGATATAGAGGGTATTCCGGAATTAAAGTCAGAAATGGCACGTTTTTGTAAGAATTTTTTGGATATTGATGTTCCTGCTTCAAGTTGTGTGCCGACAGTGGGTTCCATGCAGGCTGGTTTCGCTGTTTTTATGACATTTAAACATCTCCACAAGGAAAAAGACACGACTTTGTTTATAGACCCCGGTTTTCCTGTTCAAAAACAACAGCATAGAATAATGGGAGCCAAATATGAAACTTTTGATGTGTATGAATATCGTGGCGAAAAGTTGCGTGATAAATTGGAATCGTATTTGAAAAAAGGAAATATACATTCTATTGTTTATTCAAATCCCAACAACCCGTCTTGGATTTGTTTTACCGAAAACGAGTTGCGGATCATTGCGGATTTGGCCAACAAATATGATGTTGTTGTCATAGAAGATTTGGCTTATTTCGGCATGGATTTCCGTAAGAATATCTCTACTCCGGGACAAGCTCCCTATCAATCTACTGTTGCAAAATATACTGATAATTATGTCTTGTTTATTTCAAGTTCCAAGGCATTCAGTTATGCAGGGGAAAGATTGGCAGTAATGGTTATTTCCGATAAATTGTTCAAGGGACATTTCCCTAATTTGAAAGAAAATTTCGGCACGGATTCTTTAGGTCATGCTATTGTTTATGGGTCTGTTTATGCTTTAACATCAGGTACTGCACATTCAGCCCAATATGCTATGGCTGCTATTTTGAAGGCTTGCAACGATGGTACATATAATTTTATCGAGGTTATAAAAGAATATGAAAGAAAAGCCCATGAAATGAAACAAATGTTTACAGACAATGGTTTTGAGGTAGTTTACGATAAAGATGAAGACAATCTGTTGGCCGATGGTTTTTATTTTACAATTGGTTATCCAGGTTTTACAGGTGATGAATTGTTGGAAGAATTGTTGTATTATGGCATTAGTGCCATTTCATTGTCTATTACAGGCAGTCAAAGACAAGGTTTGAGAGCGTGTGTTTCTTTGGTAAACAGAAATCAGTTCCCTGATTTGAAAGTTCGCCTGGAAAAATTCAAGGAAAATCATAAACATTAAATATTATAAATATTAATTAGGTATGGAACATTTCATAGTAGAAGCAAAGGAGTTTATATTCGGTATTTTATTTAAGAATATTCCAGCAATTTTAATTGCTATAGTTGTTCTGTTTGTCGGGTGGAAAATTATCAAATGGGCAGTAAAACTTATAAACAAAGTAATGGAGAAGAGAAATTTAGAGGCTTCTTTGCTGAATTTCTTGTCTTCATTGGTCGATGTTGCTCTTAAAACCCTGCTCATTGTTACAGTCATTAGTATTGTTGGTATTCCAGTAACTTCTTTTGTTGCGATTTTAGGTGCAGCAGGTTTGGCTGTAGGTATGGCTTTACAGGGTACTTTGCAAAATTTTGCAGGGGGAGTTATCATTCTATTATTAAAACCTTACAAAGTAGGGGATTTTATAGAACAGGGTTCGTTTGCCGGAACAGTGCAAAAAATTCAGATATTCAATACTATACTTTCAACATTGGATAATAAGATAATTATTATTCCCAATACACAATTGGCGACCTCTTCATTAATCAATTATACAAAATCAGAAATTCGCCGTGTGGAAATAAAAATAGGTATAGCTTATGGTGAAGATATCAACAAAGCACGTGCAGCATTGTTGGAATTGCCCGCTTCATCGGATAAAATATTGTATAGCCCTGAGGCTCCGGAGGATCCGACTGTTGTTGTAACCGATTTGGCTGAATCTTCTATCAATTTGTTATTGAGAGTATGGGTAAAAACTGCAGATTATTGGACTGTGGACTTTGCTTTTAAACAAGCCGCATACGAAAAGTTTAATGAAAAACACATTGAGATACCTTTTAATCAATTGCAGGTACATATTAACCAATAAAATAAAATGGACATTATAAAAACGGGTATTGGATTACAATATCCGTTTTTTTTTGTAAAGGGAAATAAAGGTGATTTTTTAGGTACAAAATATAGACAATCATCAGCCAAAGAAAATAACAACAAATTGTTGATAAAAAAATTGAATTGTAAAATTATTTAACTGTAAATCATATTTTTATTATTTTTTTGATGTTTTAGAGACAGAAAATATTATTTTGTATTGAAATTATTGCTAATTTAGCACTTTGAAAATTATTAGGTAAAATAAAATAAAGATATGCTTAAAAGAGTACTTTTTACGCTTGTAACAGCGTTACTTATGGGAGAAATCTCATATGCACAGAATTCTACCCTTAAGGGCAGGGTTACGGAAATGGACGGCAAAACACCGATAGAATCTGTAACAGTTCGTTTAATGCAGGATAATAAATTGGTAACAGGTGCAGCAACCGACCAAAATGGGTATTATACCATTAAATTAATACCTGCAGGTAAATATGATTTGGTGGCAACGTCTGTCGGTTATGCCAAATGGACAAAAACCGGATTTGAAATCCGTGCCAATCAGATTAAAATTGAAGATATTAAAATGCAGTCAAGTTCTGCTGCTTTGACTGAAGTTGTTGTAACGGCAACACAAGAGTTGTTTGACCCAAGTAACTCTGCCAGTCAACAAGTGGGAACAGCGGAAGACATTAAAAATACAGGTGGAAAATCTGTCTCTGACCTTTTGACTACAATGAGTGGTGTTACTGTCGGCTCTGGCGGGGGTATGAACGTCCGTGGTAATAGAGAGGACCAAACCGCTTATTATGTTGATGGTGTTAGAACAAGTGTTGTGCCTAATGGTGCCATCGGTGAGTTCGCTTTTATTTCCGGTGCTCTCCCTGCAAAATATGGTGATGCAACTTCTATTGTAGAAATAGAAACGAAAGGAACCCGTCAAGAATTTATGGGTAATGTTGAATTAGATGGAAGTATAGACGGATATAATAATTTCAAATTGCGTTTTGACGTTGTGGGACCTATTGTAAAACGTAAAGATATAGTGAAACCCAATGCTCCATCAGGCTCATCAAAAGGAAATGATTTTATTTCTGTCGGTTTCTTGTTATCAGGTGAGGCTGCTTATAGTACAGGCGGTTCTGTTAGAGATGGTTTGTATGTTGCTTCCCAAGAAACAATAGATTATTTAAAAGCCAATCCTTTAAGAACAGTTGATGGTTCGAGTGTTTCTACCGCAAACAACTTGAATTATGTTACCATGTATGAAGAAGGCAATATCTTATCTTTGGCAAAAAAGAAAAGTCATCGGCTACAAAATTCCGATGGATATTCTGCTGCTTTGCAAGGAAAGATAGACATCAGGTCAAAATCGGTGGATTTTATGATCAGCGGTAACTTACAAGGTGGCGATAGCAGATCGTTCTCTTTTAGCAATTCTTTGTTTAACTCCGAAAACAACGGACGTTCACAATCTTTGTTGTGGAATGTGAATGCAAGATTGACCCATAGAATCCATTTTAGCGATTCTTCAAAAATACAAAACGCTTACTACAGATTACAAGGTTTTTATCAACAATCTGATGGTAGATCATTTAGCCATGTTCATAGAGACAGATTGTTTGACTATGGGTATATAGGAAAATACGAACATACACTTTCCAAATATTATAAATCAGTACAAAACCAAGCGGTTCCTCGTTGGGATGGCTCAGGTGTTGATACTTTAGATGTTCCCTACGTTTTGGAAACCTATTATGTGTCAGATGTTAATTTTACACCAGGAACTTTAAATCCCGATTTGGCACAATATACTTTGGGAGCATACGAAAGAGCAGGCGGTTCGATGGTAGATGATGATGCTATTAGAACATATAAGGGCTTGTTGAATGGCGGTAGCCCTTCAGGTGCATACGGTTTGTTTACTGCTCCGGGTGTTACCTATAACGGTTATGGAAAATCAAAAAGTAGCCGAATGGAATTTAAAGCCTTGGTTTCATTTGATATAAAAGGTCGTAATGGTAATGACCATGCTGTAGAATTCGGATTTAATTACATTCAAACAATAGGCAGAAGTTATTCCGTTTCCCCAAGAGGTTTGTGGTCATTGATGAGAACTTATGCCAATGCACATATAGAAGAATTGGATAGAACCAATCCTATTCCTAGATATGATGAAAACGGTATTTTCTTGGATACGGTTGATTTCAACAGATTGATAAGTTATGAAGCACAAAAAACATTTGACAAAAATCTTCGTGCCAAATTGGGGGCTGCTGAAGATGAATGGATAGATGTTGATGCTTATGATCCGACAACATATTCATTGGATATGTTCAGTCCTGAAGATTTGTTCAATCAAGGAAGCAATCTTGTTTCTTATTATGGATATGACTATTTAGGTAAAAAAGTAATCAACAAGGGTATCACAATGAGTGATGTTAAAAATTGGTTTAACGAAAGCGACCCTGAAGCAAAAAGAGATTTTTCTATGATAGGGGCATCAAAACCAGTACGTATGGCTGCTTATATTCAAGACAGATTTGCAATCAAAACATTATATTTCAGTTTGGGTTTGCGTTTGGACGTTTTCGACCAAAACCAACCTTACGTAAAAGATATGTTCTTGTATAGAGATGCCTATACAGTAAAAGAAGCACAAAACAAAGGAATGCTTAGCGAGGCAACAATTCCCGACTTTATGAATCAAAGTGATGACTATTATGTATATGTAAAAGATGCAAGTGTAACTTCTGCATCTGATGTTGAGATCACCGCATTCAGAAAAGGAAATGTTTGGTATGATGCAAACGGTCAGGAAGTAACAGATGCTGCCGAATTGGCTTCTTCAGCAGGTCAAACCAATTTGTTGCCATTGTTGAAGACATTGCCGGGAGACAAAGATGTTACTAAAGTAAATTATAGTGCTTTCGCAGATTATACACCTACATTCAAAAACGGTGGTATCACTTTATCTCCACGTTTGTCATTCTCATTTGTTGTAGGCGATAACTCATTGTTCTCTGCAAGTTACAATATTGTAACAACTTCACAACAACAAAGATTTAATCCATTATCTTATTTGTATTTTGAAAAATATGCAAGTAATTCAAGTACATTTTCAAATCCTGGTTTGAAACCTGAACGCAGTGTAGATTATGAAATTGGATTCCAACAAGCATTATCAAAAACATTTGCATTAGAGGTTAGAGCATATTATAGTGAAAAACGTGATCAAGTGGTTGTTTATCACTACAATCAAGCCTATCCAACAAGTTATTATTCTTATACCAATATGGACTTTGGTACAGTACAAGGTTTTACATTTGGTTTAAAGATGTTGCGTACAAAAAATATTTCATTTAATACAAGTTATACCCTTCAATTTGCTAAGGGTACAGGTTCTGACCCAACCTCAACATTGGCTTTGATTCGTTCTGGACAACCGAACTTACGTACTTTAACAACTTTGACATATGACCAAAGACATAAAATCAACTTCAATTTCTCCTATGTATTTGGATTTAATGAAGATTATGTCAGAAACAATGGTCCTGTAACAAGAAAGGCTATAAAAAATAGCGATAAAGTTAAAGAAATTAAATGGTTACAAGGTGCAGGTTTGAGTTTGCAATTAGGTGTAGGTAGCGGTTTGCCATATACACGTTCAAGCGTAGCCTATTCTACTATTGTTGGTCAAGGTCAACGTAGTGTGGAAGGTGGTATCAATGGTTCTCGTATGCCTTGGGTTGTAGATTGTGACTTGAACGTATGGAAAGACTTTATTCTTACTTTAAGAAAAGCAGATGATAGCGGCAAAAAACAAAAGAATGGATATTTGCGTGTTAATGTTGCTATCAAAAACTTGTTTAATATCAAGAAAGTTAGATCCGTATATTCATACACGGGTAGTCCAGTTGATGACGGTTTCTTGACAGCTAGTGATTATCAACAATATATTGCCAGTCAAGAAAATGTTCAATCATTCATAGATTATTATACCATTGTAATGCAAGGGGTAAATAATTATGGTGCTCCAATTCGTGCAGAATTAGGTCTTTCATTTCAGTTTTAATAAATCAATGTAATAAAGGAGAAAAAAATAATACCATGAAAAATATATTAAGAATATTAAGTTTATTGGTTCTTGTTTCCTTTTTGGGAATGATGACATTACATGCAGAATTGTATGTAGGCGATCCTGTAAAAAAGGCAACGGCATCGCGAAAGGCAGCAGATTGTATGCCAGCCTCTGGTTCAAGTCAGTTGAATGTAAATAATGTGCGTGCTTACATTGAAACAGCCGGTTCAATGTGGTTCAATAATAGTAAGGCACAATATTTTGTTCCTTCCGGACAATTGGCATCGTCTATGTTTGCTGCAGCATTGTGGATTGGTGGTATGGACAAAGCCGGACAATTAAAATTAGCGGCTATTCGTTTTCAACAAAGTGGACAAGACTTTTGGCCTGGTCCTCTTAATTTGTCAGATGCGAATATAGAACAGGCCACTTGTTCTATGTATGACAAACATTTCTACATGACTAAAGTTATGGCTAAAAACCATAGAGATAGTTTTAATCTCCCAGGTTATGTTATGCCAAAAGAAATCAGAGATTGGCCAGGTAATCCAATAGATGGAAATAAAGCACAAAGTTGGTATATTGCCCCATACGTAGATGTTGATAATGATGGGTCATACAATCCACAAAACGGGGACTATCCATATTATGATTTTGACAATGACCTTTGTCCTTGGACTGATGCCAACAGAGCTTTGGCTGCAGAAAACAGATTGCCACAAACACAAGAGACAAAACATGAGATTTCAACAGGTGGTATCATGGCAGACCAAGTGTTGAAAGGTGATGCTACTTTGTGGTGGATATTTAATGATAAAGGTGGTGCTCATACAGAAAGTAAAGGTTCGCCTATCGGTTTGGAAATTAGAGCCCAGGCTTTTGGTTTTGCTACTACCGATGAATTAAATAATATGACTTTCTATTCTTATGAAATTATCAACCGTTCAACATACGAATTGACAGAAACATTTTTCAGCCAATGGGTTGACCCTGATTTGGGATATGCAAAAGATGACTATGTCGGTTGTGATGTAGAAAGAGGTTTGGGCTATTGTTATAATGGTACCGCTGTTGATGGTAATGGTTTGAATACAGAATATGGAGCCAATCCTCCTGCTGTAGGTGTGGACTTTTTCCAAGGACCTTATCTTGACCCTGATGGATATGATAACCCTTCCTATAAAGGAGACAATTTCTATGGTCCGTCTTTTTCTGTAAATTATGCCAATGCATGTGATATTGTTACAGCACATGAAAATTTGAGAGAATTTACATGGCATCTTCGTTATGATTCCATATCAGAAACGTGGTTTGATACTACCGCTTATGTTCCTGTAAGAGCAGAAGCTATCAATGGTGTAAACTTTGGTGATGGTATTGTTGATAACGAACGTTTTGGTATGAGACGTTTTGTTTACCATAACAATGACAATTCCAATATCGGAGACCCATCTGTAGCTGTTGATTATTACAATATGTTGCGTGGTATCTGGAAAGACAATACTCCTATGCGTTTTGGCAGAAATGGTCATTATCTACAAACAGGTACCAATGCTCCTCAATGTGATTTTATGTTTCCTGGAGATTCAGATCCGTGTAATTGGGGAACAAAAGGGCAAGACCCGGGTTCTGTTTGGACAGAAGAGGCTGTTGGTAATCCTGCAGGAGACCGTCGTTTTATGCAATCAGCAGGACCTTTTACTTTGAAGGCTGGTGCTATCAACTATATTACAGTAGGTATTCCATGGGCAAGAGCAACAGGAACTCCATGGGCATCTGTAGTATTGTTAAAAGCCGCTGATGATAAAGCACAAATTTTGTTTGAAAGTTGTTTCAAAGTTATTGATGGACCAGATGCACCAGATTTGGTATTCCAAGAAATGGATAAAAGTTTAATCTGTTACATTTCAAATTCTCATAGTTCTAGTAATTTTAATGAAGCCTATGCAGAAGAAGATCCTTCTATTCCAAAATATAGAGTAAAATCTTCCATTCAAACAGAATCAGATACAATTCAGGCTGTACATATTGACACTTTGTCAGATATACATGGTATGGATTCGTTGGTTTATCATGTTTTTGATACTATTGTAACAAGAGCAATAGAAATAAACGATACCATTACTTATGACAGATATTTCAGATTTGAAGGATATCAAATATATCAATTGTTAGATGCTTCTGTTGGTGCTGCTGAATTAGATGACAATACCAAAGCACGACTTGCTTATCAATGCGATGTTAAAAATGGTGTTGCAACAATCATCAATTACGAATATTCTGCTGCTGTCGGTACGGAGGTTCCCAAACTTAAAGTAGAAGGGGCAGATGCAGGTATTGTGCATTCATTTGAATTGACAACCGACTTGTTCGGTGGAACCGCCTTGGTAAACAATCAGAAATATTATTATATGGCAGTAGCGTATGCTTATAATAATTATGAACAATATTCTACAAGTGCAGACAATCAAGATGGTTTGTTCGGTCAAAAAACTCCATATTTGTCAGGAAATAAAAATGTAAGATTATACACTTGCATTCCTCACAAAACAGCCATAGAAAACAATGGTACAGTTGCCAATTCCGTATATGGTACCCAACCTCAAATTATACAATTGGAAGGTCAAGGCAATGGTGGAAATGCCGTTTATTTGACACAACAAACATTAAACGAAATCTTGACCAATGGTAAAGCAGACAGTTTGGTATTTGAAATCAATGCAGGTCCTATTGGTGTGAAAGTAATAGACCCATTACAAGTACATGGCTCTGACTATTTAGTTCGTTTTTATAATGAAGATGGTTCTGTAACAGCTGTTACAGATGATACAAGATGGAGACTTGAATATACTACGGCAGAAGGTGTTGATACTATTGTAGAATCAGAACAGGCAATATCTGTTCAAAATGAACAATTGTTCCTTGATTTGGGTATTTCCATCACAATCAATAATGCGAAATTTAAACCTCTTGCCGATTATGTAAATAGTGCAAACAATGCGGCATATTATCTATATTCTACTGTTGAGGCCTTAAAGGCAACCACATCAGTAACAGGAACCTCATTTGTTTCCTTTGTTCCCGATGTGGATGGAGAGGCTCTTAGAAATTGGGTACGTGCAGGTCAGACTCGTGATGGCGATTGGGCTTTATCAACGCAAACTTATGCACAAGCACGGAATGAAGATTATTATTTTGCTTTGATAAATTCTGATGCTTCTGGTGTAACCAAAGGTGGTGCTTCAACCTATACTTGTTGGCTTGATAGAGACAAGAATTTCGGTTCATTATTAAATGGAACGTGGGCACCTTACGCTCTTGCCTCTATTTATGACAATGGTCCTGGTTTCGGTTTTGAAAGTCCTGAGGGAGTAGGATATGATAGTGTAAGAGTAAACAAAAATCCATTTGAAACAATGTTCCCAACCATGACAGAATTGTATAGTGTGGATATAGTTTTGACCTCTGATACTAGTTTGTGGACAAGATGTCCTGTAGTAGAAATCGGTTCAGATTCAAGTGCAACTATAGGTAAAGCAAGACGTCATGATTTGCGTAAGAGCCTATCTGTTGGCAAAGATGGAAAACCTGATGGCACGGGCTATGGTATGAGTTGGTTTCCAGGATATGCTATCTGTGTTGAAACAGGTGAACGTTTGAATATGATGTTTGGAGAAGACTCCCGTAGAGGCGGTGAAGGTTTTTATGGTACGGATATGATATTCAATCCAGGCAGATATATCACTTATGATAATAGTATTGGTTGGATAGCAGGCGGTGGTCATTATGTTTATATTATGGGACACAGAAATTTGTATCAAAAAACAACCAATGGTTATGATTACCAAAATGTGAACCAACAATATGTTTGTCCGGAATATGATGAAGGTGCATGGTTGTATCAACAATTAAATAGTGTTTCAACAATGGCATTGGGTAATCGTAGAAACATATTGAAAAATAGTATTTACAAAAATGCTATGTGGGTTGCAATGGGATATAATATGAGAGAAATACAACCGGGTTCAGAAGTGGTTTATCATTTGAGAGTAAGTCGTCCTTATCAAAGATGGTCATCTGTAACCAATAGCGGTGTTCAGAATCCTACCAATAATAATTTACCATTGTATAAATTCACGACAAAAAATATTGCAACAGAATATAACCAACAAACCGTAGCAGAGGATCAAATGGACTCTGTATATGTTGTACCAAATCCCTATTATGGTGTTGCAGTAGGAGGTTATGAAACATCACAAATTGATACAAGAGTGAAATTGGTGAACTTGCCAAAGAGTTGTAAAATCAAGATTTACACTTTGAACGGAACACTAATTCGTTCTTTTGATAAAGATGATGAATCCACTTTATTGGAATGGGATTTGAAAAACTCAGCAAATATTCCTATCGCAAGTGGTATGTATTTGATTCACGTAAGAGACAATACTTACCAAACAGAGAAAATTGTTAAGTTTTTATGTATTCAACGTCCGTTTGATGTTAATGCCTACTAAAAAGAATGTTGTAATAGAAAAAAATGAAAGGATATCGTAATGAAGAACATATATAGAACAATATTAGTAGTATCGTTAATAGTGGTAGGAGTAGTAGTACCACAGAACGTCAATTCGGGTAATAAAGACCGTTCAGGGCAAGCAGCAGCATCGTATCTGTTGATTAATCCCTGGGCTGGAATTAGTGGCTGGGGAGGTGCAGGCATTTCTTCAACCAAGGGTATTCAAAGTACGTTTTCCAACGTAGCAGGTTTGGCATTTACCAGAAAAACAGAATTAGCCTATAGCAACTCTTTGTTATATACAGGTTCAGGTATTATGGTAAATGGTTTGGGTATCGCTCAAAACTTACGTAGAAACGAAGGTAAGGAACCGGGTGTTTTGGCTGTAACAGCCATGATAATGTCTTTTGGCGACAATGAAATAACTACAGTTGAACAACCTGAAGGTGGTTTGGGCTATTTTCGCCATTCTTGCTTCACTTTGGCATTGTCTTATGCTCGTTCTTTCTCAGATGCCGTACATGCCGGAGTTACCTTTAAGGTGTTGAATGAATCAGTGGCAAATGCATCTGCAACGGGTTTTACAATCGATGCAGGTGTACAATATGTGGCTGGTTACAACAATCAATTCCAAATAGGTGTTACCATGAAAAACATTGGTTTGCCTATGGCTTACAAGGGTAGCGGTATGTCTTGGAGAGGTGTTTTGGATAAAGACAGACATAATATCTTACATTCTTTGATGGTGGCTTCAGAATCTGCAGAAATGCCTGCTTTGCTATCATTAGGTATTTCTTATGATTTCTTGTTCCAAAGCAAAATGACTAAAGATGACCCTGAAAATTATGGTCCAAGAGGTCAAAGAGAAATAGATAGAAACAAGGCTCATAGATTGACCTTGACGGGTGCGTTTACAGCGAATGCCTACACAAGAGACCAATTCTTATTGGGAATAGAATATAGTATGATGAACTATTTCCAATTAAGAGCAGGTTATACTTTTGAAGCAGGTATGTTCAGTGGAAATTCTACAACTATTTATGTAGGTCCTACTGCAGGTACATCTGTTTTGATTCCATTGAGTAAGAAAAACTTTGAACGCCGTTTGGCTATAGATTATGCTTATCGCTTCACTAATGAAACAAAAGGCTGCCATGTTATTGGAGCGAGATTGATTTTGTAATTTTTTGAAATTTTTATAAACACTTATAGTAGAGTCGTTCTTTTAAGGGACGTCTCTACGTTTTTTTACTTTTTTGAAAAATAATTAAAATGGGAGAAGTTAAATATTATACAGAAGAAGGGTTGGCTGCTTTGAAAGCAGAACTTAACCACATGATGACCGTTGAAAGACAACGAATTTCTCAGCAAATTGCGGAAGCTCGCGACAAAGGGGATTTGAGTGAAAATGCAGAATATGAAGCGGCAAAAGAACAACAAGGTTTGTTGGAAATGAAAATTTCAAAAATGCAAGACCTTGTCTATAATGCTCGTGTATTAGATGAAGCCAAAATGGATACTTCAAAGGTGTTATTGTTTTCAAAGGTAAAGGTGAAAAATTTAAAAACTAATACACAACTTACCTATACTATAGTTCCTGAAACAGAGACAGATATAAAAACAATGAAAATATCTGTTACTTCACCTATCGCAAAAGGTTTATTGGGAAAATCTGTTGGAGAACAAGTTGATATTCAAATTCCTGCAGGTAAACTAAGTGTGGAAATATTAGAAATAACACGTGTTTAAACCAAGTAATGTTATGGAAGATACAATTTTTTCAAAAATAATCAGGGGAGAAATACCTTGTTATAAAGTTGCTGAAGACAGCCATTTTTTTGCGTTTTTGGATATAAATCCTTTGGCAAAGGGACATACTCTTGTTGTTCCCAAAAAGATTACAGACTATATTTTTGATATTGATGATGAAGAACTTGGGGCAATGATGGTGTTTGCTAAAAAAGTTGCTAAAGCCATTAAGACTAATTTCCCTTGCCAAAAGGTCGGGATGACGGTGATAGGTTTGGAAGTTCCACATGCTCATATACATCTTGTGCCGATAAATGATATATATGATATTGATTTTAGGCGAGAAAAATTGAATTTGACCCCAGAGCAATTTCAAGAAATTGCAAATAAAATTGCCCATTCAATGCAATAACAGATAAATGAATGTATGCTAATGTTTGACAAATTTAAGATTTTAAATCTGCAATTTGTCAAATATTTTTTTATAACTTTGTTGATTGAATCTATACTATCTTGAGAATCCAATTTGAGTTGTGACAATAAGGAAAATAATGATATTCTATTGGGAGACAATAATGTGGATGCGCGTTGTAGATATACTGAATAAAAAGATGAATAGATGAAAAACATTGAAAAAGCAAAGATAACTAATTTATTGCCAAATTGTTATGAAAATTGGCGACTGGAAATAGTGTCATTAATAGAACGGTGAAATACAAGGCTGCCCTCAATGTTAATGCAGAGTTGCTGGCTTTATATTGGAAGATAGGCACGGATATCATACAAAAGCAGAAAGAACAGTGTTGGGGAAATCAGGTTGTTGAACAATTGTCGAAAGATATTTTCAACTCATTTCCCTAATGATAGAGGATATTCTTCTCGTAATTTATGGAATATGAAAAAATTCGCCGAAACATATCCTCATTTACTAAATCTGCAAGTTCAACTTGCAGTAATTCAGGAAATTTCAATTCTGCAAGCAACACTTGCAGGATTGAAAGCAGATGAAGATAATTTTGTGCGAGTTCCGCTCACTAAAATAACGTGGTATCATCATATATCGTTAATCCCCAAAGTAAAAGATATTGGAGAACGGGCTTTTTATATTCTGGCTACAGCCCAAGAAGGCTGGAGTCGGGATGTAATGCTTATGCAAATAGCCAATAATTATATCAATACAAAGGGAAAAGCCATAAATAATTTCAGTGAAACGCTTCCGTCTATCCAGTCCGATTTAGCAAAATATACTTTCAAAGATCCGTATAATTTTAGCTTTTTAGGTTCTGTTGCTTTGCAAAATGAACTCAGTATAGAAAAAGAACTTACGCAGAGAATAACAGAGTTCTTGCTTGAAATGGGACAAGGATTCTCTTTTGTAGGACGGCAATACCACCTGACAATTGATGGAGATGATTACTATATAGACATTCTGAGGTATCATTTGAAATTACATTGTTATGTGGTAGTTGAACTCAAAGCAGTAGAATTCATTCCCGAATTGGTAAGCAAACTGAACTTTTACATATCGGCGGTTGATGAATATGTAAAGACACCCGAAGATAAACCGACTATCGGTCTTTTGCTTTGCCGTACAAAAAGCAATACAAAAGCAAAGTTTGCTCTGAGAGGTGTAACGCAGCCACTTGGCATTGCGCAATATGAAACAGAAAAATTGCTTGCCGATGTAGCATCTGCTTTACCTCAGATAGAGGATATTGAAATTGAAATAGAAATAGAAAAAACGGAAGAATGAAAGTCATACACATATTAGGGATATAGCACAATGAAACTTCCTCAGAACACCAAACTCCCAATATCCGCACTTGCAGGAATTTTCAGCAATACCACGGCGACGTATAAGTTCTATTGGTTTGTGGCGATGATGGATATTGTGGTGAAAGAACGGCGAACAAAAATGTCGTATTTGTTAGATTTGTCACATTTACAAAGTATAGATTATACTAATTTATTAAAATGGAACAACTATGGTCTCATCGAAGAAAGAGCATTAGATGAACTATATACTATGATTCCATCACCCAAAAAACATTTTATATGAGATATACGTTTTTTAGTTTTTGTTACGATGATGTGTGTAGTTTTAGAGCTCATGTTGTAAGAAACAGTTATATTGTAAAAGATAGGGGGAATATTTTTATTGATGGTTCTATTTGGGAAGATGCCAAAACGAAATCACCAGCAAAGATTAAAGAACTCATTGACAATTCAGGAATAAAGAATACATCAGTTACAGCAATCCTTATTGGAAACCATACAGCTAACAGAAGATGGATTAATTATGAGATTTTTAAAAGTTTTGAACAAGGTAATGGTATCCTGGGGATTTATATTAACAGAATAAAGGATAAAACTGGACATATTACCCACAAAGGTTTGAATCCATTAGATAGGTTGGCATTGTATGTTTCTGATGATGGTAAAAAGATTAGTTTTCTTGAATTAAAAGGTGGCAAATGGCAACTTTTCAATGACTTACCCCAAATAAGCAATAAAAAATCCAACACGATATTTTTCAAAAAAAGCTTGTTTTATACTGATTATGGCAAATTCTATCGCTTTTCAAACTTTTTCAAAACATATTGTTGGATCAAAGATGAGGGATACAGAAATATTTCACAATGGATAGAAGCAGCAGAACAAGCAGGTCGATAATAAAACGACAAGAAAGTGTCGAATCAGGCAAAAGAACTAAATGCACAGTTGAATGATGTTACAAATGATCTTCAAAGCATCAAGACAGAACTCAATCAAAAGAAAATTTCTATTAATGAGTTTACCTCTAAATTAGAATTGTTGGAAAAGAAACAAGAAACTTCCGCGCTAATCGAACTGTACAGCGACAACGGCACACGAATTGAAAATCCGAAAGGAGCCTTGAAGACAACAATGTATATGTCGGTTCTGTTCGCTATCTCACAAATCACCACCTTGAAACGTGAACAGGATTACCCGTTGATTTTTGATGCCCCGACATCTTCATTCGGCGGTTTCAAAGAGGACACTTTCTATAATGTGATAGATACCATTGACAAACAATGCCTCATTGTTACGAAAGACTTGCTCAACGTTGACAAAGGAACGGGACATAAGACACTGGATTTTGATACCATCAACAAGCTTTCTTGTTCTGTCTATCGGATTGAGAAAGTCGAACCTTTCAACGACAAAGATTTGGCAACCATTCAAACAGTTGTTAAACAAGTAAGATAAAGAATCATGGCAGCAGAAAAGATATATGATTTGTGGGCGTCATGCAACCCGCAGTGGGAAAAAAGATACGAAGACAGTATCATCAAAAACTTCTGTGACTATGGCCGAGGGGCGACTTCGTTACGTGAGGACAGGGAAAAGGTCTTTGGCGGTGGTTATGAGATTTTTATAGTCGCTTTTTTTATGGGGCTGTATTTCAATCAAAAAAGACCCTCATTGAAGACACGCAAAAACGCAAGACTTTCGACCAGCCCATTCAATATTGGGGTAATCTTGATTCCGTTAAAGGGCAAAAAGCATATCCGAAACTTCGTGAATACATTTTCACAGCTTTGGTTGCCCGCACCGATATTGATTTCATCGCCCTTGAAAAGGGTGAAATGACTTCACGCAAGGCTGTTGACATGTTGATGCAAACCATGGAAGAATACGCCAATTGGGGCTTCCATTTCATGGAAGACAAATTGACTGACGATCCCAATTACTTCTATCGCGAAACTGCTTTTCTGGAAGTTTTTTTGGCTTTTGATGCCTCAACTGGCGAAAATGAAGAGTATAAGGACCTCGAAAGTTTGGATTGATTATGCTTTTTCTATCCCCGCTAAATACTTTATCCATACTTGAGTGCTGCTATCGGCGGGGGACTTGGAGATTTATCTGAAAGGGTGGAGCAGAGTCTTTATGGTATGTTAATAAGTAGAAGATAACTTTCCCTCAAAAACAATAAAAGCCCATCTTTTTAATGGGCTTTTATTACATATAAACACATAAAATTATTCCAAACCAAGACTTTTTTTGCCTTGAATAAAGTCTATATCACGAGGAATATTGGCGTTGGCAATCTTTTCCAAGTCTGCTTTTAGATTGTCATTTATTTGACCGTTTTCTTGGTAATATTTAATAGCATAGTCAATATCGCCGTCTCCTTCCACTTGAAGAATCAAAGCAGCCCATTGTTCCATGGCTTGTTGTGCTTTACTCATATCAATGATATATTTACCATTTTCATCGCGATAAAAAGCCCCGTTTTTCTCAAATGAGTTGAAACACATAAGGTTTGCATTTCCATGAGCACTTGATGTGCCAAAACGGACCGAACGCAAAATGCCTGCAATGAAAGTAACATAAGCATCTTCTACTGTAATATTGGTAATTTCGCCTCTTTCAATCAATTTTTGTACCATAAAAAGTCCTAAGATATCGGCTTTGGCTTCTTCCCAAGCGGAATATTGTTCTCCAAGGGCTACTCTTACAGTTCCTTTGTTGGTGATTGTATTTTTTATACCCAATCCATGAGCCACTTCGTGGAAAGTAACGTTCCAGAAAAAGGCATCAAATTTAACGTTGTCAAGTTGGTCTTCATTTACAACGACATTTGCAATCGGTACTAATATTTTGTCAAACTTGGCCATCATAGCGTTTTTCAATTGTAAGCGGCGGCTACCTTTTTGCAAATGTACTCTTTCATCATTAGGAAGATTGATGGCAATGGTTTTGCTGCCTGAATTGCAATCTCCGGCATAATAAACGGCATTGTACACGTTGAGGTCAGAACTTGTGCCAGGTACTTCTTGTTTGTATTTAGCATCGCAAGGTAATTCTTGTTGCAAACTTGGCAACATGGCAATAAATTTGGATAAATTTTTGCTTCCTTCCAAGTCTTTTATCAAAACAAATGCTTCGTAGGCGGTTTTTCTGCCGAAAAGTTTGTCTTCATAATTTTCGATAGGTCCCACTACAAAATCGATATTGCTGTTTTTCATATCCATCCATGCCATATCGCTGTCAAAATAATTGTCTGTTTTGAAAGCTTGCAAGCGGGTTTCCAAATATTTCTTCATTTCGGCATTGTCTGTCAAATTGATAGCTTTTACTAACAATTCGCACACTTTGTCCAATTGTGCTTTGTAATAATCCTTGTACCAAACCACTTGTAGTTTCCCTTCATTATCACGGGTGATAACGGTGTATTGGCTTTCTTTATTTTCGTCTGCCAATTGTTCAAATTCTTCTTTTGTCATATCGGCAGGGTAGAAACATGCCCCAGCAGGTTTTTCGCCATATCCTTCGATAAAAGGAGCCATATTGCCCAGTCTGTCCCAAGGTCCATAGTTTATTTGGGCAAAACGTTTTGCCCATTCGTTAGAAATGGTGTCTATCAAAGATTTGTCTCCATAAGATTGTTGCCAAAACAAATCGTCCATAATTTGGGCGATGTCAATAAAAATACCCAATAGTTCTTTTTCGTTTGCCGAAAGATGAGAAATGTCGGCAGTTAATTCAAAACTTGCAAATTCCTCCACTTTTTGTTGAAGTGGATTTTTTTCAATCAATTCTTTGTTGTTGTTGCAACTCATGCAAGTTAAAAGGGCAGCAAATGCTGTTGCGGAAATTAAATGTTTGTTCATGTGAAAAAAATTAAGTTTAACAAATTATAATATTGCAAAGGTATTAAAAAATATCAAATGAAACACCAACATTATTCACTATTTGTCAAGATAAAATCTGAAGGTATTTATCGGTGTATATTGTGTAAAAAAGTGGTATCTTTGCGAAAATTTTGAAATGCAAAAAAAGTAAAAGATGGCAGATTTATCAGTAAAGATTGGCAATATGTGTTTAAAAAATCCGGTGATGACGGCTTCAGGAACATTTGGTTATGGGGAAGAATTTGCCGATTTTTTGGACTTGAATAAATTGGGCGGTTTTATTGTTAAAGGTACTACTTTGTTGCCAAGAGAAGGCAATGATTATCCTCGTATGGCAGAAACGCCTGCGGGCATGTTGAATGCTGTCGGCTTGCAAAACAAGGGTGTTGATTATTTTATTGAACATATTTATCCACGCATAAAACATTTACAGACCAATATTGTTGTTAATGTGTCCGGTTCCTCGATTGAAGACTATGTGACAACGGCGGACAAAATCAACGAGTTGGACCATATTCCTGCCATAGAATTAAATATTTCATGCCCAAATGTAAAACAAGGTGGAATGGCATTTGGAACAACAACATCATCGGCTCAAGCCGTGGTGTCTGCCGTGCGAAAGGTTTATAATAAAACATTGATAGTGAAGTTGTCTCCAAATGTTACGGATATAACGGCTATTGCCAAAGCCGTAGAGCAAGGGGGAGCCGATGCGGTATCGCTTATTAATACATTGTTGGGTATGGCTATTGATGCGGAAAAGCAAAAACCGGTGCTTTCCACAATAACTGGTGGTTTATCAGGACCTTGTGTCAAACCGATTGCTTTACGAATGGTCTGGCAGGTGAGTAAAGCGGTGAATATTCCCGTTGTAGGTTTAGGTGGTATCATGTCGGCGACAGATGCTATAGAGTTTCTTTTGGCAGGGGCAACAGTTGTGCAAATAGGTACGGCAAATTTTATTGACCCGCAAATTTCTCTCAAAATTGTAGATGGAATCAATGATTACCTTGACAGAAAATCTGTGGCTAAAGTCGTAGACATTATCGGATTGATTCGATAATGTTATTGTTTTAGATAAAGACTTTAAAATCTTCTTTTGCCGCCAATACTTCTGGAAAAATAGGACGGATTTCTTCCAAAAATGGACTAATATCGCTATATCGGGCAGAGTAGTGTCCGATGAGTAATTTTTTTGCATGTGCCTTTACGGCAATCTTTGCTGCATCTAATGTTGTGGAATGAAATTTGTCTTGTGCCGCTTGTGTTAATTCTTTCAGAAAAGTGGTTTCGTGGTACAACATATCCACATTTTGAATGTGTTTGGCAACAGAAGGCATGTATTTTGTGTCGGAACAATATGCAAACGACTGTGCTTGCAGTGCTTGAGTATTGTTTTCTTGTTCTTGGGCAGGTAGAAGCTTTTCTTGAAAAAGAAATCCATGTGTACGAATGCTATGTTTTAACGGGAAAGCATTTACTTGTAGGGTTGGCAAGTCCAAGAGGGTAGGATATTTGCCTTTTATCGGGTGAAATATCAAGGGATATTGAAGTTGTGTTTTTTCAATCGCCAAAGTTGTTTTTATAAGTTTTTCCAAGGGTTGATGGGCATAAATATGCAAAGGAGTTTTTCTGCCCAATAGATTTTGAGAGAAGATAAATCCGAATAAACCGAAGAAATGGTCGCCATGCAGATGAGAAATGAAGATATGTCCAATTTGTTGCATGCGAATGCTGTTTTTCCGTAGCCGAATTTGAGTTCCTTCTCCACAATCTATCAATATATATTCTCTCAACAAAGAGGAACACAACAAAAAAGCACTTGGATATCGTGTAGATGTCGGTGTTGCCGAACTGCAACCTAAAACAGTTAAGGATAAGGCCATAGATAAAAAGGGAAAAACTCCGTCTGTTATAAAAAAAACAGACGGAGAATGAAATATGAGAAAATATTATTTTGCTTGCAAGTTTTCACCAGCATCGTCAACGATAACACCATAGAACCATTGAGGATATTCCGGATTGTTGGGACTTGCCGAATAGGTCGGATTGTGTCCGTTGCTCTTGAAAGAACCGTCTTCATTGGTTTTCTTTATGTTACCGTCAATATATTTTACCAATAAATAGTTGGACAAATCTTCCCATGCATTGAACATTCTTGAGGCTGCTTTTTCAGAGAAAGCATTGATTCTTTCAATGCCTTTTACCGCGTCTGCATTATATGATTTGGCAAAGCCTTCTGTTTTTTCATTGACTTGTTTTTCAAAATCTGTTTCCAATTCGTTTTGCACCTTTTGAATATCAACAATCATATCACAATATCTGGAATAAGCAAAATTGCTAACACGATTGAATAACCAGAAAGCAGATGTTCTTGAATAAGTCATCATATTACCGTTGCCTTGTTGGAAACAACGAGGTATTTTGGTAATGCCACAAAACATTGGCACATAGCAGGTGCTATAAGTATCGTCAACGCCAAACCAAAGAATACCACCGATAGGAGCAGGATATTTTCCACGCATTTGGGCAACAAAAGAAAATCCCGTTTGTTGTGTGGACGTTGCACGTTCGTGTATATATTTTTTGCCGTTATACGACCATGTCATGGGTCTCCAACGATAAGGGCAAGCAAAAGGACCGGCACCTTTGTCTTTAGTCATATCCATAGATGTTCCTTCATAATGGTCTCTCATCAATTTGATAACATCGGCGAGAGCTAATTGTTCGGTTGGTTTTATCCACAAAGGCATTTTGTGTTTGAGGTTGTCGCCACGGGCATAATCTTCGTATTGTGCCATAAGTTGAGGATTTACTTTCATAAATCCAGCCCATACTCTTGCCTCGCAGTATCTTGCAGCACCAAAATCCAACGGACTATACACATCGCTGAAACTAAATTCTTCATCACTGCCGTTATATATGCCGATTGCCCGAGCATAAGAAATAACATCGGAAGCATAAACAACTTCAACATTAGGGTTGAATATTTTAGCTATATTTTTGCTGCTGATACATGTTTTGCCGTTTTCTTTTGGAAAAGTTGTGATACGTGCTTGGTTGGCATGCCCGCAAACGTATCCGTCAGGCACACGCATAGCCACCCAAACCATTCCTTTTGTGTTGCGTTTGGTGTCTATGTTTCCTTTTTTATCTACTATTTTTTTACCTTTTCCGATAAGTTCCATAATCCATACTTCGTCAGCATCGGCAATGGAAAAAGATTCTCCTGAACTATAATAGCCATATTGAGAGGTGAGTTCATGCATAATTTTTATGGCTTCTCTGGCTGTTTTTGCTCTTTGCAAAGTGGTGTAGATAAGGCTGCCATAATCCATTACACCTTCTTTATCAACAAGTTCAGACCTTCCGCCATAGGTTGTTTCGGCAATGGTCAATTGGTGTTCGTTCATATTGCCAACCACAGAATAAGTTTTGGTAACTTGAGGAATTGAACCAAGTTTTTTGCCACTATCCCAGTCGTAAATATCTACCATTGTCCCGACGGGATAGGTAGCGGCAGGACGATAATACAATTCTCCATACAACGTATGGGAATCTGCAGCATAGGTTACAAATGTAGAGCCGTCTTTGCTGGCTCCTTTGGTAACTAAAAAGTTGGTACATGCTTGTGCTGCATTATAGCCTAATAAAAGTATGCCGGCGATAGCAGCGAAAATCATTTTTTTATTATACATCATATTGTTTAATTTATTTGTTTGACATTAGTAGGCTTAAATATTTTTCTGTTTGTTGCATAAATGTTGAAAAGGTATTTTCGTCATTGACATTTATAACAAAATCAGTATAATCAATAAAATCATTGTTGTTGCCAATACGAAATTGAGCTTTGATAAATGATTGAAAATAATACAATAAATTATTGGTGGATATATCAAACAAAAGTAATATATCGTAAGATTGCTTTTGCAAGATTGCTTTTGCTTCTTTGTCAATTGTCCCCTTCCAAGACAAGTGTTTTTTGTGAAACAAATGCTTGTTTGGTTGTGAAAAATCTGTTTTCATGTGTTGATTGATACAACAAAAAATCTGAAATGTACGGTTGGTTGTTTTTTGCCATTCCGATATTTCATTTGAAAGATTTTCCCATTGTTTATAATTTTGACAAGAAGTAAAAATACAGATATGTTTTGCTGTTTGGAGTTGAGGTATATCAATAATTTCATCTCTTTTTCTCAACTTCCAAGCAGAAAGATATTTGTCAATATTTCGTTTCTGCAAAATGTTCATTTTTTATTGATTTGGAAAAGCAAAGATACTCATTTTTTTGTAAACTATATGAATATTGATGAAAAAATGATTTTTTGAAGTTTTTTATCTTTGAAAATGTTATCTTTGCAAAAATCAATCAATAAAAATATTTTGAGAATAGCAGTTGTATTATCGCACATTCCATATCCTTTAGTGAAAGGTGAGCAAGTTAGGGCTTTTAACCAAATGAGAATATTGTCCCGCGATCACGATATTTATCTTTTTATTGTTTCACAAGACCAGATGTCTGCTCAAGCTAAAGAAGCCTTGGCGGAAATAACGAAAGAAATAATATTTTTCAAATTAAGCGGATTTTCTGTTTTTTTTAATAAAATGATAGCAAGGCTAAAAGGTTTGCCTTTGCTCTGCGGTCGTTTTTTCAATATGGATGTTTTTACCCAATTGAATAAAAAATTAGATGAATTGAAACCTGATATTATTTATAATCAACTAATAACAACGACAGAATATACCAAAAACCGTAAGGAAAGAAAAATATTGGATTATCAGAATGTTTTCTCCAAGGATTTATGGCGTTTTATGGAAAAAACAAACAAAACTGCCAATAAAAAATATCTGAAACGTTATAAACGTTTGCAAAAATACGAATCGGATGTTTTTAAATATTTCGATGAGAAAACAATTATTACTCAAGTGGATAGAGATTGGATACAACATCATTGGGCTGATCATATTGTCGTTGTCCCCAATGGGGTGGATATGTCTTATTTTTCTCCTAAAAATACAAAAAAACAATATGATATAATTTTTACAGGCAATATGTCTTATTTGCCCAATGTGTTGGCTTGTGAATATATTGTCAAAGAGATTCTTCCTCAATTGTTGCAAAAATATCCCGATATAAAGATTGTATTATGTGGAGTGAATCCTTCACCGCGGGTATTAGCCTTAAAGAATATTCATGTGGAGGTAACGGGTTACGTTGAAGATATTCGTGAGTATTATGCCCAATCAAAATTGTTTTTGGCACCTTTGGAAATCGGTTCGGGATTGCAAAACAAATTGTTAGAAGCTATGGCCATGAAATTGCCTTGCATTACTTCTCCTTTGGCGAGTGAGCCATTAAAAGCCGATGCCAATCGTGATATTTTGATTTGCAATAGTGTTTTGGGTTATGTTGATGCCATAGACAATTTGTTGAGAAATAAAGATTTGTACAATTCTATTGCTGAAAATGCTTTCCGTTTTGTACAACAACATTACAATTGGGAGCAAACGACAGCCATACTCAACAATTTAATTGTTTCCCCATCGGATTAATTCTGCAAAGTGATAGCATTATCTGCTTGTTGTATAATATGGTTGGAAAACATTCGGTTGTTTGTTACATGTGTTTGTCATTGATTTGTCTGTTCTGATAAAAATAGGGTATTTGCAGGAATGAACAGAAAAAAACAAAAAACATAATGCCGATTTGCCGTTCTAAAATGGCTTCAAAACAAAAGGAAAACAGGCAAATAAAAAGGAATAATAAAAATTGTATGTTTTTGTATTTGAATCCACTATAAGTTAGTTCAAAAATAAGCAAACCGAATATCAGAATACCCAACAAGCCCATGCCTGTAAAAATTTCCAAATATTGATTGTGTGCATTTAATTTGTTTTCATAGGGTCTGGTGTATCCCATATCTTTGGCCAAAGCCGCCCCTTTTTCGTTAATGCCGACAATGCCGATTCCTTTGGGAAAAGCCTCTTGACCAAGTATGGAATAGACATGCCAAGCCTGCATTCGCGTATCGTAATATTTGGGAGTGTAGGTATTGGCAGCGTGTGTATTTTTTTTGTATTCCACTTCTTCTTTTATAATGTCTTTGGTCGCAACAAATCTGTTGGTTTGTTTGGGCATAAACCATAGCATAAGTACAGCACAAAGTATAGGAACAGCCAAAATCTTTATGTACAGAAGTATTTGTCTGGGAGAACGGAACAACAAATAAATAAAATAGATAGCAAATGTTAGTATGGTGGCCAAGATAGTGCTTCGTGAAAACAACAAAACAATGCCTCCGAACAAAAATATTGTTACAAAAATAGTCAATATTTGTGATATTATATTCCAATTATTTTTTATACAATTGTATATCAATAAAATAATGGAAATTAGATGTATCATGGAAATATAGGTGGGATGGTAATGCCATGATAGATTGGAATAGTAATAATGAGAAAGGTCAAAGTGTTGTTTTTCCATAACAAAGGCATGTCCAATCAAGATAAACAAGGAAATAAGACAAGAAACGGTCAATGTCCAGATGAGGATTTTTATTTTTTTTGCCGATAAGACATCTGTTTTTTGAATGGCAAAAACTATAGGCATAATTACATAAGGCAATTTCTGAACAAGATTGTCAAATAGATAGACATCTGAAATGAGAATGCCATAAAGGTAAACTAAATAAAAAAGCAAAAATGGGATTGTTTTTCTCAATATTGTTTTCCCTTCGAGGTGTTGGTATGCCTTTTTTACCGTTTTAGTTTTGATATTCAAAAACAAAAACACCAATTCGTTGATAATGAACAAGGCAGTAATTAATGGTGTTATGTTGAAAAAATCAGGAGTGGTACAAGGCAATGCCACTAAAAAGGCAAACAACAACACAAAAAATGTTTGTTGATGAAATTGGTCTATTTTAGTGATTGTATTCATGTGCTATACTATTGAATGCTGATTTTTGTAACGGATTGTCCATGTTTGTGGGTATATTGCAAAAAGTAAATGCCTTTAGGTAGGTTGGTAACATCAATTACAATATGTTCATTGTTTGATTGTATCTGTTTGTATTTTTGTCCTAAAACAGAATAGAGGTTAATGTTTATTTTTTCACCAGAGTTGTTGTAAATGTGAATGGTTTGGTTTTGAACGGGATTGGGATAGATTTTCACAAAATTATCTTCCTCTGTTTTAGCCGTAATGGCTTGAGGTTGTGCTTGTAAGAAAGGAGAATAAAATACTTTGCCTAAATTGGCGTTATCTGGTTGATGTACAATAACATTTTCTATTTCCAATGAATCGTTGCTACCCCAATAGTTGCCGATAGCATAAATATTGTCGGCACTGTTATTGTATAAATCATATTTGACTCCGCTATTGCCATTGCCATAGATGGAATTGTTGCCGTAGTCGTTTAATGTTCCCATATCAATGGCATGATGATTGATGGCAGTGATTCCCCAAAGATTGCCTGTAATGACATTCCCTCTTAAATACGCACGCATAGAAGAATCGGATCCATAAATACTGATACCGCTTCCTCCATTGTTGGGAGTTGTTTCTAAATTATTGTCAATAAAATAATTGTTGATAATAATAGAAGAAATGTTTTTGCCATATTGAGTGAAACCATAGCGGTTGTTTTTGATTGTGTTGTTTGCTATAAACATTTTTGTAACAATGTTGCTTGGATAGATGTTCATAATTCCAATGCCGCCAGACATATTTGAGGCAAGACCTTCTATGGTGTTGTCTATAATGTAAAGGGTGTCTTCAGTTGCAGGACCGATGTTTATTTGAGGAAAATTGCCATTGCTTAAGTCGTTATTGTATAAAATATTGTTTATTATTTTTGGGGAACCGTAGGTATTTGCAGGAGAAGCGATGGCCGCTTTTTGATTGTCATGAAAATAACAATGTTGTATAATAGGGTTGCAATTCATATAATTGATGCAGGCATCGGAAAAATTTCGGAATTCACATTTGTCAAATTCCATATTTGTTGTGGAAATCAATACACGATAGCAGTTTTCTATAATCAAATTGGAAAGTGTTGTGGCAGTAGCATTGTCAAAGTGAATACTAAAAAACTTGTTGCTCATCAAGTCTCCGCTCAACAACAAAGAATCTGTTCTGTTTTCTGTCAATAATGTTCCTTGTATAGTTATGTCGATGTTGTCGGCCATATTTATGCAGGTTACGGAATTTTCAAGCAAAAGCGTATCGCCTTGCAAAATAGTAATATTTTCTCCGATTACAAATTTTCCGTCTGCCAATTTTTGCACATTCACAGAATCTATGTTGCTTAATTCAGTGATGGTGTAGTGTATTCCATTTCCACTGCTTGACCATTGTGCTTGGGTGCTCCAACAACAAGCAAATAATACAATTGTAATAATAATATTTCTATACATTTCTTATTCTTATATTTTTTAACAAAAGTAAATAACAAAGATATAAAAAATATTCCAATCAAAATTTTATTGATATTAAGTTATTTGAGTAAATTTTTTGCTAAAAAAACATAGCAAGTGGAAAGAAAATAAAAAATTGTACCTTTGCGAAAAAATAGATTTTATCTGTTATTTATATGTTTATTTTCAATAAAAATAAAGTGTAAATATTTGATATAAAGAAAAAAGTATAAAATATGAAACGGAAAATCAAAAATGCTTTTGCAAAAGACGAATACAATTGTTTTGGCTGCTCTCCGTTCAATCCTATTGGTTTGAACCTGCAATTTTACGAAGTTGATGATTATATCGAATCGGAATGGACCCCGCATGTGCATTTTGAGGGTTATCCCGGTAGTGTTCATGGGGGCATTCAAGCGGTTTTGATGGATGAAATTGCGGCTTGGACAATGTATATCAAAGCCAAAAGGGCAGGGGTTACCGCCAAAATGAACATTCGATACCGAAAACAATTGGATAGTACTCAAAAAACGATAACCTTGCGAGGCAAATTGCGTGAAATAAAACACAATTTGTGTTTTATGGAAACACAGATACTGAATGAAAAAAATGAAATTTGTTCGGAAGCCGAAGTTGTTTATTTCTGCTATTCTCCTGAACAATCGGTGAACGAATGCCATTTTCCTGCTGATTTCAATAGTTTTTTTGAAGAATAATGGAAGAAAAACCCAAGCGTATCGTTACAACATTGCAGGCTATCGAAAAGGTGAAACGATATTGTGCCATGGCCGAACATTGTCAAGAAGATGTTCGGCAAAAGTTAAAGTCGTATAATGTTGATAATGATAAAATTGAATCTATTATTTGTGACCTTATCGCGGAAAAATATATTGATGAATTGAGATATGCCACCGCTTTTGTAAAAGGAAAAACAAACATTAAATCATGGGGAAAAATCAAGATTATCAACGAATTGAAGAAGAAAAAAATCAGTCAGAAATGTATTGACATGGCATTGGGAAATATTCCCGAGACAGATTTTCAACAAAAAATGGGCATATTGGCAGAAAAATGGTTGAAAACACATCAAAATGAAGCCCAAAATCAAATAAAACAAAAACTTTTTCGTTTTTTATATTCCAAGGGCTATTCCTCTGATGAAATATGGAATTTTTTGAACAAAATTAATTTTTAATAAGAATTATGGTATTGCTAAACGGATTAAAAGATTTGCAACAACGTCTGTCCGAGATTCGGAGGCATCTTTGACATTGACAAAAAATTACAATATCTTGCCGAACAAGAAGAAATAATTCACGCTCCCGATTTTTGGAACAATCCACAAGAGGCTGAAAAACAATTGAAAAACATCAGCCGCATAAAAACATGGACAGATATGTTTGCCCAAACGCAAACTTTGGTTGAAGAGTTGGAAATAGCATTGGAATTGTTTGGAATAGAGGAAATTACCGAACAGGAGTTGGACAAAGCCTACGAAAAAGCCTTGGCAAGTGTAGAAAAAATGGAGTTTCGGCGAATGATGTCAGGTGAAGAGGATAGACTTGGTGTTACCATCACCATCAATTCCGGAGCAGGTGGCACTGAAAGTCAAGATTGGGCAGAGATGCTTTTGCGAATGTATATGCGTTGGGGTGAAATGCATGGTTACAAAATCCGTGAATTAGACCGCTTAGATGGTGATGTGGCCGGCATAAAGTCTGTTACTATAGAGTTGGAGGGCGAATACGGTTATGGCAACCTCAAGGGAGAAAGTGGGGTGCATCGTTTGGTAAGACTTTCACCGTTTGATGCGGCCAACAAACGCCATACTTCCTTTGCTTCGGTGTTTGCTTGCCCTGTTATTGATGAAAATATAAACATTGTTGTCAATTCCAGTGATATTGTTTGGGATACTTTTCGTAGTGGAGGCCCGGGAGGCCAAAATGTCAATAAGGTGGAAACGGCGGTCAGACTTCATCACCAACCTTCAGGTTTGGTAATTGAATGTCAAGAGACCCGTTCGCAATTACAAAACAAAGAAAAAGCCATACAAATGCTTAAATCAAGGCTTTATGAAATTGAAATACAGAAAAAATATGCCAAAATTGATGAAATTGAAAGCAATAAAAAGAAAATAGAATGGGGTTCGCAAATTAGAAATTATGTGTTACACCCCTACAAATTGGTCAAAGATATGCGTACAAATTATGAAACATCTAATGCTCAAGCCGTTCTAGATGGTCATATTGATGAATTTTTAAAAGCATATCTTATGGCTTTTGGCTCTGGACAATAAAATGATTGTGATGAAAAACAGAATTTTAAATAGATTTTTAAAATATGTGTCATTTGATACACAATCGAATGAACAAAGCATAAGTGTTCCAAGTACAGGTTCGCAACTTGTTTTTGCCAAATATTTGGCAAAAGAATTGCAAGACATTGGTTTAAAGAAGGTTGAAATTAGTAAACATGGAATTCTAACGGCTCATTTGCCTGCAAATACTGCAAAAAAAATTGCCCGTTTGGGATTTATTTCCCATTTGGATACCGCTCCGGGTATGAGTGGAAAAAATGTGAATCCTCAAGTTGTCAACAATTATGACGGGAAAGATATTGTATTGAATGAAGATAAGAATATCCGTCTCTCTGTCAATAGTTTTCCTGAATTGAAAAAGTATATCCACCAAACAATTATTTGCACAGATGGTACTACCTTGCTTGGTGCTGATGACAAAGCCGGTGTTGCTGAAATAGTTTCTGTTCTGGAATATCTTGTTACACATCAAGATATTGAACATGGAGATATTTGCATTGCTTTTACCCCCGATGAAGAAATAGGGCGTGGAGCAGATAATTTTAACGTTGAAACATTCGGTGCCGATTATGCCTATACGGTTGATGGTGGAGGTATTGGTGATTTGGAATATGAAAATTTCAATGCTGCCGCCGTTGATGTTTATATTCAGGGGCGGGACATTCACCCTGGGGCCGCTAAGGGGATTATGATAAATTCCCAATTGATAGCCATGCAGTTGCAGGCGAATTTGCCCGAAAAAGAAAGACCGGAATTGACAGAGGCTTACGAAGGATTTTTCCTCTTGACAAACATGGAAGGAACTATTGACAAAACGCATTTGCAATACATTATCAGA
Organism: uncultured Bacteroidales bacterium; assembly: GCA_905233585.1. Lineage (GTDB taxonomy): Bacteria > Bacteroidota > Bacteroidia > Bacteroidales > WCHB1-69 > UBA1205. Next base: position 51,854 of record CAJOFD010000002.1, read on the forward strand.
GACCATGATAGAGAAAAGTTTGAAGCAAAAAAACAAAAAATACGTTCTATTGTTCATCAGATAAATCAAGAATATGGGCAGGAATTGGTCATTTGTCATATCAGAGACCAATATTACAACATGAAAGAAAAAATTGAGCCCGTTTCTTTTTTGATTGATGTGGCTTGTGAAGCTATGAAAAATGCCGGTGTTCAGCCCAATATCGCTCCCATTAGAGGAGGTACAGACGGGGCAAGATTGTCATTTATGGGCTTGCCTTGTCCGAATTTGTTCACGGGAGGACACAATTTTCATGGACGGGAAGAGTTTGTCGTGTTGGAAAGTATGGAAAAATCATGCCAAACTATATTGAATATCATTCAGTTGTTTGCCCAAAGACAGATTGTGGCAGAAAAGAAGAATAGCTAAAATGAAAAAGATATTATTATTTGCTGTAACGCTAATGTTGTGTGTTGCTTGCCAAAAAACATTCACTATTACGGTTACTTCAAATAATGGCAATTATGGGACTGTTTCGGGTGGAGGTGTGTACACCAAAGGAACGGAAATAACAATAAAAGCCTTGCCAAAAGAGGGCTGTAAATTCAAAACATGGGAAGATGGTAATACAGACAATCCTCGCACGCTTATCGTAGAAAACGATGCTGTATATACTGCTGTCTTCATCGGAGATGAAGATATGTTTACCATAAATGTAAATGCTGATAATGAGAATTTTGGAACTACAATAGGAAGCGGTATTTATGCCAAAGGAACCAGCATTCAAATACAAGCTGTTCCCAATGTTGCTTGCTATTTCAAAGCATAGAATGACGGGAATAGGGAAAATTCCCGCACCGTTACCGTTACTGCCAATGCAACCAATCCGCAAGGTGCAGTATCGGGAATCGCTCATGTATATCGAGGTGGAAGTAGGAGTGCTTATGCTTCGCGTTGCCGTGTAACTTATCGTACTATGGGGACACCTACTGAACGTTACAACGACCTTGGCTTCCGTGTTGCCTTATAGCCGTTCCCGAATTTGTATGGCAGCTGTTTTTGATGTAGGGATGCACTGAATGTGTCCGTAAAGACAAGGTTTTGAACAATAGAATCTGAAAAAGGCAGTGGAAAAAACTGTTAAAAAAGTATTACATTTGTATTTTGATTATAGTATTTTCAGATATTTATCGAAAGAGAAAAATGACTTTTTTTGAAGAAAACAGCTTTGGAAATTTTACGAAACACATGCCGTTTTTTGCCCTTGAAAAACGTAAGTGCTTGATTGATTCTCTCTCTCTCTCTCTCTCTCTCTCTCTCTCTCTAATATAATCCTATATATTTTTTTTACTAGCAGAAAAACCATTTTTCTGCCAAGCGTATGCATGTCTTATTTTTGTTGTTTTTACCATTTCTTTTCTATGTATATAGTAAGAACGGGAAGGGGCTTTTTTTTGTAAAATCATTGTTAAATATTTTAATAAAGTTGAAGATGAAAAAAATTGTTTTGTTATGTAATTTATTTACACTTTTTATGGGGGCTTATGCTCAAGATATTATTGTAACCAAAGAAGCCCAAAAGATTGAGGCAAAAATATTGGAGGTTTCCTCTACCGAAATCAAGTACAAGAAACAGAGTAATTTAGAGGGACCTACTTTCATTTTAGGGGTAGAAGAAATCAATTCTATTATATATGCCAATGGCGAGGTGCAGTTGTTGTTTACCAAACAGCAAAAGGAACAACTAGTCCAATCAGCCCAACCAGCTTCCAACGCAACAACTCCAACTCAGCCTATAGAAACAAAACCTATTACTCCAACATCAAAAGAAACCACTCCCATATACTATGCGTCACAATACAAAGGGCAATCTCTGCCTGTGTTTACTTTCCAAAAAGTGATGGTGCCTTATTATCAAACACCAAGGTATAGATATGTTGCCGATAATATGGTATTTACGGAAGGCGAGTTTTTGAAATTCTGTAAAGCCCATTGTTATGAGGCTTATAAGTATAAAAATGATATTAGTACCGCATTCAGTGTTTATAATCGCACTTGTGCAGAAAAAGGCAATGTTGATGAGGAACAAAATACCAATAGAGACAATCCTCAACAAGTTGATAAAAATAATAGGGAAATCACAAATTCATTTGATAAACAATCTGATAATCAGCGTCCATTTATCAAAAGAGCCATGTTCAATATGTATATAGATGCTGGTATGATTGTTCCTAAAGCTGTTCCTAAAGGTTTCTTTTTGGGGGCTTCTACCAATTTTACTTTTGGTTGTAGAATAAAAGATTATGTTTTTGTCGGAGGTAGCATAGGTTACGATTATTTTTTTACCAATTTATTACATCCTTATTACAGCTATATTTATAACGAAGAAGGGGAATTGCTGCTGAGAGAACGTGTGCCTATTAATAGTCACGCTATTACAGCAATGGCAAATGTGAGAGTATATATTCCTGTCAAACCGAATATTTATCCTTATTTTGAAACTTCTGTTGGTACAAGTTCGTTTATTATTTTAAACCCCATATCAACTTCATTCAGATTAAAAGTAGGAGTTGGTATAGATGCAAGTCGTTTTTCGTTTGGTTTAGGCTATGATTTTTCAAGTAAGACATCTTTTGATTTTGTTGATCATTATGAACATCATCATATTTATAATAATTATAAAACACATTCCTTCTATTTTAAGTTGGGAATCAGAATTGGACATATGAGATAATAAAATAAGTTAAAAAAAAGATATATTGGGATATTTTTAATGCTTTTAGTTATTGCTTTTATAAAAAATAAAAGCATTAACAATTAAAATGGTAGAAGATAGAGTTATCCAAACCTGCTTATAATCCCGGTACTATTCAAGACGAAATAAAACAAATTTGTGACAAATTAGAACTTTCGGTTGAAGAATTCAATGCCATAATGAACGAGCCGCCAAAATATTATTGGGATTACCCAAACGACGAAAAGAAATTGGAGTTTATCTACAATGTCTATCGTAAATTGACAGGGAAAAAAGATTATCGAAAATAATATTTACACATCGGTCAAATTCAATTTTTTATTTGGCTATGTTTATTATTATATGCTTTAAATTTTTCCAACGGGTAATACATAATTATTTTTACCTCAAGGGGAAACTATATTTGTAGAGACGTAGCGTGCTACATCTCTACTCGCAAAATTCTTATTTTTCAATTCTCATTTTTCCAATATTCTTCTATGAGGTGAAACTATATATCGGACTGCCATATTATGGTAGCCGTATTTCGTATTTTGACCATTTGAACACCCTCAAGGCAAAAATAGCCTACTTTTTGACCAATAGGTCTTTTTTTAAGTAAAATAAATATTTATATATGAGTATTTATATAAAAAAAACTATTTAATTATCCATATTTTAATATTTATTATTATTTAATAAAGAAAAAATTGTATCTTTGTAGCAGCATTAAATTTATAAAAATGTTAGATACTTTTTCAACACCTACTGATATAGCCCAAGAGGTCGCTATGCGTGTTCGGCAACGGCGTATAGAACAAGGTTTAACACAAGCGGATTTGTCTGTACGAGCAGGATTGCCTATATCTACTTATCGTCGTTTTGAGCAAAGGGGGCAGATTTCATTTAATGGTCTTTTGCAAATTGCTTTTGCTTTAAATTGCATGGAAGACTTTAAACTGTTGTTTGCCACTCGCACATGGGCAACAATAGATGAGATGCTTGATGCAAAACCCACCAAAAAACGTGTTCGCCATGATTGATATACAACAAATAGCAGTATGGATGCATGGCAGGCAGGTCGGACGGTTGGCATTGACTCCACAAAGACCTCAAATTTGTGCTTTTGAATATTCGCAAGAATGGCTACAATATGGATTTTCCATTTCACCATTTGAGTTGCCATTGTCGCGAGGCGTAAAATTGGCTTCCTATCATCCTTTTAATGGACTTTTCGGAGTGTTTGCAGATAGCCTGCCTGATGGTTGGGGACAATTGATTTTATACCGTTATTTGGCACAACATGGCATCAATGCTCGTAATCTTAATCCTTTACAGCAATTATCTTTGGTGGGAAGCAATGGGCGGGGTGCATTGGAATATTATCCAGACAAAAGTGTTCGTAATATAAAAGAATATATTGATATAGAACGCATTGCGTCAGAGGCTCATGCTGTTTTGGAAGACAATGCCTATCAAGGTGAGGCTATAGAGGAACTTGTTAGACGTGGTGGTTCTCCCGGTGGGGCAAGACCCAAAATTTTTATGCAATGCGATGGTATTGAATGGCTTGTGAAATTTCGGGCAAGGGTAGATAAACAATCTATTGGCAAGGAAGAATATTATTATTCTCTTCTGGCTAAAAAATGTGGTATAGAAATGCCTGAAACGCGTATGTTTGACGATAAATGGTTTGGGGTAAAACGTTTTGATCGCGAAAACGAACAAAAAATACATACAGTTAGTGCTGCCGGACTATTGCAGGCGGATTATACTATTCCATGTATAGATTATTATCACCTATTTAATATTTCAGCACGGCTATCTCATTCAATGGAAGAAATGTGGAAAATTTATCGGCTGATGTGTTTTAATATACTAATAGGTAATCATGATGATCATGCCAAGAATTTTTCTTTTATTTATAATAATGGGTGGCGTTTTGCTCCAGCGTATGATATTTTGCCTTGTGGAATGAAAGGTGATTATCATACAACTTCGGTCAATGACAATCCTTTACCGACCAAACAAGACGTGTTGGCATTGGCTCAAAAGGTAGGCTTAGATTCTGCTAAAGCCGTGCGTATATATGATGAAATAGAGAATGTCTGTAGAGAAAGGAAAGACTATAAATAAAAATAATTGGTTTTGTGAAAAAATAAGAGGTAAAAAATAATATTTTGTAGGTACACACTGCGTGCGTCCGTTTTTATAACACTTTCTTTGATAACCCCAAAGAAAGTGTTGCAAAGAAAGGGTTTCGCGGTGAGAAACATTTTCTAAAAAAAGTGAAACTTCTCGTTAAAACTGCAACACTATTATTTGTTTCATAGGTTGAGAACATTGGTTTTGCAGATATAATTTTTCAAAAATTCGGATTTTTTAACTTGTTTGCCCATTTTTTCCATGCAGTTTTTTTACGCTCCAAGTTTCACATTTTTGACGAAAATAACTCTAAACCCGCAATTTTATTGACCTCACCCCCAACCCCTCTCCAGCTTGGAGAGGGGTTGGGGAAATGGTATTGTAGGGACGCACGCAGTGCGTCCCTATGTCAAATACGGCTACCATAATATGGCAGCCCTATAAATTACACGGGTATTTCAGTAGGCACAAGACATGAAAAAACAAAGCCAATATAAATGTAGGTATGTTGTATAAAAACGCTTATTTTATCACCAATTTCCGCACCTTGTTATCGATGCGAACAAAATTTTACATATTTTTTGTTTACTATTTATATTAAAATAAAATATTTAGAATAAATGTAAATATACAATATAATATATTAAAAATCAATATATTATATTGTATAAAATATTTTTTTACAATGTGCTATAAAAAAATTATATATATTTGTAAAAAATTTATTAACTAAATATATATCATGAAAAAAATAAGTTTTATTGGTTGTGTAATTATTGCTATTGGTGTATTCGTGTTTGTTTCATGTAAAAAAGAAAACGAGACTATTCAAAAAAGTATTGTAAAAAACGATAAAAATCACAAAGAAGCACAGAAACCTTATTATGAAATGAAACCTTGTCTAACAGATGATGACGAAGATGGTATCTTATGCCAAGCGTGTCTTTGGCAACCTACATATCAGTGTTCGCTACCTCACCCTTGTATTGCATTATCTGAATTAGAATCATTATTTCCCTCTACAATGTCCTATGAAAAGGTCGAAGATTTGTTTGATGAAATGTTAGCAGACTATGGAAGTTTTGAAAATATTCCGTTAACAAAATCTAATGTACTACATTATTGGAATTTATTTCAATTTTTATATGAAAAGGGTGAAATGATAACAACTCCTCAAAATTTATATGACAATGCCCGTGAAGAATAACAAATGGTATTATTAATGAAAATAAAACTATTCATATTCTTTCTACTATCTTGCTTGTTCGCTTGTCAATACAATAAACATGACATAAGTTATCACATAACAAGAGATACATTGGTGAATGTGCCACTTTATGCACAAAAAGGGTTTTATGAAAATGATAGTGGCATTTATTTCTATTGCAAGCCGATACAATATGATTCTTTATGTGTGTATAAGATTGGTGAAAATGAAACATTTAATTTTTATAACTATTTAAAGATACCCTCTGTTTTTGCCGATTCTGTTGATTGCAACCATGAGGTGTCCCAGTGGATATTGGTCAATTTAGACACAATAATTGCATTGGGTAATCAAACTCTCAATTTCTTGGATATGAAAAACGATACTGTTTTTCATACTTTTCCCTTGGAAGGAGATGGTTATGTGTTAGATGCTTTGTGTATGAATAGTTTACAATGGAACAAAAATAGGCAGGTCTTACCTTTGCGTTATGTAAATTATGGCAACATAAAAGAACGAACGTATAATGGTGATGTTGAAATGGTTGCAGAATATTCTCTTGAAAAGGGCTTGCAGCCCATCGCCCCCAAATATCCTTTTGAGATAAGTGATTCTTATCTGAAAGATTATACTTTTTTGCCCCCGTGTCTTGTTATGCTTGCTTCCCATGAAGATATGTTTGTCTATGCCTTTTCAACTTCCTCTTTATTAATTTGTTATGATGCAAAAAACAATAAAGTGGATTCATTTTACCTAAACAACGAAAACTACAAACCTTTGCCTCAATTGGATACAACAGGGATGGCACAAATTTCACGCTCTAATTTTATTGGGCGACAATCTTTGGTAAATTTTTATTATACAGATTTGCTGTACGATGCCTATAAGGGTATTTATTATCGTTTTTTCAAAAAAGACATGCCATTAAAAAATGAAAAAGGATTTTTTAATACTTGGGACGATGTTATCTATGGGGTTACATTGATAGACAATAAATTTAATATCATTGGCGATGTTTGTTTCCAACCTAAAGAATACCGACAAACTAATTTTGTAACATCAAAAGGGCTTTATAGTGCATCGCAAAAAAATGGCAACACAATAATCTACAAACTGAACTTTGACTATGAATAAGATATGTATATTATTTGGTTTGACTATTTTAGTCTTGGCTTGTAGTAATCATACTGAAATACAACCAATAGGACAAGAACAATCGTTGGTTTATTCAGAAGAAAAATTATTGATAGATTATTTATACACATATCATAATAATGAGATAAAAGATGATGACTATTGGTTGTTGACATTCCGTACGGCAAATATTTGTAAAACATGTAGAAAAACTCCTTTGGATACAATTTTAAAATATGTTATATCAGAAAAAGAAGATAGTTTATACATTCTCTTGGATAATCCTAATGAATCTAAAAATATAAAATCGCAATACAATAACAACTTGCATTGTTTGAGTGGAAAGGCTAAACTATTGAATCAATATGGGATTCCTCAATTAGAACCATTGCTTTTCCATATTCAAAATAAAAAGGTACTTGCTGTCAGTTATTATGATAATTAAATTTATAATTGCCCCAAAAGTGCATAAATAATTTATAAGAGATATAAATCAAGCACTTAATTTTCAAAGACAATAAACTTACATAGTCAATGTGTCCCTACATCAAATACGGCTGCCATAGTATGACAGCTGTACAAAATATTTTGTATTTTTGTAGAAACGTTCTACGGAACGTTTCTACATTTTTAGATATGCAATACCTATGCAATTTGTTATTTGGCTTCCATATATTGTTTTAGCAGTCGGGCAACGTATTTTCCAAAGACATCAAATTCAATATTTACTTTTGTTCCGACTTTGAAGTTGTGAAAATTGGTCACTTTTTGAGTATAAGGAATTATGGCAACCGAAAACATGCCCGGGGCGGAATCTACCACGGTAAGGCTCACGCCATTGACGGAAATGGAGCCTTTGGGAACGGTGATATTTTCTTCTTGCGGTTCATATTCAAAATAATAGCGCCAGCTGCCGTTTTCGTCAACCACTTTTGTGCAGGTTGCGGTTTGGTCCACGTGTCCTTGAACAATGTGTCCGTCGAAACGTCCGTCCATTTTCATGCTGCGTTCCAAATTGATTTCATAACCTTTTTGCCATGTGGACAAATTTGTTTTGAGCATGGTTTCCAACATGGCTGTAACAACATATTGTTTTTTTTCTTTATCCACTTTTACAACGGTTAAACAACATCCGTCATGACTCATGCTTTGGTCTATAGCCAATTCGTCTGCAAAATCCACTTCAACAACAAAGTGTACATTTGTATTATCTTTAATAATGTCAATAACTTTTCCTGTTTTTTCTACGATTCCTGTAAACATAATATCTATTTTTATTTTTTTATCTTGCAAGTGTAATCGACCCTGTTATAGTTCGGGAGGCGATGCCTTTGAGTGTGTATTCATTAACAACACAGACATAGTAATAAACGCCGTCAGAACAAGGTTTTTTTGTTTGTTTGCTTGTCCCGTCCCAATTGATATTGGGGTCGTTGGTTTCAAAAACAATATTTCCCCAACGGTTGTAAATAGTAATAGTTGCACTTTCAACAAAATCAAAGTCGTAAGGTGTAAACACATCGTTGATACCGTCTCCGTTTGGGGTGAAAATGTTGGGTAGTTTATAGTTGTCGCACAAATCGTTGCCGAAACAAGTTATATTGCAACTGTCGCATTCATTTCCATTGGTATCAATGGCGGTTACCATCCAACAACCGATCACTGAAATCATATTGACCAATTGATATTTGGTTGTTTCGGCGGAGACACTGTCATAGATTTCAAAATCGGAGTTATAATTCGGTTTGTAATGAATATAAAATTGGGCAATGTCATTTGCTTGGCAGGTGTCTATAGACCAATGCAGTTCAATGGATTTGCAATCGGTTTCGCCACTTAAAACAGGGCAACAAGGCGGTTCTCCGTCAAATGGGGTAACACTTATTGTTTGCGACAAGTTGAGCAAAGGTCTGATAATGTTCGTATCGGCATAGTTGCCCCACGATTGTACAAAGTAGGTATATTGTTGCTCGTTTTGCAACCCCGAATCCATATAATAATTTTCAGACACACAATCTATCGAGTCAAAATTTTGAGTCTGTTCGTTGTATCTGTAAACGGTGTATTGATAATTGTCCCACGAAACATTTTCTTTCCACTCAAGTAAAATAGCGGTATTGTAAGCCGTGGAGTGGAGGAAAACAGATGACGATATTTCCGATTCTCCCATTAATGTTTTTTCATGGGTATAATTAAACATTTTTACACGGTAATAAAAAATATTTTCTTTTGTATTTTGTTGCCGGTGGGTGTAATTGTACAAGCCGTCAGGGAAACTGTCCACCAGCACAAAATGATTGGTGTCGTTAAGACTGGCATACAATTCAAAACGATAAGGACCTTGGTATTGTGAGGTGTCAATATCTTTTGGTTTGAGCCATGCGATGTCTGTTTCTCCGCTGTCGGTATCGGTTTTGACAATGCTTATTTTTGTCAAAATAGGTTTGGTTTGGGGAACAATAGCACAGGCTTCGTTGGAAGCGTAACTTTCGCTTTTGTCTGCCAATTGTGCGGTTATCAGATAGCAATATTCCGTTGCCTGACTTAATCCCGTATGATTATTGTCGTCAATAAAAGACGTTTGTCCGATGGGTACTGAGGCAATCAACTGATAGCCCGTATAATCGGGTATGCCCGTTTGGCAATGGTCGGGAACAAAACCAGACCTGCCCTTTCTGCGATAGATGAGATATTTTTGGGCATATTGATAGCAAGGCGTATGATTCCACGATAGGGCAATAGCGCTTTCAAATGCTGTGGCTTGCACATTGACGGGAGCGGGGCAAACAATGGAAATGCTTACCGTCTGTTGTTTTATCAAATGAATAGGCAAACCGTTGTCCATAGCTTTAAAAACAACATAATAGGGTTGTTTCCGGATGTGTCCGCAATCGGTTTGCCAAACAAAATTGTTGCTTGCCGTTCCATAACCGTATGCGGTGTCAAAAACAGCGGGTGAATTTGCCAAAGACAAAGGTTCTCCCATGCCTGACAGGGTAACAAGCTGAGTGTTAGTGTCAGTGGCAGTTACCGCAAACGAAAGCAATGTGCCTGCTTCGATACAGGTATCTGTTATGGTGTATATTTCAGGCGGTTTGTTATCACAAGCGGTAATGGCTATCTGCATATCCCGAATAATAGAACTGATTTTGATGCCGTTGCGATATTCTTCTATAAGAATGGCGATATTGTATTCTCCTTGCATCATAGGATAATTCCAAACAAAATCCCCTGTTTGGGGGTCAATGGAAATGCTGTTGCCTGCAGCGGGAAGGCTATAACCCGGTATTGTCGTACCATTGAATCCCCGACAATCCACCAACGAAAATGACAAACTGTCCCCGTCCGGATCAACGGCAACGGGATTGTGGTAAAAAATCTCTCCCACACAACCTACATCGATAGGCGGGTTTTGCAGAACGGGCGAATTGTTGGGTTTGAGAAAACTGTTGATGGTGATAATGGTTTCAACATAAAAAGGAATATTTACCGAATTGGGAATATTGACAATGCCTTGATTTCTGTTTTCATCTTCCACTGAAACGGTATAACTGCCCGAGGCAGGAAAGGTATGTTGTGCAACATATAGGTTCCTATTAATATCATTGCCGATATATGTTTTGGAAACTCTCGGCACAAGCGTGGTAGTGCCGTCCCCCCAATTGAGTTCCAATTCGGGTCTGTCGGCCAGACTGACAGAATAGGTATAAGTGAGCAGGGTAAATTCGTAGGTGGTGCCGCTAATATGCCTATAGGTGATTTCTCCGGCACGCTCATGTGTGGCGAAAACAAGCACTCTGCAAAAGAGCAATAAGCCTATAAAAACGAATTTGACCTTATACATTATTATCTTAACGAGATTATCTTAACGAGCGAATAATTGTTCTTATATCAAATTTACAAAGATAATCAAATTTTTCTTTGGTTTTGCATTAGCGAAAAAAGAGTATATATTTTTGATTTTTTGTTTGATAATATATTTTTTTATTATATTTGCACTTTAAAAATAAGTGTTATTAATTATAAACTAAATTTATAAAGATATGAAAACAATTAGATTTTTGGTGATGACAATCATCTTTTCAGTAGCGGCAATGGCTGCAAATGCCCAATTTACGGATACGACAAGTGGAGGAACAAGGACAACATATTGGGAAACTTCCCCAATATTTGGAACTAGTAATTATTCTATTGGAACATCAAATTTCTCTCCCTTTCGGGTAAAAACCAATGATTCTTTGCGTATGTATGTCGGAGCAGACGGCAATATAGGCTTGAATACTTCAGAACCCTTTCAAATGCTTCATGTGGTGGATGGAAATATTCTATTGAGTCACACATCAAGTTATCTCACCAATGGCTCAAAGGCTCCTGGGTCGCAAAATGGAAGTTTGTTGTTCGGTGCGGATATTGATGGCAATATTCCGTATGGCAATTGGGTATAGAATATTTAAATATTACGGAAGACAGTCTGTTCGGTTTGAATTTTTGGCAACCATGGAATAATATGGGCAACAATGGTGTCAATTTTCTCCTTTTTTTGCATGACAACGGCAATGTGGGTATAGGGACTTGTTATCCGCAAGCAAAATTAGCCGTAAACGGCGGTATTTTGGCAAAAAGCGTAAAAGTGAATACCAGTGCCTCCTACTGGCCGGACTTTGTTTTTGCCCCAGAATATAAACTGATGAATCTCTATGAGTTGGAAAATTTTGTAAATACCAATAAACATTTACCCAATGTTCCCTCTGCAAAGGAAGTGGAAAAACAAGGCAACGTGGACTTGGGCGAGATGAATGCCCTTTTGTTGCAAAAAGTGGAGGAACTAACCCGATATGTGATTGACTTGCAAAAGCAAATTGATGAACTGAAAAACGGGAAGGAGTAGAGTATGCTTTTCAGAATGCGTAATTGGATTTTTATAAAAAAATTGTCAGCACTTTTTTTATTTCATTTTATAACTATCTGCATTTGTTATGGACAAGTTTACAATCTTGTCAGCACAAAACATTTTCCCAACGAAGTAGATAAAGTTCAGAATATTCTCCAAAAATGCGATACATATACAACTGTTGAATTTATTGAAATAGATGTAAATCATTTATTTGACTCTGATTCTTTTTTACTACAATTTGATAAGAATAACATAATAATTTATAAAGAAAAAATTGATGTTAGGGGAATCAATAGTTTTGTGTTTGTTGGAGGAAATAATAAAGGTTGTAAAATATTACTTTCTATTATAGAAGATGATATTCAAGGTGTAATTGAAATGTATGATAATGTTTATACAGTCGTTACCATTGAAAAAAAAGAGTATGCTATCGTACAAGTGGATTATTCTAAACTTCAAGAAGCATGTGGGGATATATTTATAGAAAAAATAGATTCCGTTAATCGAAACAGTTTGTACAATAATAACATGCAAGTAATAAATGATAAAATAGATACAGAAAATCTATCAACAATGGTATTGTCAAGGTCATATACTTGTAACATAAGAGTATTGGTGTTATATACTCCAGCTGCAGAAGCCTCGGTAAGTAATATTAAGAATACAATACTTACAGCTGTAGCTTTAACAAATCAATCATTTTCCAATAGTCAGATTAATTACCAGTTAGAACTTGTATATGCAGCTAAAACAGTTTATTCAGAGAATAGTTATTCTTCAGATTTGAATAGATTTCAAGGCAATGAGGATGGATTTATGGATGAGGTGCATGCATTAAGAAACAATTATTGTGCTGATATTTGTGTGTTATTGGCATATGATCCATCTATTTGTGGAATAGCAGCTAATATTGGAGGTGGTCAAAGTGATGCATTCTGCTTGGTTAGCACCAATAGCACTTGTGTAACAACTAATTATTCGTTTGGACATGAAATTGGGCATTTACTTGGATGTAGGCATGACCCTTACATGGATGGAAACACTACCCCATTCGCATATGGGCACGGGTATATAGAGCCTTCAAAAAATTGGAGAACGATTATGGCATATGGAAACGGGTGCAATTTTTGTCCCAGATTACAGTATTGGTCAAATCCTAACGTTTTATTTAATGGAATACCCATGGGAACAATTTCTACACATAACAATACAAAAGTATGGAATGATAATACCAATACAATTATGACTTTTAGACAGCCTTATAATAATGTCATTTTTACGGGTAATGATATTTCAAACTTTCAAATGGGTGATGTGATTTCCAAGCAAACCATCACAACAAGTGGAACAATTAATATTGGAATTGGTAAATCACTTTGTATGAGAGCAGGAGAGGATGTGTTACTAAATGATGGTTTTTATGCAAGTGAAGGATCTGATTTTACAGCATTTATTGAAAACATCTTTGATTGTGGCATTAGTGCTATTGATGACCAAAAGGTTACTATTCAAAATGTTCCGGAATTATTTGCTGATAAGATTGAAGAGATGATGGTAACAGATTTTATATATAAAGTTTTTCCCAATCCATCAAGCGAAAATATTAATATTGAATGTGTTTTAGATACAAATATGGTTTTGTCCATAGAACTTGTTAATCTTTATGGTCAAAAAATAAGAACAATATTGCAAAAACAAGAAAGACAAGCAGGTGTTTATAGTAGTCAAATTTCTGTTTCAAATCTTCCCGCAGGAATTTATTTTCTTGTTCTTTCATCAAATAAGCAAACTAAGATTGAAAAAATAATAATTAAATAAACTTAAATTATATAATATGAAAACAGCAAAAAAGATATTATTAATTGTGTCGCTTGTAATAGTTATTTTTGGTTGTCAACGGAACGTTCGTTGTGATGTAATAGGCATATCTCTGAAAGATTCTCCCGGAGAAACGTTGACATATATGGGCCGTATAGGTAAGAATTATGATACAGCATTGGATTCATTGTTCCGTTATTTGAATTGTCCTTCAGGAATAATGTATTTAAAAGTTCCTGTAGAAGTAAATTTTGATTGTGATAACAGAGTTTTTTATGGTATCAGTTTTGCCGATGAGGGTGAATATACGGATGTGCTGGATACAAAAGGCAATTATTATACAAGTAAATGGCATAACACAATAAAATAACTATAGGATAGCTCTAATGCAACCTCGGTTGTCCAAAACTGTGATGAAAAGAAAAATGAGTAAAAATTGGAGGTTGCCTATATAAAATTGAAAAAACAATAGTTGATATGGGATTTTCTGCAGTATTACGGAAAGTTGGTGAAAGAATAATTGACGAATTAAAACAAGGAAAAGAGTAGGGAAATGAAAAGAGATACTTTTCTAAAAATATTAACAATATTGTTATTGTGTTTTTGTTGGATTGATGTTATTTGGGGACAAATCAGTCAAGGAGGACAACCATATAGTTTTAAAACAAATCTAAAAGGATTTGATGGAAAAGATATTGTAGAAATAAAAAAAAATATTCCTATTATAACAATGTTGCCAATAGAAGAAATCGTATTTGATTCTATAAAACAAAATAATTTGTTATATGAAAACTATCAATTTGCTTATGGGTTTAATGTAAGTATTGATGTAAAAAAATCGGCCGTAGTAGATTCTCTTGATATAGGGTTATTATACAGGTTGTCAATCAAATCGAATGGAGCAAAATCAATTAATTTAATATTTAAAAAATATATTTTACCAAGAGGAGCAAGACTTTTTATATATAATAAGAATAAACAATATATTATAGGAGCATTTACAAGTAATAATAATAAGCAAAGTGAAAAATTACCAACGTTACCAGTGCTAGGTGAAGAAATAATAATTGAATATTTTGAGCCCTATTTCCCAGACTTTAGTGGTCAATTAGTTATTGGTAAAGTGAATCATGATTTTATGGGGTTAAATTTAATAATAAATGATACAATAAGAGATGCTGGAAGTTGTCATGTAAATATTAATTGTAGTCCAGAAGGAGATAATTGGCAAACAGAGAAAAGAGCTGTTTGTAAAATTATAATCAGTGGTACGGGATTATGTTCGGGTACTTTATTAAATAATACGAATCAAGATGGAGTTCCATATTTTTTAACTGCTAATCATTGTGTTAATTCTCAAAGTGTGGCAGAAGAATGTCTTTTTATATTTAATTATGAATCTTCTGCTTGTAATGGAAATAATGGTAGTGCTGTACATTCAATATCAGCAAGTACATTAAGAGCAACTAATTATCAATCAGATTTTACTTTGTTAGAATTTTCACATAAACCATTATCTTCTTGGAATCCTTATTATGCAGGATGGGATAGAAATAACTTACAAGAAGCAGGAGGAGTTTGTATTCATCACCCTAAAGGAGATGTAAAAAAAATATCTACATATAGTATGATACCAATTACTTCTTATTGTATATCTGGATATTCGCAAAATAATTTTTACTTAATTGATAAATGGATAGCAACACCTAATGGACATGGGGTTACAGAAGGAGGTGGTTCGGGTTCTCCGTTATTTAATAATGCTCATCGTGTAATTGGACAACTTTATGGAGGTTGTTCAAATCATAATGATAATTGTAATAATCCTTTAAATGATTATTCTAATTATGGAAAATTATGTATATCATGGGATTTGGGTGGAAACTCAAATAATCAATTAAAAAATTGGTTAGATCCGATAAGTTCAAATGAAACTTTTTTAGATGGAGCCAATGTTTGTTCTCAAGGCATGACGGAGTCTCTAAATTTATCACATACGATAGATTCAGGAGTTGTCGAGATATATCAAGTAAATAAGAATATCCATTCTATGGATACACTAAAAACAGGAGCGAAAGTATCATATGAAGCAGGTAAAGATATTGTCTTAATTTCTGGGTTTATTGCAGAGTATGGAAGTGATTTTATTGCATCTGTACAGCCTTTTAATTGTGTTCAAGGATGTCATCCTATGTCATTACAAATTATAAATACTTATTTTTCAAGTGGAGGTAATTTATGCTTTACTCAAACCAATGCAAATTCCTATAGCTTAAAAATGATGACCTTATCTGGGCAATTAGCATTTCAACAAACAGGAAGTACGAATACGTTTCAAGTATGTGTGCCTATCCCTGTTAATTTGGGAATAGGAGCATACATTGTAACATTAACTCTGTATAGTGATTGTGAAGAGTTGTCCGAAACATACACTGCAATAAACTTAAGTAAACGGTTGACAACTTTAGATAAGAACACCGATGTTTTTGTGTCTAATTTTGATGAAAAGAAGACAGAGATAGAGGATAATGAATTTGAGGGTTTTGATTTTGAAATTTTTCCTAATCCTTCAGATGGTAATGTATCAATAAATATTGTATCTGGATTCTTACATGCATATTCAGTTGAAGTTATTAATGCGACAGGAAAATTAATATATAAAATTGAGAATTTTAATGAAAAAACCATAAAAATCAATAACATTAGATTTCCTGCAGGAATTTATTTTATTAGATTAAATAATGGAGAAAATATACGTACTAAAAAATTAATCATTCTATAATTATAAAAATAAAATGTTAAAAAAAACGAAATTTATCATAATAATTGTTTCGCTATTGATTCTGACTTTTATTGCTTGTCATAAAGAGGAGAGTACAGATATTGTACAATTTTCATGGCAGGTGAAATATATTTGTGTTGAAAATCAAAATTCTAAAGTTAAAAATAAAGATTATGTTAATAAAGAAGCCTATATGCTCATTTTTAAGAATGATTCTGTTTTTCAATTAAATACAAGTGTAAACTTGGCTGTAGGAAAATTTAAGATGCCTTCTGAAAATTGTATTAACATTTTTGAGTATCAAGAAATTACAGAAATAGGAGGTCAAAGTATCATTGATAAAAAATTATTGCAATATATTCCAACGATTTGTTCTTACAAAATTTTAGGTGATAATCTTATTTTACAAGGTAATAAATGTGAAATAAAATTGAAAAAACAATAGTTGATATGTATAGTTCTGCGATATTACGGAAAGTTAGTGAAAGAATAAACAAGGAAAAGAGTAGGATTATGAAAAAAACTATGCTGATTTTGGGGCTGCTTATATTTGTAAGTGTGTGTGTTTGGGCTCAGACACAACAAGGTGAATATAAAAATGCAGTGTATGTAAGTGGTGGGGCATTTATGGTTTCGCAAAAGAACCATTTTAAACCTATTGCTGAATTTCGTCCCTCAATACAGATTCAATACAATAGGATTTTATGGAAAGGTTTGGGGATAAGTGCAGGTTATGCTTTTAAAAGAGCAAATCCAAATGAAAAAGAGTATAAAGATACAAAAACAGCGACAGTTGAAGAAACACATGCTATAATAGTTGCCCCTAATTATCGGTTTGAGATAAAAAACTTTAATATTACTCCGTATTTTGCTATGGGTGTTTGTTTTGCCAATTATACTTTTCTTAAGCAAGCCTATAATGTAGATACTCGACTATATTATTATTACAAAACAAAGACATATACATGTTTTATGATAAGTCCGTGCATCCGTTTGGGGTATGATATTAATCGGTGGACAATCTTTATATCGTACAATTATGATTATTATCGTTGTAAGGTTAAAGAACCGCCTTTCCCTTTTCATAGAGTAGGGATATGGTATTTTCCAGAAGGCTTGGGACATCATTGTTGGCATATTGGTGCAGGAATAAAATTTTAAAAAGATGAGATATGAAAAAAGTATTAGTTTTTATTATATTAATAACACTTTTGTCTTTGATAGGTTGTAAAAAAGAAAATAGGTGTGATTCAATATATAAACAACAAGAAATCCCGTCTTTGATAAGAAATGGCTATAATACTTGTGAAGCGGTTTTAAAAAACTATACATATCGAAGTTGTGAAAGTAGAAATTATCCTAATTTTCCATTTACAGATGATACCATAAAGGTTTGTGGTTATGTGTATGAAATGTGGGATATAGGTCAAAGTCTTATATTATTTGACAATGCAGATAATTATAAAGAACACAATTTCGGTCTTTGTATCACTTTGCCATCTTATGAATTAGTCGTTGAGAACAAAACAAAAAAATGTTATGTAATAGGACGAGTAAGTTTTAATGAATTGTATATAAATGGGGGAGATTATATCATTGTACCCATAGTGAACGCTTGGGATATGTATTTTGAATAAAAAGTGAGAGTATGAAAAAATTTTCTTGCCGATTATAACATCGGCAATTAATAATTGCAGGATAGAACTTTACAATTCATTAGGAAATACAAATAAGTCATGAAACAGATAATAATATTGTTGTTAGGAATAATGCCCTTTTTTGTAATGCCCAAAACAAGTGTTTTATTTATTTGCAAGGAGGCCCCAACCTTTCTTATATATATAACTCAAAAATGGACAATCCTGTTATTTGGGGAAGAGGTTCTTGGTATTCTATTCCCAAATATCCTTGCAACAGATTGAAATTTAGCGGCACCTTTGGGATTGGTGTCAAATATGAAATGCACGAAAATTGGGCATTGAAAATGAGTGTGAATTTTTCACAAAAAGGAGGTCGTGGACATATTGACAAATATGAATTATATAACAACGGCGGATATGATGTGGGATTATCGAACGGATATATTGACCCTCCTATTGCGGTTTACGATATTGATGCCGATATCTATTTTACTTATCAGTATTTAACGGTTCCTTTGCAGTGTCAATGGCAGTTTAAAGGCTTTTTTATCAATGCCGGAATGTTTTTGGCTGTTCCTTTAAATAGTTTCACCTATTCTGCATTTGATTTGAATGGACAAGAATATCGTTATAAAGAGGATTTGTCAAAAAACAGATTTAATCGGAAAATAGATTTTGGTATTGTTTGTGGAATTGGATATAAATTTATTATTACAGAAAATGATCTTATTGTTGTAGAACTAACCAGTAATACGAGTTTGTTGGGCGTTGAAAAAGATTTTGATGGAGGTGTTCGCAGAACTCACAAAAACCAATTTTTGATTTATTATTGAAATACGAAAGGAGATTGAGATGAAAAAATATGGGGATAAAAATAAGTTCCAATAGAGTAGAAATATCAAATATTTAGTTTGTTGTTTGATAGAATTTTATGCTACAAAAATATTTTTATTAAGATTAAAAATTGTAAAAGAAAAAATGTTATCTTTGCAAAAGATTATTATTCAATAAAATTTTTAATGAAGATGAATTGTTTTAATTTTACAAAAGGTGTATTTGTAATAGGTTTACTCCTTATGATTAGTGTAAGTTGTACAAGTTCAAAAGCAAAGAAAATAGAAGGGCGTTGGGAAAGATATGCTACCGACCAAGTTGATTTTAAGGTGGATACACTATTGCAAGAGGTATGGAATTTTGATAATGGCAAATTAACTATTTCCCAAAGGGTTCTGTCAGATGACAGCAGTTCCTATGTTTTGAAGGAAAGAGCTATTTTGAAATATAAAGTTGGTACAAGCAAACTAAGATCTGCTATTTTCATTCAAGAAGATTCTGAACATCCAATTGATAACATTGTAAGAGCCGCCTATGTCGGCTATGATACCAATAGTGGAACGAACATTATTTATAAACTTACAGATGATGTTATGGCATTTAAGGGCTTAGGCACTTTGATATATTACGAATTTTATAAGTAATATTTTGCCGAATGGCCAAAACAAAAAGCATTTTCTATTGTCAAAATTGTGGAGCACAATCCGCTACGTGGTTGGGAAAATGCAACAACTGCGGACAATGGAATACTTTTGTGGAAGAAATAATGCAGCACTCTCCAATTAAAGAGAGTGCTGTTGTTTTGTCGGGACAACCCCAATTGTTATCCGAAATTTCGGAACAATCCTTAAATCGTATGGACAGTGGATTGGGTGAACTGAACAGAGTGCTTGGAGGTGGTATTGTTCAGGGGTCTATTATCTTGTTGGGTGGAGAACCCGGTATAGGCAAATCTACTTTAATGTTGCAATTGGCATTGGGAATGAAAAATACCAGAGTGCTTTATGTGTCCGGAGAGGAAAGTTGTACCCAAATAAAAATGCGTGCAACCCGATTAAATCAAAACAATGACAATTGTTATATCTTAAATGAAACCAATCTGCAGAATATAATTGTTCATATCGAACAATTAAAACCGCAAATGGTGGTGGTTGATTCCATTCAAACGCTACAATCTTCAGTTTTGGAATCTTCGGCAGGCACTATATCTCAAATAAGAGAAACGGCTTCTGTTTTGCAACAATTTGCCAAACAAACGGGCACCCCTGTTTTTTTGATAGGACACATTACCAAAGATGGTACATTGGCAGGTCCCAAAGTGTTGGAACACATTGTTGATGTTGTACTTCAATTTGAAGGTGACAGCAATTATCTCTATCGTTTGGTAAGGGCAACAAAAAACAGGTTCGGCTCTATTTCTGAAATCGGTATTTTTGAGATGTTACAATCGGGTTTGCGAGAAGTGGACAATCCTTCTGAAATTTTGGTGTCCCATCGTGACGAAGATGTTTCCGGCGTTGCCATTGCCGCAACTATAGAGGGGATTAGACCTCTTTTGATTGAAATACAGACCTTGGTTTCTCCTGCCATTTATGGCAATCCCCAACGTTCTACCAATGGTTTTGACAATCGTCGTTTGAATATGCTTTTGGCGGTGCTGGAAAAAAAATGCGGACAAAAATTTTCCACCAACGATGTTTTTATCAATTTGGCCGGAGGTATTAAAACAGAGGATACTGCCGTAGATTTGGCTATTGTTGCTGCTTTATTGTCTTCAAAATTAGATATTGCAATTGATTCCAAAGATTGTTTTGCCGGTGAAATTAGTTTGTCTGGAGAAATTCGTCCAGTCAGCAGGATAGAACAGCGTATTGGCGAAGCCAAAAAATTGGGATACAAACGTATTTTTGTTGCGGGTAACAATACCAATGCAAAAACAATAAAAGGGATAGAGGTGGTTAATATTCCAAAATTGTTGGATTTGCCTAAACATTTATTTGTTTAGTTCTTGCCTCGTGCAATATACCGATTCTATTATTCGGGTACGTATATAATTTCCCCATTTTCAAGTTCATAGGCCACACCGACACGTTTCCCTTTTGCTCCGCTTTTGTTTTCTTGGTCTTCCGAAGGTGTGTATCGATTGATTTTCTCTCCTTCTTTGGTGATGATTTCCATGTTTTCTTTGCCCGGATTTTTGACAATGGTAAAATCTTCTTTGCTAAACATTTCTGTCATATTGAAACGTGTTACCAATGCGACCATAAGAGCAACGGCAAATACCATCGCTACGTCAAACAAATTGCTGACAACGCTCATGGGGTCATTATCCTCATTGTTTTTTAGTAGATGGTGTTTCATTTTGTTTGGTTTTCTTTTAACAATTCGGCAAAAAATTCAAGATTGTTCATATCTTGCAAATACCAACGTTGTTTTACTTGTTGGGTAATAAAACCGATGGCACTGCTAAACAAACCCACTACTGTAGTGGCAAATGCCACTTGCATATTGTAAGCCATAGAAGCAATATCGCCTGTGGATAAACCTACCAATGCAGGTCCCATAGGAATAAGAGTTCCCATTAATCCTAACATAGGTCCCATTTTTGTCAAGGTTTTTGATATTGCCAAATCTTTGTCGGCATCTAATTCAAAATCAGTTAGCAATTTGTTTATTTTTGCAGAATGGTCTTTATTGTTCCACATTTGATGTAGATAATACACCGATAATAAGCGGTGATTTTGAGGTAACTTGCTAATAAATGTTTCTACTTCTTCTTTCTTGAGGGTAGATAATTCTTTTTTCAGAGAAGCTCCTGTTTTACGAGTATCTAAATATTGTCCGAAAAAACTGCCGATGAGAATTAATGACCGCAAGAAAAAATAAATCAGCAAGATAATTACAGGAACAAGCAGACCTGTTGAAATCCAATACAATACATCTGAAATATAGTGCATAATAAATAAGTTTTAGAAATGATGATTTATATATTTTTTATAATAAATTTTTCTGAACCAAATACCTAATACCAATCCAATAACAACCAAGCCTATTATTCCAATTAAAGCAGGATAGTTCACTTCGCTAAAACCTTCGACAGCAGTTCTTCCATTGACTGTTGCAACAATACCCAAAATGGCTAATAGTGCATTGGTGAGAAAAAGCATTTCTAATCGAATGGAATCCTCCGGCAATACTTTTTTTACGCCCCAAACTCCTAATGGTAAAAGTATAAAAACACCTCCAGCCAAAGTCCAAGCCAAAACGGAAAATTCTACTCCCGGAAATTGAAAAATAACTGCTACCAATAGACTGAAAAGTACAGCAAAAAACAATACACTTGGGAAATACCATAATATATAATACAGATACCGTGTTGTTTTTTTGTGTATTTCTCCCATCATGTTTTCTGTTGTCAACATACAGAAACTTATCTGTATGGCAACTTCTATGGTTAAAATAACCGAGGTATCTAACATCAGCGACGGATTATTCAACCACATTGCAATTTGAGATTTGGATTGTTCTATGGCAATGGGTTCCATCAAACCGATAAATAATGCCGATATGCCAGCCATTAATATAATTATAGAAAATTTATGAAATGAAAGTTTTAGCATAAAAATGAATATGACTAAAAACATTAATATCAAAACAACAGTTTGCATATCTTTTTTGAACGTATCAATTAAGGTTATTAAAAATCGTTGCAAAGGTAATAAAAAATTTAAAATGAATCCAAATTTTTTTTAAAATAATTCTAAAAAATTATTATTGGATTGTTTTCTGATAAGATATTTTGTCGGTTAATATTTTAATCTGACGACAATATTTATTCCAAACAAACATTTGAATATTTTTTTGATTTTTGAAAAGACATTCATAACTTGATGATATATATGTAATTTTAATGTTTACCTTTGTCGAAAAAATATTGTATTTTTACAATAAATAAAATTATTAATAACCTAAATTTTTATTAGTATGAAAAAATTAGTTTTCTTTTCAATGATGGTCGCAATGGTGTTTTTTGTAAGTTGCGATAAGGATGGAGTTTATAACCCCGCAAAAAAAATCAGTAAAATAACTTATACCAGCGTTAGTACAAATAAAGATAACGGAACATCCACTACTTATATAAATACACAGGAGTGGATATGGGACAAGAACCAATTGAAACAGATTGTCCACAAATCTTTGGATGTTGATAATCCTTTCACATGGACTGAAGATTTCACCTATGCCAGCGATGGTAGGCTTATTCGTGTGGAAGATAAGGAAGGCGCTATGTACACCACATACGAATATGACGGCGACAGATTGGATAAAGTTGTTGAATATTATGACAATTTCAGAGAATCAGAATATCATTTTAAATATGAAGGTGGCAGATTGTCTGAAATTGAATGTTGGGAGTTTGATGCCGATTATTCAATAAAGAAAGAAAACCGCTCAAATCCGCTGGCATTTGTATGTTCGCCTGAAATTGCCAACCTTACTCAAATGGTAGCAGACAATAGGGCTGTGGCTACAGAAAGTCAGTCTCGTCATAAAATGGATGTTTATATTACTACAATATCATTGGAATGGGACGGAGATAATGTTTCAAGAATGATATATACTTATCCGTTATATAATGAAAGATATGAATATCTTTTAACTTATGATAACAAAGTAAATCCCTTTGCCGGATTTTTCGGTCTATTTTTTACAGAAGCATATGATGATGATTATTTTTACAAAAATAAAAATAATAACATTGCTATTTCCGAAGTTGGTAGTACATGGAAACGGGAGTACACATATACATACACAGGTCAGTATCCTGAAACATACACCTATGTGAGTGATGGGTATTCTTTGACTTATAGACATACATATAAGATTGAGTATAAATAAACAATCGACTTTTTATATATCCCCATATAAAAAAACAGCGGACATTGTCCGCTGTTTTTATTTTTTTATTGATTGTTCCGAAAATCGAAAAATTTGGTCGGTTTCCGTTTGATTTCGGGTTGTATTTTTTCTCGGATGCGATTGATTTCATCAAAACAAATATCGGGAGCGACACGGAGTTTGGCTCTGAATCGGTCTTTTAGGTCTTTGATAATATCTTCCGCTTTTCTATTTACATCTTTGTTGCCTACAACAACCTTTATTTGGTCGGTTCCAATTTCGTTGATGAAGACTTCTACATAATAGTTTTCGATAAAATCAACATTGTCCAACACATCAAAAAATGCGGCAGGATACAAGGTTGTTCCTTTGAATTTTATCATTTGTTTTTTTCGGCCGATTACAGGACTTACTCTCATTGTGGTACGCCCACAAGAACAAGGTTCTTCGTGAAATTGTACAATATCGCCTGTTTTGAATCTCAACAAAGGCATTCCTTCCACGCCTAAAGAGGTGATGACCAATTCGCCTATACCGCCTTGGGGAACGGGTTTGTTAAATTCATCTAAAAGTTCACAAATCAACAATTCAGGGTGATGATGTCCGCCTTTGCCTGCCTGACATTCACAAAACGAAGCCCCCATTTCGGTTGAAGCGTAGGTGGAATAAAGGTCAATATCCCAATTCTCTTTTATTTTTTTCCCTAAAAGATTAAGTTCAAAGTTTTCATCTCTTAAATTTTCTCCGATGCAAATCGCTTTTTTGACACTAGAATTTTGATAATCAATATGATGTTCTTTTGCGTAATTGATAATTTTCAAAATAAAAGAAGGTACGCAAATAATCGCATTGGGTTTAATGCGTTGAATGGTATCCCATTGCAGTTCAGGTATTCCGTTGCCAACACGAATAATACCGGCTCCCATTTTTTGAATGCCAAGGAAATAGGCTAAACCCGCCATAAATCGTTTGTCGATGGTGGTCATCAATTGGTAAATTTCTCCTGCATGTCCACCTGCACAAGTAAAAGAGATGGCTTCATTGTATGCCAATCTGTCCAAGTCTTTGGCGGTGCAAGTAAATGTTGTCGGGTCTGATAAGGTACCAGAAGTGGTAACATAATCCACAATTTTGTCTTTGGAAACACAAATAAAATCATCATTGTATTTTTGTAGGTCTTCTTTGGTTGTAATGGGTATGGTTTGCAAATCTTCCAAAGTTTGTATTGTATTGATATCAATGTGATTTTCTGCAAACATTCGTTGATAGAAACGGGAATTTTGTTGCAAATATTTTAACATTTTTCTCATTTCTTGCTCCTGAAATGCTTTTATAACTTCAGGCGATTGATATTCTATATTCGGTTTAAAATCTACAGAGTTTCTCATAAAAATATGTTAATCAATTAAATTTAATTCTTTTAACCACAATATAAATTGATTTTTCCATTGAGTGCATTCGTACTGAGGTCTGTCTTTGCCGCCGTAGCCGTGTCCGCCTTCGTTATAGAGCAAAAACCGGTGATTTTTTGTTTTGTAGGCAAGTGCACGAGACAAGTTCTCACTATTTTGATATTTCACCTTGTGGTCATCTTTGTTGGCTACCAAAAAAACAGGTGGGAAATCTTCTGTTACTTGCAATTCTATAGAAAAATCATTTTTACGTTCTTGCGTTAAAGGCAAGCCCAAAAGATTGCGTCTTGAGCGTTTGTGTGCCAAACTGTCTTGCATGGAAACTACAGGATAAACCGGAACAACAAAGTTGGGATTGACAGCTGCTTTGCATGTTGTATCTACCAAACAGGTGTCTTTGAGCATGGCCGCCAACAAGGACAAATGCCCTCCAGCCGAAAAGCCCATGGCTCCGATTTTGTTTTTGTCAATTTTATATTTTTCTGCATTATTTCTGATGTACATAACCGTTTTTTGCCAATCTTGTATTTCTTGTGGGTGATGATGTCCCCAACCTACACGATAATGTAAAACAAAGGCTGATATGCCATTGGTGTTTAACCATTCGGCAACACCAAAACCTTCAGTTTTTATTCCCATTAAATGAGCATAACTGCCTCCCGGTGATACGATAATACCAACATCTTTCCTTATAGAATCGGGGGCCGGATAGGCGATTATATATGCCGAACGATGAATAGGTTTGCCTTTTTTATTGTACCAAAGATAAATTTTTGTTTGGGCAAAATTTGGCAACATATAGCCTAAAATAAATAATGATATAATTATTTTCTTCATACTTATATTATTTGTAAAATTTTATAATTAGATGTTTCTATTATGGGTTGTGTGTTGTCAATATTGGTTTTACAATCCGATAAGATATAAATATAGTGTGTTGTTTTATATGGACACAAAGTTTGTATTTGTTCCGGAGTGGGATAGAGTGAAATAATTGTATGACATTGTGGCATGGATGATTCATCTTCTACATAGTGTAAATTGTCGGGATTGCCGGCACAATTTTGGGCAGTTAGCCAATTGTTTTCTTGTTTTTCAAAAGCATAAACATATAAACTTGGGCGACAGAGAGCCGCAATTAATGAAATTTCTCCTTGTTGGCAATTTTGGAAAAACACAGAACCTTGTTGGGGTAATAAATCCACAATATCTTGGAAATTATTGTGTTTTTTCATTGTCTTTTTAGCATGTAGCCAAACTTCTCTTCCTTTGTATAAATAGTTGTGTAATAGTGTTTGTTTCCAATATCTTGCGGTTTCAATTTCTTGGGACAATAATTGATATTGTTCTACCATATAGTTTTTGTAGTTTTTGGCTGTTTGCAATAGTTTTTCGTGGTTAAACAAAGGTGAAGTCTCTGTTGGTATTGGAGGTAATATTTTCACATCTATCCTTCCTCGTCTGATTATTAGACTATGTTTAGGAATAGTATGTCCTGTGCCATGCAGAACAATAGGTTGAATATCCAGATGGAGTTGTTGGGCAAGATAAAATGCCCCTTTGTGAAATGGTCCTATTGTACAATTAATGGACCGAGTGGCCTCCGGAAATATAACTATAGAATAACCGTTTTGTATTTTTTCTTTTATTTGTTCGGTATTAGACAATAAATCTTGGTCTATTCTCATAAAACCTGCATTACGTATTATTTTCCCCATCCAAAATGAGTTCCATACCCAATCATTGGTTAAAACAATAAAATTGGGTGATAGTGCCAATATGGCGGCAATATCCACAATAGATTGATGATTGGCAATGATAAGTTGAGGCTTGTTTTGTAATAGTTCTCGATTGTGAACCACATATCCGTCATTAGGGGCTAAATGAAAGACAAATCTGAATGCACGTCTGAGCACTCTTTGATATTGATATTGGTGTTTTGGGGTTTTCCCTCCGATGGTTAGTAATACAAATCCAATGAAATAAACTGCCAATACTTCTAAAAATATACCGCAATAGGTATACATGGTACGTAAAATATCTCTAAGGGTAAGCGGATAGGTTCTTTTTGTTTTGTTCTTGTGTGTAAGCATTTTAAATAATAGTGGAGGAAACAAATAGGCCATCAAAACTACTGATAACATACCAACAATGGTAACTTCTGCTAAAGAACGCATGGCAGGGTGTTTGGCAAAAATCAGTGTGCCAATACCGATGAACATAATCAATGCGGATAAAATGATTGCACTTTTAAATTTGGCAAGCATTTTTTTGCCGTAACGGTATTCATACAGTAAGCCTTCGGTAACAAAAATAGTATAGTCATCGCCTTGCCCAAATATAAATGTTGCCAAAATAATGTTCACAATATTAAATTTTAATCCGAACATGCCCATTAGTCCAAGTATCCATATCCATGCTACCAAAAGCGGAACAAAAGACATTAAACTCAATTCCAAGCTTCCGAATGAATATAACAAAAAGGCAAAAACGATAAATGCACAAATATAGAGCACTTTGTCAAAATCGGTGCTTAAAGCGTTTATCATTCTGTTTAAAATGGAAGTGTTGTCAAAGATGAATACATTTTCTCGGTTTTCAAATGTTTTCAAAATTTCATTTTCGTAAGATTTGTCAATGTTTAACAAGCAGTAAACCAATGATTTTTCTTGATCTATGGATAAATAATTTTGGGCTAAATTGTTTAGTAATATAGTAAAATAATCTATTTCTTGTATTTGATAGTCAGTGTTTAAAATTTGCTTGAATTTGTCGAATGCCGTATTTTGGAAACTATTCAATTGGGCGGCTTTGTCCAAATTTTCTTCAAATTGTTCTTTTTTGTCTTTCCAAAAGCTATTCCATTTTTCAATAGCTATTTTTTGTTGTTCTTTTGACGGTATGTAATTACCGATACCACTAAAAGATAATATTTTGTTCTGCTCTTGCAAATCTTTGATAATGGGAATAATCCCTTCGTATGAGGTCAAGGCATTATCTATTGTTTTACCTTGACTGACAAGATATAGCGTTTGAATAGAAGTGTCTTTCATAGAAAGCATTTGGGTTAATGTTTCCCTTTGCTCTTTGTTCATATAATTGATATTGTGCATATTGTCGTCAAATTCAGTGCGGAAACTAAAGCAATAAAACACAATAGTAAATAATAATACAGCAATAACAACATATTTTTTATTTTCAAACTGTACATTTGCTAATTTGTTGAAAATTATATTTTTATTTGTTTTTTCTATGAAACTATTCTTTTTGATGCAATGAGGTAAAAATAGTAGCACAAACAAAATGGTACCCAAAAGCAATAACGCAGCCAAAAGTCCCATATCTTTCATTGCAGGAGAACTGATAAACAACAAGCTAAGAAATGCTCCTATGGTTGTCATATTGCCAATTAAAAGTGGAGTAACAATGTCGGTAATTAGTTTGTATGGATTAGAAACATGTTGGGTATGTGAAAGAAAATGTAAGGGGTAATTGATGGCAATGCCAATGATGATGGAAGAAATGCCTACTGCAATTAAAGATATTTCGTTGTTTATCAACGCAATGATTCCAATCGAAAACAAACAGCCAAAACCTATTGATATTAGAATCAATAGCAATGAGCGGATATTTCTAAAATAATAACACAACAAAATTAAAATCAGAATTAAGGCAATGGTTACCGCAATAAGACTATCTTTTTTTATTTGTTGGGCATTTGCTACCGAAATCAAAGGAGCGCCAAAGACAGTGATTTTAACATGGGGATATTGTTCGGCAATATGTTTTATTGCATTTTCTATATCATTGGCTAACAATTTGTTGTTTGATGTTTCTGTCGTTGAAAATGCCGGATATAAAAGCATAATGGCGGCACTGTCGCTATTGCGAAATATAAAATTATCCCTCAATTCGTATTCATCGCCTACCTTAAAACTTGACAAGCCTTCCAAAATAGGAGTACAGAAATGTAAAGGGTCTTGCATTAATATTTCTCTGAAAATCGGGGTGGGAGCAGACAATAACCATTTATTTTCAGCCATTTGCTGATTGATGTGTTCAAAGGTCAGCAAAGAATCTATTCTTTGGTAATCGGCTTCAGAAAGATAATAGGGCATATTTTCCGTAATAAAATCTACAATCTGAAGCATATATTCTGTATTGACTTCACCTACAATTTTTTCAAGTCGCTTGCAAGTATCATTTTGTTCTAATAATGAACCTAATGCTGCAACAACTTCTTCTTTAATTTGTGTGTTTTCTGTTTGTTGGCAGTCTTTTACACTAATAATGATGGTGTTGGCATTGGGTATATGTTGATAAGCGTAGTTAATTTGCTGATTTTCTATGTCTTGTGGCAAAAAACTACTGATGTCTTCTTCAAAAGACAATCGGGTAAGTAAAGCAAAGCAAATGATTACAATAATGGCAAGTATGCTGAAAAGTAATTTTCTTTTTGTCTCAAAGAATTGATATATCGTAACAAATAATTTTTCCAACATTATGCTTTCTGTATTGTTTTTTTGATTTTTCTTAACAAAAGAGATGGGTAACCATAGATGATAGCCAAGACACACAAATAGGTGTTTAACAAACTGATTTTTAGAAAATCTTTTCCAGGTCTAAAATGTGAAACCCTTTCATTGCGTGGAGGATAATAAACATTAATAGGAACTTCTGCTATGGAAATGTTTCTCCAGCGAGCCTTTACCAACAATTCCAATTCGGTGGCATAACCTTGTGTTAGCAAATGAATGTTTTTTATCTGTTGCAAAGGATACATTCTATAACCTGTTTGGGTATCGGATATTTTCAATGCAGTTTGTAGCATAAACCAAAAATTGGAGAATTTGTTGGCAAAGCGACTTGAAGATGACATGTTTTTTTGATTAAAGTTTCTTACACCTAATAGTATGGCATTGGGAGTTGATGAAAATTGTTTTGCGAAGTAAATCAAATCTTCTGCCTTGTGTTGTCCGTCAGCGTCCATGGTAATGACAAAGCGGTAACCTAATCGTATGGCTTCGACAAATCCTTGTTGCAAGGCATAGCCTTTTCCTTTGTTTTTGGGATAACTGATGTAATGAATTTCGGAAAGAAATTCTTTAATAAAATAATCTGTATTGTCTGTTGAACCGTCATTAACCACCAAAACGTTTGCTTTTTTTGCCAATAAAGATGCTATTACATTGTGTATCAATGCTCCGCTGTTGTAAACGGATATCAACACACATATGCTGTTGTTTAAAGAAAAAGTGTTGTTTTCAAAGGTTCCGTTCATCTTTTATTTGGTTGAAAAGTAAGTATCTGATAGGGGTTCATTTAATTTTTTATTGTTGAAAACGATTGTTGTTTCGTCTCCGTTTAGTTCTTTTAAGATAACTTTTTCTGCTGTCAAATTTTGAGATTCCAAATAAATGACAATGTTTTGATACATATTTTTGAGCCTTTTTTGTTTAGGTCTTAAATATAAAATGTAATTTTTTTCTTTATAATATTGAATGTCAAATAAATATTTCTTTTCAAGGAAATTTCCATTAATGGCATTGCAAATTAAGGCGAGTAATTCATGCATGCCTTTGGGGGGAATTATTTTCCCGCCTTTAGCCGTCTTGACCATTATTTCTTCATTGTGCATAACAATAGATAATTTGTTAGGTGTTGTATATTGCCAGCACAAATCGGAAGGTTGGCGAAAATATAGTTTGCCATTTTGTTTGGTCGGTTCTGCAAATAGAGTGGAGGTTTTGGTTTGTACAAAATCGGCTTGCAAACTTTTTAGCTTTGATGTTGTTTGTTGCATACTTGTTTGTAGTGCAACAATCTCATTGTTAGACAATGGTTTTTGCTCTTTAGTTTGACCATAGTCGGGCAACACGAAAGCAAGACAGAAAAATAATATGAATAAAATTTTTCTCATTTTGTTGTGTCCATTGCGATAAGTATTACTCCTGCCATAATTATTAATACACCAATCAATCTTGTTGGTGTAATGGTTTCTTGAAAAATAAAATAGCCTGACAATAAACTGATGATATAACTTATGGATAGCATTGGATAGGCTAAACTAAATTCATATCTTTTAAGTACATACATCCATACAATAACACTTGAAACGGCAAATATACCTGATAGGAAAAATTGCCATGTTGTAAATACGGTTCTGAAATATGTCCATGTAAAAGAAAATGTTCCAAAAAGTTCAACCGAAATTTTTAGTAACGTTTGGGCAGATACTACCAAAACAGATTGGAGGAGACACAATAATATTAATTTAAACATAATGAAAGAAGTGTTAGTGAATATGCTGTGTTTGTTTGGTTGAGAACCAATATATTTTCAATTTTTCCGTATGTGGGCGACTGTACATAAATGAGCGGAGCAAATAATTGTTGTTTTTGCAAACACAATGCCGCAATTAATATGCCAAATGCCGAAGATGTATAGGAATGACCGAATAAATGTTTGTATATTAGTATGTTTTGATTTTCAAGATGTTGGTATATAGGTTTATATAAATGATGCTCTGTTTTGTTCATTCCCAAAACGAATGTATCTACTTGGTTTATAGATAATTTGTTTTTATTTAAAAATGTTTCAATATCTCTTGTTGAACAAATGTGATTATGAATCAACATTATGTCTTTCAATTCGCACCAAGATTCTTGTGTTTGTATATCAGACAAAATAAAACTGACAGATGTTTCGCTTGAAAAACCGATGTTATTTTCTTTTTTATGAAGTCGTAATTGTTCCAACCATTCAAAATAAATATTTGGCATTTCATCGTATGCACCGACCAAAGCAGTATGAATTTTTTGTAGTTGAAACTGCATTACAGTATCTAACAGGGCGGCTTCAAAAGAGTTCTCTCCATGAGAATAAGTCGTATTGTATCCATGGCAATGCAAGAAACAAGCCAATTGGGACGCAATGGTGTTATGTGTTGATTTCATGAAGAATGTTGGTGATAACATTTCCTCGTTGTATCGGGTCATATCTTGCAAAAAATGTAAGGTGTTGTCCATGCAACCAAGTCCTGTCCCTGCAATAATGGCATCTAATTGGGATATGTTGGCAGTTTCCATGGCTACTTTTGCTGAAACAATGGCCCGTTTGAGTATTTTATCCATTCGTCTTGCTTCATTGGCAGGGATATAGGTTTTTATGTCGGGCATGAGGCTATGCACCAATTTTTCTTGGTATATTATTGGTTCGGACAAAAAGTCCCAGCAAAGAGGTTTTTGTGCCGAAATTTGTGCTGCTGATTGAATATATATACCCATGTTGTTTAAATTTTGGAAAATATCAGGGTGGTATCGTTGCCGCCAAAACCAAAAGAATTGCATAAAACGTGTTGTATTGATTTTGTGCTATCGTTTTGTTGTTGGGGACATATATTCAACTCTGGCATTGATGTTTCAAAGTTGAGGTTGGCAGGAATAATATTATGGCATAAAGCCAAAATGGAAAATACGGCTTCTATAGCCCCCGAAGCACTTGTTGTATGACCAGTATAGGCTTTGGTTGATGAAAATGGAGGTATATTATTGCCAAATAGATTTTGCATGGCTCGTCCTTCTGTTTCATCGTTGTTTAGTGTGCCTGTTCCATGAGCATTGATATAGTCAATGTCTGTGGATTTTAATCCTGCTGACTGTAAGGCTGATTGCATTGATAAATATGCTCCATGACCTTGCGGTGATGTGGTTGTGTAATGATAGGCATCACAAGCATTGCCCCAACCCGACAAATAGCATAATATGTTTGCCTTGCGTTGCTTGGCATCGCATTCTCTTTCCAAAACAAGAAAAGCCGCTCCTTCTCCTAAAGTTAATCCCGAACGATTGGCATCAAATGGGCGACAAGGCTTATCTGATAATATTTGTAGAGCATGAAAACCGTTAAAATGAAATTTTGTCAAACATTCACTTCCTCCAACGATAACACAATCTATTTTATTGGTTTGTAACATATTATATCCGAACAAAATGGCGTTTGCTGCCGAAGAACAAGCGGTAGAAATGGTGGAGGTAAAAGCAAAATTTCCGCATCGGTTTGCCATACAATCTGTTGTACCTCCACAATCGTGCAGGGCGATATAGTCTTCATTGTTTTTAAAATCAGGGTAAAATTGTTCTGTTTTTTCCATGCCTCCAACCGTTGTACCATTGATAAAAGCGGTTAATGGCGGCAATGTGTCAAGTTTTGCCATATTAATGGCTTCTTTTGCTGCAACAATACCCAACAAGGCTGTTCTGTTTATCGGTTCGGATTTGCAGATGTTGAGCAGATTTCTCAAA
Organism: uncultured Bacteroidales bacterium; assembly: GCA_905233585.1. GTDB lineage: Bacteria > Bacteroidota > Bacteroidia > Bacteroidales > WCHB1-69 > UBA1205. The sequence continues at coordinate 85,635 of CAJOFD010000002.1, forward strand.
TCTTGGTCAGAAAAATCAACTTCGGCTACAGGTATATTTGTATGAATAGATGGCAGATATTTCATTTTTCCAATACCAGAGCGATAGTTCAAAATGCTGTTCCAACATTCGTTGATGCCTTTGCCTATGGCGCTGATAATGCCAATGCCAGTAACTGCAATGCGGTGATTTGTCATTTATAGAAAATTATTTGCTTCTATGTTGTTGAATGTATTCTGCCATTGTTCGTATGGATTGGAATATTGCCTTGCTTTCTTCTTGGGTTTTTATTTTGATGCCATAATTTCTTTCCAACAAAACAATTAATTCCAATGCGTCTATAGAATCCAAGCCTAAACCTGTTCCAAACAAAGCTGCGTCTGTATCTATGTCTTCAGGTTTATAGTCTTCTAAATTCAAGGCTTCTATAACTTCTTTTTTTAAGTTGAATATCAAATTTTCGTCCATTTTATTGATATTTAGTATATAATTGGTCTAATATTGTTTCATTAACGTTAGTATTTGGGTTTTGTGAACGTTGCAGGAGAGTTAGAAACAAATCGCTTTTTCCAAATTCAAAATTAATCCAACCGGATAATACATAATCTATTTCAGAGTCATCAAAAGCGGATTGGGATAATTCCCAAATAGTTGCTGCTGAAAATTTGGGGAGAACAAAAAATGATGTTTCACCCATAATTTTATGCCGAATGGCTATTTCTCCTGTTACGATATTGGGTAATGTATAGACAAAAACAGCGGGGCTTGGAAAAAATTCTGATGTTTTTATCGTTTCCTGATAACGTCTGTCATTGTCCAATGAAGCTGCCCTATTGCAACATACAATTGATATATTTCTCTTTTGCTGGCGATTTTCTATATCTTGGAAATGAGCATTTAATAAAAGTTCTGCTCCTAAAAAACCAAGTTTGGACAAATTGTCCATTTTGAAAAATTTTGGATAATCCAATTGTAAATACCGATAAATATGAGATAATGAGTGCGTAATAGGAAGGTCGGAAATAATGATTTTTCCGTCTTTAACCACACATTTATCGTTTATTCTACAATATGACAACAAAATCATAAATAAATTTTCAATTTTACCCAAAAATACAAAGATAACACTTTTTTCTCAATGTATTACAATAAATTAGACACTTGTGCTAAAAATTTAAATCCTATTATTTTGTTGATTTTAAATATTGGAATATCAGTAAATTATATTTTATTTTTCAAAAAAAATAACGGGTAAAGACAAAAATGTGGGTGCCATATAAAAAAAAGTTGTACCTTTGCACGGCAATCGGCGGGGTAGCTCAGTTGGTTAGAGCGTCGGATTCATAACCCGGAGGTCTCGAGTTCAACTCTCGATCCCGCTACAAAAAGGCAACATTTCAAAGAATGTTGCCTTTTTTGTTTTTAGTTGTTTTGCATTAAATTGAAACTAATATATGCCCGTATGGGATAATGGTCTGAGGCTTTGTAGTCTATCACTTGAAAATCATAACTTTTCAAATCTTTATGGTGAAATATATAATCTATTCTGAATGATAGTTTTTCATCTATTTGCAGGGTTGTTCCAATGCCTTTGCCACTTTCTACAAAAGCATCTTTTAGGTGTAGTTTTCTGCAAATTTGATTGTAAGTATAAGAACAAGGCACATCGTTAAAATCGCCGCAAACAATGGTTTTGTAGGGTGATTGGGCGATATGTTCATTCAACATACGGGCTTGTTTTGCACGTTTGGCACCTCCTCGGTGTACTTTTCTCATTAAACGCAGGCTGCCTTGTTTCAATTCGTCATTAGACAAATCGTTGATGGAGGTTGCTTGCTTGGCAAATACATAATCTTCTTCGTTGAAAAAAACAGATTGAAAATGAATGTTATATATTCGTAGCGTGTCTTTGCCTACAATAATATCACAAAAAATAGCCCGATTGCTTCTGTTTTCCTCCTGAAAGGGAATTTCTCCACTATTGATAATGGGAAATTTGGAAAAAGTAACTACCCCCAAATGGTTGTCCAAAGACATATAAGAGTAAACTTTTCCCATTTTTTGTTTGAGAAGAGAGGTGTTGGGAAAATATTGTTCATTGCCATGATAATATTCCTGAAAACACATAACATCAGCGTTTTCTTCCTCTATTAGGGCAAAAATACTGTCCCGTTTGTTGGTCGTTATGTTTTTGGTATATAGACCAAATGTTTGCACATTGTAACTCAATACTTTAAAGCAGGTGTCGTTTTCACTGCGGGATTTCCCGCCAAATTGAATCCAGCGACTAACAAAAGACCAGCCTGCAATGATGATAATCAATGAAAAAAGAAATCTTTTTCTGCGTGCAATTCCCCAAATAATAACAAACAAAATATTTGTAATAAGAACATAGGGGTAGCATAAGCCAAAGAAAGCCAAACCTTTGTATTGTTCAGGCGACAGTTTTGTACACAAATATGCCAACAACAAAGCACTTGCTGCTATTATATTCAGCAAAGTCAGCACAAATGTCAGGATATGAAACCCTTTCTTTTTTCCCATTTAGATATTTTTTTTGTTATTACTTGTATCAAACAAAAATGCTTTTTCTTCTTTTGTCAAATTATTATATCCCGATTTGGAGATTTTTTCTAAAATTGCATCTAACTTTTTTCTGTTTTCCGCCCGTTCGGTATTATATTGTTCATCGGTTTTTGGGCGGGAATAGGTCTTGTTTTGATGATAGGTTTTGTGTTTGTGTTTCCATGGTTTGTTGAAAGCAAAATGGTATTTTGCAAATATTTGAGGCACAAATACAAAAGCACCGCCGAAAAATGCTCCGCCCAAATGAGCAAAATGCCCTCCTGAATTGCCGTATGGAATACTGATAATATCTATGATTACAAATATAATGGCTAACCATTTTAGTTTGATTCTGCCAAATAAAAGCAGTTGAATTTCATAATTGGGCACTTTGCAAGCAATTGCCACCAATATTGCCATTATGGCACCCGAAGCGCCCATTGCAAACGAGGACTCTTTTATAGATTGGAATATAGGAAAATAATTGTATGACAAAACATATAACAGATTACCTAAAAGTCCACCTATAAAATAGACAAGGTAAAAGTCCCTGTTTTTGAAATATTGTAAGAAAATATAACCGCTGAACAATAATGTCAGCATATTGAAAAACAAATGTGTGAAATTATAATGCAAAAACAAACTTGTAATCCACGACCAGGGGTGATATAACAATGTCTGGAAATTGGAACTGATGGCAAAATGGTCTATAATAAATTGTGTTCCTGCAATGGGGCTATTGGTTAAAAAACCGAACAAATTGAACAATAATCGAAAACCCAATACAAGTACATAGACAATGATATTATATAAAATCAATCGGCTCAAGGGTGTTTTTGAACCGAAAAATTTTTTTATACGGTATTTAAAATTATCGAATAAGGCGTTGTTGTTAAATCTCATTTTTTTTAATTATAGAAAATCCCTTTTTTCTTCCAATATAGAATAATGAAAATGCCGAATATCATTCCTCCCAAATGGGCAAAATGGGCAATGCCGTCTGCTGTGCCTGTTATGCCATAAAACAACTCTAAGGCTCCATACAACGCAACAAACCACTTGGCTTTGATTGGGAACAGAAAATATAAAAATATCAAAGAATTGGGAAACATCATGCCAAAAGCTAACAACAAGCCGAAAATACTGCCGGAGGCTCCGACAATATTGTATCCGCCCACCAAGGTTTCCCTATAGTCTATCAATGTGTTGTTGATATATGTCTGTGCTTCAGATACATTGTATCCCGCTTGTATATTCATCAAATTTTCCTTAAAGGTGTCCATGTCGTTCAGCATTTCGGCATGAAAACGATGATGGCTGAGCAAATTCTGTACTGTGTGGGCATTGGGGTCTGCAATGCAGGCATCTATATATTTCAGTTCGGGAGCCAATTCCCACAAAAGTATTCCATAATGGGTGAGCCCTGCACCTAAGCCGGTGATGAGGTAATAGATTAAAAAACGTTTGGCTCCCCAATAATTTTCTATAGCCGAACCGAACATCCATAGGGCAAACATGTTGAAAAACAAGTGCCCAAAATTGCCATGCATAAACATATACGTGATGAATTGATAAGGATGAAATTTGTCTGATTCATAAAAATGCAAGCCTAATATATCATATAAATCTATATTCATCGTTCGTTGAAAACCTATGGTTGCCAGAAAAAACAAACCATTTATAATCAACAAATTTTTTACGACGGGAGGCAGTATGGAAAATTTCTGCGGACTATAATATCTATCGTTCATCTTGTGTTTATTATCAATACATAAACGCAGGTCTTGTGTTTATATTGTTTTTTATATAATCATAAGCCTTTGCGTGGTTGGTTGCAAAGATAGCATAAAACTTTGAAACGGCGTGTATGGATTGGAGCAAAAAACACCAAAGCCGATATTTATATCGGCTTTGGCAGGACAAGTTCAAAAATTTTCTAATTCCTATTTTTTATTCATCCTGAAGTTGTTGTTCCATGATAATTTCATCAACTTTTAGGGTTGCCTCGCCTTGCAAACAACAGCCAAATGCGGGATAGGATAAAGGTTTGGTTATAGTGATAACCTCCATGTTATCTACCGAAAAAATAAGTTTTTGACCTTTCTTCTCCATGACTGCATTGATTTCTTTTTCTTTTTTTGCTGAATATAAAATAATGCTACCTTGTCTGCTTATCCTTTGTGTTCCATCTACCTTATTGATAATTTTGAACTTTTGTTCTTGCATAAGGAAGCAACTATAATTATCTTCATCTTCATAATTGTATACGATTCCAAACCAATTATCACTATTGATTTTTGATATAAATTTGAAATGTATCTTGAAGTTTTGCTCTGTATTAAGAGGAAATTCAACTACACTTATTGTCGTTATATTATCCTCATTCTTTATAACCAATGCTCCGTCTTGAATATTCGAACTACGATTTTTTTCATAGAATTCATCCCATTGGAATTTGTTGGATTCAAACGTTTCTCTGATAATTTGTTTTTCTTGCCCAAAACTTGTTGAATATATCATTATTCCTAATAATATGCATATTATCTTTCTCATAACTGTTTTTTATTAAAAATTACTACCTATTGATGTTTGTAACTCAGATATAACTTGTTCGTATTTCCGAAGTATTCTATTGTATTTAGTGAAACATTGATTATATGTACCACAATCTCTGTCTGCAATTTCAGAATATATCTTTACTCTATAAGAGAGTTCATCTTCTCCTGTAAACTGCAACTGAATTTCCATACGGGTTCTCACTATTTGATATGTGAATAGCGTGTTCACCCATCCTGTTTTTATCCAGCCTGCTGCCTTATCTCTTACTTCAACATTTTCAAAATTAGACACAGCAATATTCATCAATCTTTTCCAAACAATGTCTTCAGACATTCCTTTTTTACAAGTGATAGAGAAGTATTTGTTTGCAAGATCTACACCTTCGTCTTTTCCTATGGAACCACTCATCGCTTCGTCTTCAAATAGTTCGTAGGAAAAAGTATTTTTGGGATTATTTTTGAATAGTTTGATTGTTCTGGATATATAGCCAGGATTTTCAAATTTGAGAACTACAAAATCTTCCTTCTTGCCAAACTTTATCTCATAAGATCCGTTGGCAACTTCATGTCCATTATAAAAAATTTTCGCTGTTTCTGGGGTAACATATACTTGCTTTTTTTGAGCCAAGATATCAGAATATGTGATAGAAAACAGCAAACAGAATATTAATATTACAACGTTCTTGTTCATTATCTTTTGTGCCAATTATATCCCATCGGCACTTCGGTTTTAATGATTATTTAATTTTATTTTAAACTATTTATTGGGTGCCGTATTTATGATGGAAAATTTGCACATAAAAAAAGCGTGGCACTTTTTCGCTTTCATCAGATTTCTTGAGGTCTTGAACTTACCTTATACTTCCCAATTACAACGAGTAAAGCCCACGCCAATTTGGCGGGAGCGCCGTTGCTTTACTCTGGGAAGTATATTTGAAAGTGTTCAAGTTTCAAGAAATCCAGTGTTAAGCGACTTCGCTTTTTCCTATTTTATAATGTACAAACTAAATGTATGGTATCTATTCTTATTCAAATATTTTCGTTAATACTCAATTGATTTATAGCAAATTTTCATATTGGAATTTGCATTGCAAAGATATAATTAATTTCTATAACTTTCCAAATTGAACTTTTATTTTGTTTTTTCAATAATATTGTAAATACTAAAATTGATATAAATATATTGTGATTTATTGTACATCTCTAACAAGTCGGACAGCCCGTCCGCAGTAGCGGTTGTTGTAGCGGGAAACAAAAATATTACCCTCAGTAAAAGCTAAATAATGGGCATATTGACTTCCATTATACGAAGCCGACCAATAATCACCGTTGTCTGTTGTGTTAAGTGTTCGTTGTATAGTTCGATAACCTGTTGTGGGTAGGAAAACACAACCTGCATTTTCCATATTAGACCAATTGGCAGAATCTATCGTGTTAGATATGTATGCTGCTGTTGATGTATTGACATTGTTTAATGGATAAGTGGAAGATTCCCAATTGTCCGGAACTATTATTAATCCCCGAGTTCTGTGTACCTCACCTTTGGCATAACGCACCCCTGAAGAAGTAACGCGGGTTTCCAAGAGATAAGACCATTCATCTGTTGTTAGTGTACGCCATGTACCTGCAATGTCGGTTGTATTTGTTTGGGGGTTGTAAATGGCATTGTAAACACCCCAATCATAATTGGTGCCCAATATATCGCTATTGACAGGACCGTAATCAGTATTTGTCTCGCTGGTCATATAAGGATATTTGTTATTGTATCCAACCGAACAAGTCTATCCAATCAGCACATGACGAAGATATATTGTTATTAGTTGTACCCATAAAATCCCATTGATTGGGAGCAAACCTCCATGTTCCTGCTGCTGTACTGCCTCCTGAAACAGTATGGGTTGTGTTTGTGCTTCCTCCAGCAGTAGCACTCCACTGCAAATTGCCTGGAGAAAAAGCAACTTTGGAAGTTGCGGAAGTGGAAAATAAGAAAGAAATTTGTCCGCCTCCATTATTTGTTTGGGCAAATGTTGCGGTGTATGTTGCATTATTTTTAATTGTAATGTTACGCGGGTTTTCTGTATTGTCATCTTGCCATGCTACAAATTTATAGCCGTCTTTTGCTATCGCCTTTATGGAAACAACTGTACCTTTAGAGTATTTACCACTGCCATTAACACTACCCCATTCCTCATTGTTTGATTGAACAGTAATTGTATATTCTTTTTTGCAAGCCGTAAATACGAACAGGCTTGCCATAATGATGATTAATATTTTTCTCATAATAATATTATATTGAATTTTTACAAAGATATAAAAAAAATTACATATACACAATTATATACACACACACACATATATATATATATATATATATATCAACAAGTTACGTTTATTTTGACGCAAGTGTTGAGATAAAAAAAAAAAATTCAGATATTTTACCAATTGTCTTTCAAATATATTGAGAAAGAACCTTTACAATAAAACACGAATTTGAGCGTTAAAAAATTCATAGCATTTATAACAAAATAAAATTTTGGAAATGAGTCGTAAAAAAAGGAATATTCTTATCGTAGCCGTTGTTTTAACTGTCATTACTGTTTTTTATGGTTTTGTTCGCAATGATTTTGAAATAGCGAAAAATATAGATATTTATGCTTCTATTCTCAAGCAGTTGGACGAGCAATATGTGGATGAAATCAATGTGAACGATTTGCTGAAAACATCGGTAGATGCTATGTTGGAAAAATTAGATCCCTATACGGTTTTTTATCAAGAATCTGACCTTGAGGAATTTAAACTGATGACCACAGGACAATATGGTGGTATTGGAGCCTTGATACAGCAAGATAGCGATTATGTTATCATTTCCGAACCCTACGATGGCTGGCCAGCCTCCGAAGCGGGGTTGAATCCCGGGGATAAAATATTGGAAATAGAAAACAAAAGTGTGCAACACAAAACTGTTGCCGATGTAAGTGCCATGCTGCGAGGACAACCCGGCACAAAACTGAAATTGACCGTTTTGCCATACGGAAAAACAAAAAGTGTAGTCAAAGAAATTGTCAGAAAAGAAATCAAATTGCCCAATATCAGTTATTGGGGATTGTTGGATAATCAAATTGGATATATCCGTTTAGACCAATTCACCGACAACGCCGGCAATGATATGAAACAGGCTTTTGCCCAGATGAAAAACGATGGAATGCAAAAACTGATTATCGATTTGCGTGGCAATGGAGGAGGTTTGCTCAATGAAGCTATCAATATTGTCAATCTTTTTGTGGACAAAGGAAATATTGTTGTGAAAACAAAAGGAAAAAACAGTGCTAAAAATCAAGTGTTTGCTACTATAAACCAACCTCTTGATACAAAAATTCCCATAGTTGTTTTGGTGGACAGGACAAGTGCTTCTGCCTCTGAAATTGTGGCAGGTTCTCTGCAAGATTTTGACAGGGCAGTGCTTGTGGGGCAACGGACGTACGGAAAAGGTTTGGTACAAAATGTGTTGCCATTGTCGTATAATACAAAAATGAAAGTAACTGTCTCCAAATACTATATTCCATCAGGTAGATGTATTCAGGCGGTTGACTATGCCACCAAAGATGAAAATGGGCAAAATAAACGGAAGGCGGATTCTTTGGCAACACCATTCAAAACAAAAGGAGGGCGTACAGTATATGATTATGGTGGCGTGGAACCTGATATAAATAATCAAATTGATTCTTATAGTACTGTTTTGTTGGCTATTATGGAAAAACGTATTATTTTCAACTATGCCAATGACTTTAAACTGAAACATGCAAGCATTGCTGCGGCTAAACAATTCCGCATTAGCGATGATATTTACAATGATTTTGTCCAATATGTAAAAAAGGAAAATTTGGAATACAAAACTTTTACCGAAAAACAAATAGAGCAATTGCGTAAAAGTGTCAAAGACGATAAATTTTCTGACAATATCAATGCAACAATTGAACAATTGGAACAAGATGTGTCCAAAGAAAAGGAAAATGATTTGTTGCGTTATAAAAAAGAAATATCAGAATTGTTGCAGGTGGAAATTGTCTCAAGATATTATCATCAAAAGGGTGGTATCGAGGCGTCTTTGACAATCGACCCTGATATAATAAAAGCAACGGAAATATTGCAGAATATGGATATTTATCATTCCATATTAAAAGGAACTTATAAAAAATAAGGCGGATTTTTATTTTTTATTGGAAGCCAACACCCGTTTGGCAATAGGTTTGTTTAATATTTTGTAAAAAATACCCCCTAAAATCGCTCCAAGAGTGTCGGCATAGAAATCAAACATATTGCCGTCTCTGTTGATACAAACATATTTTTGCCACCATTCGGTAAATGCACCATACAAAATAGAGATGGAAATGGCAATACAATATATTTGCCAAGGTGTTTTATGATTTTCTTTAAGAAAGCCTATCATTAATAAAAAGGAGAAGCCTCCAAATAATACAAGATGAGTGAGTTTGTCCCATTGCAGCCATTCTGCAAATGTTTGAATAGCTGGAATAAATGTTCCCGGAATGGATACCAGCAATAGAATAAACAAAAACCAAATAATGGCTAAACGGAACGATTTTATTTTATTCATGGATATAAAAAAAGAGTAGCCGAAGCTACTCTTTTTGTTTTTTGTTTGAATTATAATCCTATTAATGAGGTGTAGGCATCTGCATTTAATAAGTTGTCTAATTCTGCAGGATTAGTCATTTTTATTTTTATAATCCAGCCTTTTCCGTATGGATCAGTGTTTATCAAAGCAGGGTCATTTTCCAATTCTGCATTGAATTCCAAAACTTCACCACCAACAGGCATAAACAAGTCAGAAACAGTTTTTACGGCTTCGATTGAACCGAATGATTCTTCTTGGTTCAAAGTGCTGCCTTCACTTGTGATGTCCACGAAAACGATGTCGCCCAATTCGTGTTGTGCAAAATCGGTAATACCTACATAGGCTTCTTCTCCTTCAACTCTAATCCATTCGTGATCTTTTGTGTACTTTAAATTTGCTAATACTTCCATTTGTAAAACCTTAAAAATTATTTATTTATTCTAAAAATTATTCATTTGATTTTTATGCTTCTATCCACATCGAAAATCGAAGCAAAGATATAATTTTTTTCTTTAACAATATCTAAAAAGATTTTTTTCTGCAAAAAACTTTGTCTTTGTTGTTCAACAATGTGTATTGTTGTTTATCATATCCAAATAGAATGAGAGATTGCTTGAAAAAAAACTTTCAAATGATATGATTTTTGCTAAACCAAGATAAAATTTTTAACAAGGGAGAATTTATTTTTTCTAACAAATAATAATCAAAAGGTCGGGTGGCAAATTTTGCATAAGAATCAGCAATGTTTTTTTGCATGCTTCCTTCAAAATCAAATGTTATATGCTTGTTTTGTAAGTATTTCAGTATTTCAAATATCATCAAAGACGATGCTCCCGAAGAACGATAGCGGGGATGGATAAAATACAACAAATTGTAAGCTGTGTGTTTGTCCCATGCTACAAAAATAGCCGCATGTATCTCTGTATTGTCTTTTATGGCAAGTATTTGTCCTTGATTGTGCAATATCGCTTCATGGCAAATAGTTTGTAATAGTTGTGGGGCATAAAAATCTTTTTTTCCTTGTATTTGATACTGATAGGCATGCAACTGGCAAAATTGTTCAACAGATAAAGAAAAATCAACTTGCAAAGATTTTTCAGCCTTATGAATATGCCTTTGTTTGGAGTGGTGAAATTGCGAAAACAAATTGTCAATGTTGTTTAAATCGTTGATTATGTATGTAACGCGTTTGTTTATATTGAATTTTTGTATTTGCGAAATTTGATTGGCCATTTCTTTTGAAAAACAAGTCAGTTGAATAATACTTGGTTTTAATTGATCTAATTTTTTTAACAAATAAGAAAAAATATGTTTTTTTTCTTCTGGGGTGATGTTTGAAATAAAAAAACAGCCTAAATAAGGTGTTAATTGTGGCAACAAAAAACAAGTAAAACCATATTTTTTCATTTTTTGAAAAACAAGAGCCGCTTGTATTTCATTACCTTGTCTATAAAGAATAACGTCCCATGTTTTGCCCTGACAGCAAACGGCATTGAGCCACCACGGCTGAAAAAACAAGGGCAAATCTACTTGTTGAGCCCATAATATATAGGCTTCTTTTTCAGACATTGGCTTTTGCGTTTTTAGAAGAAGGCAAAACTTCTGTTTCTATGGATATTAACAGATATTGGAAACTCAACATAAAACAAATTAGACTCACAATTTGTCCGCGATAGGTGTACCACCAATGTATAAAACTATGATTCGCCGCTCCGATATACCAAATATAAGGATACAAACCGACGAGGAAAAACAGAAAACTTATTTTTAGATTTTGAGAGTTAAGAATATGGTTTATTGTTTTTTTATTTTTATCTTTATTTTGAATGTTTGTTTTACAGAAATATCTTACTATAAAATAAGCCAAATTAGCCAATAAAATCAAACAAAAATAAGGCCAAGCGATAAGGTTGGTATTTTTTGTTAGGGCTTCCCAGCGAGAATAGGGGGTATTTACCCACATATTTCCTTCGGTACTTGTGCGATAAAGTACTGTTTTAATTGCATTTTGTATAATATTTTCTTCACACAATAAGGTGGCGATAATCCATTTGGCTAAGAACGTAAGTGCATAACCGCATGTCCATAAAATTGAAAAAAGTATGATTTTTTTTAACAATAGTTTAAGTGTATAATTTTGTTTGCTGAAATATAATATAGTTGGAATCAGCATAATACCTAAAGAAAGAATGGGTGTAGTGAGAATATCAAGATAATTGCTTAAACTTCCGATGATTAGAAATACAATGCCCAAATCCTTTTTGTAACCATTTCTTTTGATACACCATAAGGCACCAATGAATGATAGAGCTAATATGAAAAAGAACTGCAAAGAAAATTGCATCATAAAAACATTGCCAATGAGAAAGCCCATAGCGATATTCAAAGTGGTAATCCAATTGCTTATCTTGTATATGTGGATAAAAAACACAACAAACAACAGACTGCTGATAATGTATAATAAAATTCTAATGCCCGCATAATCAGTAAAAAGCAAAAAAAAACGGGTGGCGAAAGTGCTTCCGTGCCAATATCTTCCATAATGTGCATATATCGGAGCGGCTTCTTCGGCGGCTTTTTTTAAATTGTCGGTGGCACTAATCGGATAACTTTGCCGAGGAAGCAACATTACGGCTTCTGTCAGACCAACCTTACCCATAGAATAGGCTTGATTGAGAATTAATGCATCTGTAAAATTATCTAATTGATATTGAGATTTTTGAATGAATACAAAATCATAATCTTTCGGCAATGTATTGGATTCAACAGTAGCACGAATGTTTGTGCGAATAGGCTTTTCGGGTAAAACGTAAGATACAAAACCAAATAATACGTAGGCTAAAATTAAAATGCCGAAAATGATGCTATATTTATAGCAAATTTTAATGTTTGTTCTGTTCATATTCAATTAGTTTTAATTCATATAGTTTTCTTGATTTTATCGTGATAACATCTAATATCAGTCCTGTGAAAAACGACAGCAATGCTGATAATGCGAAAAATATGGCGATAAAAAGCGTTGGGAATCGGGGAACCAAACCTATTTGGATATATTCAACAAAAATGGGGATAAATAAAACAATAGCCATAATGAGCAAGATAGCCGCAACAACTCCGAAAAAATGAAAAGGTTTGTATTCTTTGAACAATAAAATAATGGTTTTCAGAACACTCATTCCATCAGAAAAAGTGTTGAGTTTGGAAATACTGCCTGCAGGTCTGTCTTTGTAATCTATTGGTATTTGTTCTATTTTAAATCGTTTGTCCAAAGCGTGGATAGTCATTTCTGTTTCTATTTCAAAATTAGCACTCATTACGGGAAATAGCTTGACAAATTTTCGTGAAAATACCCTATAACCTGTCATAATATCGTTAATTTTGATATTCCAAAACATAGTGATTAGGTCACGCACTAATTTATTCCCGAAATTATGAAATCTGCGTTTGTTTTCTGTAAAATAACTTGTTGACAATCTGTCACCAATGACCATGTCTGTACCATTGTTTCTGACACAATCAATCATTTGTGATACATGTTCTGCGGGATAGGTGTCATCGCCATCTACCAATACATATATTTCCGCATCAATTTCTCTGAACATGCGTCTGATAACATTGCCTTTGCCTTGCATGGATTCATATCTCACAACAGCACCTGCTTGTTGTGCCAATGATACGGTTTGGTCTGTGGAATTGTTGTCATAAACATAAACAACTGCTTCGGGTAACACTTGTTTGAAACTTTTTACAACAGTTTCTATGGTTTTTTCTTCATTATAACAAGGTATAAGTATTGCAATGTTGTCCATTAATGAAAATATTGATGTTTGTAAAATTTTTTACAAAAGTATAAAAAAAAGCAAAATGCAGGGAAATAAATTGCTTTTTTTATTGTCATTAAAGAGTGGACAAGATAAACCGATAAACCTGATACAATGAATTTAATTCATAGTAATAGGTGAAATTGTTGTCATGTGGTTCTAAAAATAATAAAATGCTCATTACTATACAAAATATTCCCAATAAACAAACAACAATATTAAATATTTGTTTGTTTTTTATGTTTTGTTGAAAAAATCCTATAATGATATATGTTGCTATTACGGTAAGCCATAGAATGTCTGTTCTATATCTTGGAATTAAAAATGGACTGTATTTGCAATCAACAATTGATATGATAATATTGGAGATAAATAGAAATATGGTGAATAATAATAGTTTATGCTCTTTTAATGCCCTTCTGACGTTCTTGTGGAACAAACCTGCAATGCCTAAAAATAGGATAGGGAAAGTAATGAATATACCGTTTTGAAGAAGGTTGCTTGTGCTAAATTTAAAGTTCATATAATTCAATCCATTCAAGATATAAATTAAATTGTTTTGTTGCCCCCAAGCACCGTAATTGTGTTGGTCGGTATTTGTCAGTTGGTAACTTTGTCCGAATTCAAACGGGTTGTCAAATCTTAAATAATTATATATCATCAAAAATATGCCGACAATTACATAAGGTAATAGAGATACAGCTATTTTTAGTATCCGTTTATTGTTTATTTCTCGTTTTTGTAGCAATATTATTAAAATGGGAATAAGTACGATATTAAAAAGTGCAATTGGCGGTCTGCATCCAAAAGTCAAAGCACCCAATAATGAGCCTATGGCTAAATTTATCAGTTCATGTTTTTCGTTCTCAGAGTTATAGGCTGATTTTATAAAAAAATAAATACTCCATATTCCGAACGCCAAGCCTGCAGATATGGCTGTACAATATAAAGCGGGGGCTGCGGATATGTACCATACACTTATAATGGAAAAACACATTGATAGACATAAATACATAAAAAAAGGTATGGTTTTGAAAAACAATCTTGCTAATGTGAGAAATAGCAAAAATATGCCAATGATAAAAATAGCAGTATAAGTTTGAGTTGCATGTAATGTCGGCAGGTTGTGTCCTGTAATCAGCCGATAGGGTAGAAAAGTGAAAATCACAGGAGTGATACCAAAATACATATAATAACGTCCTTTGTAAAAGGCATGGTCCCAATTAAATTTCACATTCTTGCTTGTACGCAATTCCGGATCATAAGGATTGGATAGATTTATTAGACTGCTATCTGCCTTATCGTTTAAATATAAATGACCTTCAATTAATGATTCAGCCATTTTCTCATACTGATTGATATGCATAGGTATTTTCCCGCTCCAAACAGGACTTAAATTCATAGGTATAATTAAGCATGTTATTGTGACACCTATTATAATGAGAATTGATATGTATTGTTTCATCATTAGCCGTTTTTTTCGCTTAATTCAAACCAACGCATTGTTTTTTCTTCCAAAATTGTGTCAATTTGGGCATATCTTTCCGAAAATATTCTTAACATATCGCTGGCGACATTGCCGGAATTAAGTTGTAGAACAATAGTGTTTTTTTCTTCTTCAAGTGTGGCGATTTCTTCCGACAAGGCTTGAAATTCCTTTTCTTCTTTATAGGTACGTTTGTTGCTATTGGTGTTTTTTACTTTTTGATAAATAGGTTTTTCTTCTTTTTTTTGTTTTTCTGTATTTTTATTTAGTTGATTTTCAATTTGTTTATAATCTGAATAGTTTCCGTAATAATCTTTTATTTGCCCATTTCCGCCTAAAACAAAAATATGGTCAACCAATTTGTTGATAAAATATCTGTCATGCGAAACAATAAGCATACAGCCTTGAAAATCAAGTAAAAAATCTTCTAATAAAGTCAGTGTTTCAATGTCAAAATCGTTGGTGGGTTCATCAAGAATAAGAAAATTGGGATTTTTGAGCAGAACCATTAGCAAATGCAATTTTCGCTTTTGTCCGCCGCTTAGATTTTCGAAAAAATTGTACTGCAAATCAAATCCGAACCCGAAGTGATTAAGAAAAGATGAGGCGGAAATAAGGTTGCCGTCAGACATTCTTACCATTTCGGCATGTTCTTTTACAATGTCAATAATTCTTTTCCCTTCGTTCTTTAAAGACAATCCGTCTTGTGAAAAATAACCGATTTTTACCGTTTCCCCAATACTGATTTTCCCTGTATTAGGTTTTAAATTGTTGGTTATTAGTTTTAAAATGGTGGTTTTTCCGCTTCCGTTTTTGCCAACGATGCCACATCGTTCACCCCGTTTGAAAATATAAGAAAAGTCATTGACAATTGTTTTGTTGTCGTAGTCAAACGAAAGATGTTCAATTTCAAGGATTTTGTGTCCAATTCGTTCTGTTTTGACTGCAAACTGTTGAGCAACTTGTTCCACTTCGGCAAATGCTTTTTGTTTTATTTTTTCAAAATTTTCAATTCGTGCTTTTGCTTTGGTGCTTCTCGCCTGAGGTGTGGAGCGTATCCACTCTAGTTCTTTACGATAGATATTTTTAGCACGTTCTTTTTCTGCATTCTGTGCAAGAATACGTTCTTGTTTTTTTTCAAGATAATAATCATATTTGCCACGATAATGGACAATTCCGTGTTGTTCTAATTCAAATATTTCATTGCAGACTTTGTCCAAAAAAAATCTGTCATGAGATACCATCAACAATGTTGTGTTTGCCGTTGTCAAATAAGTTTCCAACCATTCAATCATTTCAATGTCAAGGTGATTGGTCGGTTCGTCAAGAATTAGAAAATCTGCCTCGGAGAGCAAAAGTTTTACCAATGCCACTTTTTTGCGTTGCCCGCCTGACAATTCGCTCATATTAACAAATACATCTTCAATGGCAAATCGGTGAAGCATTTCTTTGGTTCGGGTTTCAAAATCCCAAGCCTTGAATGTTTCCATATTTTCTATGGCAATTTCCAATGCCTTTTTATTGGCATCATTGTCAGAAACTTTAATGTCTTTTAGTGCGGTTTCGTATTGACGAATACTATTTACAATGTCATTGTCAGTATTGAAAATGAAGTCAAATATCGATAAATTGGAATCCTCATCAATACTTTGGGTCAGATACCCGATTCGAATATCGCCACGAAGAGTAACTTTGCCATTATCGGCAAAATCATGATTGGTGAGAATATTTAGCAGTGTAGTTTTACCTGTTCCGTTTTTGGCAATCAAGGCAACTTTTTGCCCTTTATTGATGCCGAAATTCACATTTCCGAACAATAACTTTTCGCCATAATGTTTGGTCAGATTTTCTACACTAAGATAATTCATGTTTAAGAATTATAATTCCGGCATTTTTATATCAAAATGTATGGTTTGGTTGGAACAAAGGTTGCAATTGACACAAGATATATTTTGTCCAGACAAGCGTTTTTCAACCAAAGATTCCAAATAATCAACCAAATTGGCGATGTTGATGTGTGCAAAAACTTCTTTGGCGAAAGCATGCATTAGCAACATTTTTGCATTTTTTTCACAAATGCCTCTTGACCGCAAATAAAAAATAGCGTCATTGTCCAATTGTCCGATTGTTGCTCCGTGGGAGCATTTTACATCGTCTGCATAGATTTCCAAAAACGGATTGGCATGCATGGTTGCTTCGTCTGTCAGCAAAATGTTGTGATTGATTTGATAAGCTTCTGTTTTTTGGGCATCAGGAGC
Organism: uncultured Bacteroidales bacterium; assembly: GCA_905233585.1. Lineage (GTDB taxonomy): Bacteria > Bacteroidota > Bacteroidia > Bacteroidales > WCHB1-69 > UBA1205. The sequence goes on from CAJOFD010000002.1 coordinate 102,938, forward strand.
AACAAAAATATGTCCGATAAAATTAGCCTGAGCCTTGTCATCAACAATTCCATTGTAAAGTTGTGTACTTTTGCATTTGGGTACATGGTGATGAACTGACAAACAATTGCTTACTTGTTGTTGTTTATCAACCAAAAACAGACCGTTTAGTTTTATCTCTGCGTTTTCGCCTATCAAATGACTATGGATGGTGTTGTGTACGCAACCTCCATTAAACACATTGGTATAAGTATTGACTTGAGATTTTTCACTTTGATAGAGTGTCAGGTCATTTATCAAAATAGAATGATTGTCCTTGTTTTCTAATTTATAGTAATCCAAATGAGCGTTTTCGCCGACAAAAATCTCTGTGGCACTATTCAATAACGTATGTTCTTGGCTTAAAGATTCATCGCAATGTATCAATTGCAAAGAAGCGTTTTTTTCCAAAATAACAATATTTTTTGTATTGATAAAGAGATTTTTATCGGTATTTATGGCATTGATGATTTGAATGGCGTTTTTCAAATTCAAACCTTGAGGAACATAAATAAAAAATCCGTCTTGATACAAAGTTGAAGCCAAATCGAACAATGAACTGTGTTTCTGTTGTTGAGATTGTTGTAAATAGCGGTTGATTAAATCGCTATATTGTTGTTTGGCTTGTAACAGACTGCCTATAACAACTCCATTGGGAAATATGGTCAATGGGGCTTGTTTGTGCATATATCTGCCATTCAAAAAAGAAAAAAGATAAGCATCAAAATTTTGTACGTTACAATGAATGTTCTCTATAATATTTTGATATTCAATATTTTCAGATGGTTCTATATAAGTGTTTTCATTTAAAAAATTCCAGTTAAAATTTTTCCACATCTCATCTTTGGCAGATGGTATGCCTTTTTCAATGAAATGTTGGGCAAAAACTTTTCTTTCTTCTGAAAGTGTATTTTGTTGAATAAAAGAGGCAAAATATTTGCTTATTTCTATATTGTTCATTTATTTTTTATCTTTTTTGATTAAATATTGTGGAGTAGGATAGGTCTTTTTAGCAAAAGAAAAATAAAGACATACAATTCCCATCAGAATAAACGGAATGCTTAACCATTGTCCCATATTGAGTGTCATATTGGCTTCAAAAGCCACTTGGTCAGCTTTGATAAATTCAATGAAAAACCGAGCCGTAAAAATCACTACCAATAAGGTACCGACTGCACGTCCTGCAGGTATTTTGCCTTTGGAAAATTTGAAATAGTACCATAATTGATAGGCAAATAGCGATAAATATACTATGGCTTCATATAGTTGGGAAGGGTGTCGAGGTTCGCAACATTCATTGGTTCCTTCCAAACGCATAAATATAAATCCCCATGGTACATTTGTTGTTGTTCCAATGATTTCGGAATTCATCAAATTGCCACAACGTACAAAAGCGGCTGCTATGGGAATACATATTGCCAATCGGTCAAGCAACCATAATAGGCTGATTTTGTGTTTTTTTGAAAAATAAAGTACAAACAAAACAATGGCAATAGTGCCACCATGACTTGCCAAACCTTGATAACCAATAAATTCCCAGCCATTAGCAGTTTCTGCAAAGGGAATAAAAATTTCAAGAATATGATTTTTGAAATAAGCCCAATCGTAAAAAAGGCAATGCCCTAATCTCAATCCAACGATGGTCCATAAAATTGTATAAAGAGAAAACTTGTCAATAATAGCAGTATCCAAGTGTTCTTTTTTGGCTATTTGTTGTAAAGTTAAATATGCCAAAGAAAAACCTATAACCAACAATAATCCATACCATCCCAAACGAATGGACCCGACTTGAAATATAATAGGGTCAGCATTCCATGTAATATAATTTAAAATGCTCATAAGTTATTTATTTATAGACCATTCTGTTCCTTCTTTAGTGTCTTTGAGTTGGATGCCGATTTTTGTTAAAGCATCTCTTATAAAATCGGCAGTGGTATAATCTTTGTTTAGTTTTGATTGTTTGCGTAATTCAATAATAAGATTCATCAAATCGTTGTCTAAATTTGAAGATGCTGTATTTTGAACCTCTATTTTCATGCCTAAAATGTCAAATAAAAACGTATCAAAAACATCTTTTAAAGTTTTCAAATCCGCTTCGTTGAGTTGAATTTTTCCATCATTGGCTTGATTGACAATTCTTGAGGCTTCAAACAAATGGGCGATGACAATAGGTGTATTGAAATCGTCGTCCATCGCATCAAGACAATTTTGATAAATTTTTGAAACATCTTCGGTAGAAGTTGCAGACGGTTTTAGTTTATCCAACAAAGCGTAGGCGACAAACAATTTGTTCATACCTTTTTCTGCTGCCTGCAAAGCCTCATTGGAAAAATCCAGCGTGCTGCTGTAATGAGCCTGAAGAATGAAGAAACGGATAGTCATTGGCGAATAGGCTTTTTCTATCAGTTCTTTGCCTTCTGCATCTTTATGGGAGATGCCGTTGAAAAATTCATCAAGGGTGATGAAGTTGCCCAGCGATTTGCCCATTTTTTTCCCTGCAATAGTTATCATATTGTTGTGTAGCCAATATTTTACAGTATCGGTGTTGTTGGCAATACGATTTTGGCAAATTTCCGATTCATGATGAGGAAACATTAAATCCATGCCACCACCGTGAATGTCGAATTTTTCTCCTAAATATTTATTACTCATAGCAGTACATTCCAAATGCCAGCCCGGAAATCCCAAACTCCAAGGCGATTGCCAACGCATGATATGTTCTGGTGCGGCTTTTTTCCACAAGGCAAAATCGGCAGGATTGTGTTTTTCTTCTTGTCCGTCAAGTTCTCTTGTTGTGGCAAGCATATCTTCAACGTTTCTGCCGGACAAAACTCCATAGTGGTAGTCTTTGCTGTATTTTATTACGTCAAAATAAACAGATCCATTTGATATATAGGCATATCCTGCGTCTAATATTTTTTTGACAATATCAATTTGTTCTATAATGTGTCCGCTAGCCCGTGATTCTATACTGGGACGTAAGACATTGAGTTTGTCCATGGCAAAATGATATTTGTCCAAGTATAATTGGGCAACTTCCATGGGCTCCAGTTGTTCAATACGGGCTTTTTTGGCAATTTTATCTTCTCCTTCGTCTGCATCGTTTTCCAAATGTCCGACATCGGTGATATTGCGTACATAGCGAACTTTGTATCCCAAAAATTTCAAATATCTGAATACAATATCAAAAACAATTGCCGGACGGGCATGACCGAGATGCGGGTCGCCATAAACGGTGGGGCCGCAAACATACATGCCCACAAAAGGGGAGTGTATCGGTTGGAATATTTCTTTTTGTCTGCTGAGTGTATTTTGTATTTTTAAATGATTGGTTTTTATTTCTGTGTTCATGTATTTTTATGCTTTAATTAGTTCTGTTTAGGATTAATTTGTCCAACTATTTTTAAGGTTATTTTGGGGCGTTCGGGGTCATTGGAAATGACATCAATGGTACGCATTTGATGACCGCTTTTGTTAAATGTTCTGAACGTAGCCTTTATATTGGTGCTTTCGCCCGGTTTCAATTCGTTTTTGTCCGGTTGTACGATAGTGCAACTGCATGATTGTCTTAATTTTCTAAGATATAATGTTGATTTACCAGTATTGGTGATAACAAACGTGTGTACAACATCTTCGCCTTCGGTAACGGGGGAAAAACGATATTCTTCTTCGGATACGGATAATTTGGGGGCATTGGCTTTTTGTTGGGGAGTCCAAGAGTTGAAATCATCGTAGATATTGCCTGAAATATAGAAATTCTTTTTGCCTCTGTCAGGGTCGTTGGTGTATAGGGTAAGTCTGTCCCAAACTGCTCCCCAGTCATTTTTCACTTTTGCATTATATTCAAATACAAGTATGCCTTCGCCTTGAGGCATCAGTTCTGGAGTAACATACAATACTTTTATGCTTGAGGGCAGTTCTTTGACTGAAAAAGTCATCTTTTGGTCCCATTCGTTGCAAAAACGGAAAGTATCTGTTATTAAAGAATTGGGAGTTAGGGCAAACATTTTGGAATTGGTTTCATATCTGAGATTTCCTTCTTTCATTTTATAGATTTCAGCCAAACTGCGAGGTCTGGGTTCTACAAAGCCCTTCACGGTTACCTGATAGGGATATTCTTTGCCTTTTTCATTGATAATGACATCAACAATGTATTTAAAATCACCCGCAATACCTTGGGGGTTGAATGTAATGTTGATGCGGCCGGTGTCTTTTTTGTTGAGAATATCTCTGCTGTAAAGCACGCGAAGGTTTTTTACCGTAGATTTGGCAGAAACAACAAATGCGGTTTTGGTTTTGTTGATAAACTGAATCTCTCCATTAACTTGACCCTTTTCTTCTTTTAGCGTTGAAAAATCGTATTCTTGGTTTAGAAATGCGGATTTTTGTGCAAAAATATTTGTACAAAATACAAATAAACAAATAAATGACAATATTTTTTTCATATAACCTTATATTATAAATATTATGCAAAGGTAACATTTTTTTAGAATATATAGTAAAGAGCAGAAAAAACGTTTGCCTTTTCGTTTTTTTTTCAAGATTGCCATTTATTTACAAAAAAAATATTACTTTTGCATTTGTATTGGAATAGATATTCGATACACATTTATTTTTATTTCGCATTTGCGATTTATTTGACTTTCAGGAATGTAGGAAGTTTTGGTATAAAGTCGAGAATAAGTTAGCAGATGTCCATATATGCTATGGGCGTGACTTATCGACTTTATGGGCATTTCCTACAGCCTCGGAAAGGATAGGGAACGCTCTTTTTTTATTTAGGGATAAGTATATTTTGTGAAAATTATAATAAAATTAAGATAGTATGAAAAGAATAGTTTTTATCGCAATGGTAGTATTGCTAAGTGTTTGTGTACAAGCACAAAATGATGTTACGCGTTTTTTAGGCATTCCTGTAGATGGTACAAAATCTGCCATGATTCAAAAACTAATAGAAAAAGGCACAGATATCTTAAAGGGGGAATTTAATGGCAGAGAAGTTGATATACAGGTTGTTACACATAATGCTAAGGTATGGCGTATTTGTGTATGGTTTTGTCGACCTGAAACAAAAAAATCTTTAAACAGTAATTATAATGATTTATGTAGGCAGTTTAATAAAAATGAAAAATATATTAGAGCATATCTTCATGATTATGTATTATCAGAGGAAGAAGATGTTGATAATAATTATACTTTGAAAAACTATCAAGCAGTGTACTATCAACAGCCACAAAATGATAGCCTTAGGCAAGATTTTTTAGACATGAAAGAAATGAGTTTAAATTATGAACGTCTAAATTTAAAAGATAGTTTGTCTGAAGATGAATTTGCATTACGTTTACTGATAGTACTACGCTATAGGGCGAAAATGGAAAAGTTTTCTAATAATGTTGTTTGGTTTACAATCCTACGAACTATATATAGTAATTATCATATTGCTATATACTATGATAATCTTTTTAATAAGAATGATGATGATTTATAATACCCATTAAAAGTTCTATCTTTGTTGTCCATAAAAAAAGTTATATCTTTGCATTTGTATTGTTACTTTAGATATAAGTAGAAACAAAAAAGTTAGAAACCATGTTGCCCATAGTAGTTGAAACAGAAATATTGTATATAGTAGGTTGTATACTTGCATTGTTTTTTCTGTATATTATACGTATTCATATTGCATATCGCATGGCGAAAAAACGTGCTCGGCGCCCATTAGGTTGGGTGTTATTATCTCTTTTTGTTTCGCCGATATTGACATGGATAATCTTGCTCATTGTTGGCAAAGATGAAAGAGCATATAATGAATATTGCATTGACGATAAATACAATCAAGTCGATGAAAAGGATTTATAATACCCACTAAAAGTTCTATTTTGTTGTCCATTAAAAAAAGTTGTATCTTTGCAACCTATGAATGGAGAGCAATTAGAATCAGTTGTTTTAGTGGGTTTGGTGCGTATTGACCAAAATTGGGAACGTACCAATGAATATTTGAATGAATTGTCTTTCTTGGCGGAAACTGCCGGCGGGAAAGAAATAAAACGTTTT
>CAJOFD010000003.1:0-90664 GCA_905233585.1 uncultured Bacteroidales bacterium
CCACATGCGGCTTTGTTGCCTTTGCCCGAACCGCCTATAGTACTTGCATTGGTAGAGAAATTAACCGTACCTGCATTGACAAACAATGCCCCACCATTGCCCGTGGCTGCATTTTTGGTAAGGGTTGTACCACTCAACGTTACTACTGCACTTTCATCTATAAAGATTCCTGCACCATTATTTGCACTATTGTTAGTTAATGTTAATTTTGAGGCAGGAATAGTAAGTGTTTGAGTAGTATAAATACCACCGCCATTAGCAAGGGCTTTGTTGTTGGAGATAGTCGCTGTGCCATTAAATATATTATTAGTTGAACCTGATAGCATATTTATGCCACCTCCATTGGTTTGAGCCACATTACCATTTAGCGTAAGTGTACCATAGCAATTGATAACACCTGCTCGGTTATCTATACCTCCACCAGAACCCGTTCTCGCCGTATCGTAATTGACTACTAAATTAGCAGGATGACTAATATCGGTACCTACATTAATAATATGTCCGCCCGCTCCCGCAGCCGTTAAATAGATACCACCACCATTATTAGCAGAGTTGTAGTTTACATTTGCTCCAGACTCAAAATTGAGAATAGAACCAGAGGTATTGATGTAAACACCACCGCCATAATTTCCATTGCTTCTATTATAGGATATTTCAGCCGCACCCTTATAAGTAAGAGTACCACCATTGAGGCAAATACCTCCGCCATAACTGTCGGCTTTATTCTTTTTGATAGTTGTTGTACCATATATAGTTGAGGTACCCCCAACTTGATAAACACCACCACCTTTACCTCCAGCCGTATTGTTGGAATCATATAAATTTCGATAACAAATAAAAGTACCATCCTCTTGCCAAATACCGCCACCATAACTACTTGTAGCAGTATTAGCAACTACAGCCAAATCTTGTGGACTACCTACTGTACCTATGGTTAATGTACCATCAATAAGAGCGATTGCCCCACCAGCCATTTGAGAAGTATTCGTATTGATATTTGCTCCTCCTTCAAAATTGATAGTAGTCGAAGCGTTTTTCATATAAACACCTGCTCCGGAGGCATTAGAAGAACCCGTAGTGCGATTTTGGGCTATCGTTGCACTACCTTTTACAGTAAGGTTTCCAGTTCCAGAAACATAAACACCACCACCATGACTACCTGTAGTATTAGATGTGTCTATCAAATTGCCATAACATACAAGCGTACCTCTATTGGCAATACCACCACCAGCATTGGTTGCAGAGTTGCCACCTACAATCAAATTTTTGGGGACTCCTGCTGTACCAATATTTATTGTACCTGCATTGACAATACCACCACCTCTACCAGTAACACTATTGCCTGTATCGATAAGGTTGCCATAACAAGTGATAATACCAGTATTGGCAATACCTCCACCAGAATCTACTGCCGTATTGGAATATAATACCAAATCTTGTGGATTTACTGCTGTTCCTATTGTTAAGATTGCACTTGCATTATAAATAGCAATACCACCACCACGACCTGCTGCCGTATTACCTCTAAGCAATGCTCCACCTTCTAAATTTATGGTCGTACTATTAGTCATTCCGATACCACCACCTACAATGTTACTCCCCGTTGTTTGATTACTATCTATGGTAATCAAACCTTTGCAGACAACCATAGATTCATTGCTATTAATAAACAAACCACCACCATGATTACTGCTCCTATTGTGGGATATATTGGCTGTACTTTTAAAAATAGTGGTATCTACCGCAGTAACACACACGCCACCACCATTGCCACTAGCGATGTTGTTTTGGGCTGTAAAAGCACCCTCACAAGTAAAGTGACTGGCTTTGCTATACAAACCACCACCCGAAGAACTTCCATGATTGCCATTGAGGGTAGCCGTACTATTGAGGGTTATTATACCACCTCCATCGTTGTAAATACCACCACCTCTATTGCCGGAAGTGTTACTATTGGCTGTTAATACGCCGGCACATGTAATAGCACCTCCGTCATTATACAAACCACCACCTTTGGCTCCCGCTTTATTATTATTGAAGGCTGCCGCACCATTTAGGTTTGTGGTACCATCTACTTGGCAAAAACCGCCACCTTGTTCTGTAGCATTGTTGCCTGTTGATGTCAACGTACCACCACAAGTCAAAGAAGCATTTTTATTATAAATACCAGCCCCTGAAGTACCAGTTCTGTTGTCTGTTGTAGTTATATTGCCCTTACAATCCAATACAGCATTGTTCCAAATACGGATACCGCCACCTTGGTAACGGGAAGTATCTCTATCGGCTGTAATATTGCCCCAACAGGTAAACGTACTTCCTTCTTCCAAAAAAAGTCCGCCACCCAATGCGGCAGTATCTTGCGACATAATTAAATTTCTGGCATTGTCAGAGCCACCTATGGTAATGGTACCTGCCGTATCATAAATAGCACCGCCTCTGCCTCCATAAGTACTATTGGCAACCAAATAGGCTTTGTTTTGCGATAAGGTTATATCGCCAGCGGTACAAGTAATGGTACCTTTATAATTTAAAATACCGCCGCCATGACCAGCAGACTTGTTGTTGCTGACAGTAACACTGCTGCCTGCAAAATTGAGGGTTCCCAAATTGCATATACCCCCACCGCCATAATCATAAATTTCATCTGCTGTAGTATTGGTTGTCGTTGTATTGCCGTTGATGGTGGCTGTACCATCAATGTTAAACGTGTATCCGCTTGTTACATAAATACCTCCTCCTTTGTTGGTGGCTTGGTTTGACGTTACAGATATATTATTCAAGGTAAGAGAATTGGAACCTGTAAGATAAATGCCGCCGCCAAGATTGCCTGCCGTATTTTCCGTGGCAGTAAAAGTACCGGTACAGGTAAGTGTTCCTGCCGATTTGGCCAAGCCGCCGCCATGTGCTGTTGTTGCCCGATTGCCCGACAAAGTCATAGTACCACCGCATGTTAATGTTCCGTTTGTCTGATAAATGCCACCACCACAAGTATTAGCCGTATTGTTAGAAATGGTCAAGATACCATCGGCAGTAATTGAGCCTGCACGTATAGCCATTGCCCCACCAAAATTGGCTTCATTATAAGATAATGTTGTTGCCGCAGGGAAATTAACAGTACCAGCACCAACCATAATAGCACCGCCAGAGTCAGTCGCCACATTATAAGATATAGTTGGCGCTGTGGTGAAATTGATGGTACCACCCCCTATATAGATACCACCACCTCTTGTAGCACTTTCATTGCCGGTGATAGACATTTTTATCAAGTTGGTAGTGCCAGCATTTACGGCTAAAGCACCTCCTGAGGTCGTATTGCTACAATTTTGTATTTTGCAATTAGTCATAGTTAATGTGCCCCTGGTAGCTATCATAGACGTATCGGCGGTATAGTTGTCTTTGTCGCCATCAAAAACCATATCGGTTATATTCAGCGTACCACTACTCATTTTTATATAACCATTGTCTGCCGTACGGTTTACTGTCCGTTGAGTATTGCTAACATCACTCACCACATTGATAGTAATGGCTTGGTCTATTAGAGCCGTAGAACCTATCTTGGTATCGTCTGAGATTGTCAGCGTATAGGGTGAACCAGATACTCCTGTTGTATTACAAGCATTGATAGCAATAGCAAGGTCAAGATAAGAATTTGTTCCATCTGAAATAGGAGGAATAGCATAAGCACCCATTGATGTATTTTCCTTACGATCGGCCCCAATTATATCCTTATCTACCTCACTAATTCTGGGAGCCAACAAATCTGAATCATTGCTAATATCTCCATTGGTGGATATATTTTTGAATGTAGGAGCAATATTAACAGAATGGACATCTCCTGGAACAGTAGTTTTCCATGCCGCTAAAGTTGTTTTAGCGGCACCTGCATAACCTATATTTGTTCTACCATAATAATCGTTATAATCTATTACCATGGTAGTACACTTTGCAACTGTTGAACCATAAATAGGATAGTTTGTACCTGAACCTTGGGTTACCAAAATATTATTTTTTACATTAACGGTGTAAGTTGCTGACATTTCGTCTGCATACAATCCATAACCTGTACCACTCCCCGCATGATAAACTGTATTGTGGTAAAAATTGATATTACTATTATAGAAATGCAATCCATAAAACGTCCCTGCTCCTGTAAGTTTACGTATTTCATTGTTGGCTATTAGAGCCGGGGTAACGGTAGTCATTACGCTTGAAGTATTAACACCTCTTGTCCATATTCCATAATTGTTTTTTGTTTCTGCAAACAATATTTTATTACGAAGCACTCCGCCATCTACCCTTGCCGTATATAGATATATGGCATATTTTGCAACTGCTGTATTTGTAGAAGTAATTACATTGTCTGCAATATCATCAAAACCACAATTAGGATAAGCATAGATACCATAATTACGATAATTACTTATTGTATTGTTGGCAATTGTAATATTATTGGTATTGGCTTTTAATGTACCTGCATCTTTGTTCGCATATTTTAAATATACTGCAGCATAACCATTATTAAAAGTATTGTTTAGTATCCGCAAAGCCCCCCATGAATTTGTCTTGGTAGAACCCACATAATAAATAGCCGAACCTGTTGAAACCGTACTTGATGAAGATTGATTGAATACACAGCCATTAATTTCTACATTATAACATGGTTTAGAAAAATATACACCTTTTGCTGTTGTAGAAGCTGAAGCGTCTATAGTTACATTTGATATATATACATTGTAGTTGCTATCCAATACCACAACATCTGCATTGTGAGCCAAGGTAACATCGGCGGCATTGCCACTCTTAGAGGTGATAATCAAAGTATCTGCATTGGTCAATACTTCGGTTAAATAATCTATATGCACCTGCCCGTTGTAGGTTGCCGATTCCAATTCCGCTTTGAATGTACCATGGTCTGCAAGTCCACAATATTGCATAGTACGCAAGAAGGCATCCAAACTACCAAAATCAGCACTGCCCGAAGACCCAATAGTATAGGTTCCTTTGGCTATAGCCCCACTGCAAGGGACTATAATTATAGACAGCGTATCATCGCTAAGGTCTGGGTCGGTTTGACCATTGGGATTTTCTACCCATACCTTGAAATAGATAACATTCCCTACAGCCAAATTGAGACTCACAAGCGAAACCGTATCCACAAAATCGCAAGGCAGATTGCCACTATAATTGTACGATACCGTTGCTCCGTTGATAGAATAAACTATTCTACAACTTGTTAGATTGTTGGTACCTTTATTTCTTATCTGTACTTTTATAGTATTGTTTCCAGCGGGAACCCCTCCTGCTGGCGAAACTATTTCGTCCAAAGCCACCGCATCAGTAGGTCGAGCAACAGACTTCAACATTCTAAATTTGGCAATAGGTCTAGCGTCAAAGGTACCTCCATCTTTTTCGAATACATCATCATCTGCTTTTGCAACAGCCATATCAAGTTCATTGTCATCGTCGTCATAAACATATTCTGCATACCAACCGCCGCTACCAAAATATTTTCCTCCTTCGTGATTATAATATACCAAGACTCCATAACCTGCAGGCACATCAAATGGGGTGTCTAAGTCTATATTAAACCATTCTCCTGCTTGCAATATAGGTAGAGTATCCGACCATACCAAAGTGGCTCCATCGCTCACGGGGTTATGATAGTTTTTGTCATCGGCACTCAAATCGGCAAGGCTTACCTTTTTAAGATAAACACTTTGGTTGCGATGTGCACCTGTCATTGCCGCTTTTCTACGGAAAGAAATACCAAAAATTGTTCCCTCTCCTATATCTGAAGCCCTATACAATATTCTTGACCAAGTATATTTAAAGTATGTGTTCATAGGAATATCCTTTGCAAAATCTGTAGTATTGGTATCTCCTATATAAAAATCTTGCTTTATTTTGTTAGGATCTATATAAGATGTTCTGCTTAAAGAGACAACATTGCCTAAATAGTCTGTTGCTTCTACTCTATAAGTTATCTTTGAGCCCAAAGGAATTTTCGGACAAACCACACTCCAAATATTATCACCATTATTGCTCATCGCCAAGGTTTGACTGGCTCCACCACCTACCGAATAGATAAAATTGATAGACGAGATAGTCCGCCCCGTCAAAGAACGTGCTGCTATTTCAATGTTAAAAGGTCCAACGGTATAGACAGTGTCTTCTTTATCGGCATCACCTATCCATTTTCTCCACGAAAGTTGTATATCACTGGTTACATAGATTGTTTTTGTTAGGGTATCCCTTGGCGGAGTCGTTGGCGTATTAGTTCCATTTATTTTTAGTGTCCACACCTTAATAGTCATAGCACTATTGTTTGTGAGTGTAAATGAATTTATCGGGCATTCTACAATAGAATCGGCAGCCACATTACCAGACCAAGTAACAGACGATTTCTGAGTATTATTCAGTTTCCATTTAAATTGAGCAGATGTTAGTGCATTTGGACCAGAATTCCAAAACTTCACCCCAAACGCTTGTGTGGTACTAGCAGGATTATACAAAATCGTATCAGCAAGTGTTAAATCCCTCAATGCTGACTTTTGTATTCCGAACTTAGTATGTGGTCTAAAAGCCAATGTTTTACCGTCTCCCGAAGAAGGGAATGAACCATCATCCGTGTTATAGATAGGATACAAATCGCTATTGGTTATCGGATGACAATACCAATCGGCATCAGCGGTGTAACTTCCATCTTTATTATCTACATATACCACCAATCCATAACCTTTTGGCAATTCAAAAGGCGTGGTCAAGGTTACATCTACCCAACCATAGGTGGTCAATGTTATTGTTCCATTAAAAACCAAAGTAGCCCCATCTGTAGAGGGATCAATATAAATATTATCTCCATCAATATCAGGCACTGCTGTTGCTTGGGTCGCTTTAAAATAAATAGACACATTCGTAACAGTTGAGTCATTGTCATCTACATTACCACACTTCCACGCAATATGCTCAATAGTACCTGAGGTCATCTCAGAAGCCAAATACAAGGTTCTTGACCATGAATAGTCATAGTAAGGTGTAAATGGAACCTCATTTTTTGTTGTAGTAAGTATCGTTGTATCACCAACACAATGAACTACATCACCCCATTGTGCTTGACTAAATACGAGTCCTTGCACAATAAACAAAAAACTACAAATTAAAAAAATCGCTTTTTTCATCTTTATTTTAATTTTATATTATTTTTTACAAATTTTATGCTTGCCTATTAACAAATAGACATACCAATCTATTACACAAAGAATATTACTTTCTTTATGCATATTAAAAGGTTTATGGATATTATTAGAGAGAGAGAGAGAGAGAGAGAGAGAGAGAATCAATCAAGCAGTTACGTTTTTTGGGGAAGCAAAAAAATGACATTTTTTGCGAAAAATGCTTTTTTGTATTCCCGATTTGCCTGTTTGTTGCCATTTCCCAAATCCTTTCTTTTGTTGCAATCCCTATATTCTCTTTGTTTACTGATTTATAACATTAACTTATTCAATGAGATTGCAAATGTAATCATTTTTTCAATATATATTGTAAATCTGCCTCAAATTTTTTTTATTTTTGCATTGTGATTTGAATTGACAATGAAAAAACATCTTCTATAGACGGAACAATCGGCCTGTCTATTTTTTGAGGACAAATCTTTTCTTATTTATTTTTCATGGAAAAGATATCTATTGTTGATATTTTGAGTTTTTTTTATTACCTTTGCAAGATTCATTATTACAATAAATAGAAATACATGTTTCAATCATTAACTGACAATCTCGAAAGAGCCTTCAAAGTACTTAAAGGTCAAGGACATATCACAGATATTAACGTAGCGGAAACTACCAAGGCCATAAGAAAAGCCTTGCTTGATGCCGATGTTAACTACAAAATAGCCAAAGAAATAACAGACACCATCAAACAAAAAGCGATAGGACAGAATGTTATCAATGCGGTTTCACCCGGACAATTGTTGGTAAAAATTGTTCATGACGAATTGGTTGCTCTCATGGGCAGTTCCCATTCGGAATTGAACACAAAAGCCAATCCGAGTATCATTCTTATGTCCGGATTGCAAGGTTCTGGCAAAACCACACATAGTGCCAAATTGGCCCAATATTTAAAAAGCAAACGGGCCAAGAAAGTTCTTTTGGTAGCCGGAGACGTTTACAGACCTGCCGCCATTGAGCAGTTGAAAGTGTTGGGCGAACAAATCAATGTAGATGTTTTTAGCGAAGAAGGCAACAAAAATCCTGTGGATTTGGCAAAAAAAGGTGTCGCATACGCCAAAGAAATGGGACATAATGTTGTGATAATAGATACAGCGGGACGTTTGGCTATTGATGAAGAAATGATGACAGAGATAGGCAATATCAAAAAGGCTGTCTCCCCGCATGAAATTCTTTTTGTTGTAGATTCCATGACAGGTCAGGATGCTGTCAATACCGCAAAGGCTTTCAACGACAAATTGGATTTTGATGGTGTCATTCTTACCAAATTGGACGGTGATACCCGTGGCGGTGCCGCTCTTACCATTCGTTATGTGGTGCAAAAACCTATCAAATTTATCGGTATCGGAGAAAAAATAGAAGACCTTTCCGAATTTTATCCCGACAGAATGGCAGACCGTATCTTGGGCATGGGTGATATTGTCGGTTTTGTGGAAAAAGCACAAGAACAATACGATGAACAAGAAGCCAGACGTTTGCAAAAAAAATTGGTGAAAAACCAATTCAATTTCAATGATTTTTTGAACCAAATACAACAAATAAAGAAAATGGGCAATGTGAAAAACCTAATGGGAATGTTGCCCGGCATGGGAAAAATGATCAAAGACATGGATATTGACGATGATGTCTTTAAAGATTTTGAAACCATAATAGCCTCCATGACTCCTGAAGAACGCGAAAATCCGGATATTATCAACATCAGCCGCCGCAAACGTATTGCCAAAGGTAGCGGCAAAGATATGCAGGAAATAAACAGAATGATCAAACAATTTGAACAAACCCGCAAAATAATGAAAATGGTGGCCACTTCAGGTGCCAAAAACGTAATGAAAAAAATACAGGACAATATAAGAAAATAATAATATCAGTATATGAAAATCATCAACGGAAAAGATACGGCCAATGCCATCAAGGCAGAAATTGCAGCAGAAGTGGAACAATTGCGTTCCGATAAAGGCAGGGCTCCGCATTTGGCAGCCATTTTGGTAGGCAACGACCCTGCCAGCGAAACATACGTTGCCAACAAAGAAAAATCGTGTGCAGAAGTCGGATTTCTATCTTCTGTATATCGTTTGCCCGAAGATGTTTCGGAAGAAGAATTGATAAAAACAATTGATTTTATCAATCACGATGATGAAATAGACGGAGTGATTGTGCAATTGCCTTTACCAAAACATATAAATGTAGACGATGTTGTTGCGACTATCAATCCGGCAAAAGACGTAGACGGCTTCCATCCGGTAAACATCGGAAAAATGGTATTGGGACAACCCTCCTATATTCCGGCAACACCGATGGGAATACTTATTCTTTTAGAACGCTCCAATATAGAAACCAAAGGCAAACATTGTGTTGTTGTCGGCAGAAGCAATATAGTGGGAACTCCTGCAAGTATTCTCCTTTCACGCAATACTCCAAATGCCAATTGTACCGTTACTTTGTGTCACTCTAAAACTCAAAACCTAAAAGAAATTTGCCGTCAAGCCGACATCTTGATAGTAGCAACGGGACAATGCGAAATGATTACCGAAGAATATATAAAAGAAGGTGCTGTTGTTGTTGATGTGGGCATTCACAGAGTGAAAGATGAATCAAAAAAATCAGGATTTTCTTTAAAGGGCGATGTTAAGCATGACGAAAAAGTGGAGCAGAAAGTATCTGCCATCACTCCTGTGCCGGGAGGTGTTGGACCAATGACAATACTTGGATTGTTAATCAACACATTAAAGTCTTTTAAGAAAGAATATTATCAATAACTTGCCCCTAAAGGCAAACACAAGGTTCAGATTATTCTTTTTGCTAACATAAAAAAAATTAATATGTTTACAAATCAAGATTATATTGCTATTGAACAACATGGCATTAGCCAAGAGACCTTGCAACGACAAATTGCTGTCATTGCTCACACCAAACAAGTGGAATTGCTTCGTCCCGTGTTGAAAAACGACGGCTTGCTCGTGCTTTCCGAAGAAGAAGTTGCCCAAAAAGAGAAAAACTATGCCCAACAAATGGGATCAAGGCAGATTGTGAAGTTTGTGCCGGCTTCAGGAGCGGCAAGCAGAATGTTCAAATCTTTGTTCAATTTTCTCAACAACGATGATTTTTCCGCACCTGTAAAGGAAGTTGCCTGCAATTTATCTTCTTTTGCATTTTTTGAACCTTTGGCAGAAGTATTAAATACCAATAACTTGGATATCTGTCAGTTGCTTGAAAATAAGGATTATAAAACAATTTTTTCTTTTTTGTTAGAAAACAAAGGCTTGAATTATGCTTCATTGCCAAAAGCCTTATTGACATTTCATCGCTATGAGGAGCTAACAAGAACCGCTTTTGACGAACATCTGATAGAGGCTGCCGCCTATGCGTGCGGCAATGACAAAACAGCCCATCTCCATTTTACCGTTTCTCCAGAACATTATGCTCTTTTTCAAGAACATGTAGCAAAAATATTGAAAACCTATGAATCACTATTGCAGGTTAAATTTGATATAAGTTTTTCTTTTCAAGACAAATCTACCGACACTATTGCTTTTGATTATGAAAATCAACCTTTTAGAACAGATGATGGACAGTTAGTTTTCCGTCCAGGCGGACATGGCAGTTTGATAAAGAATCTCAATAATCTGCAAGCGGATATTGCCTTTATCAAAAATATTGATAATGTTACCCTTGACGAATTTAAAGCGGACACCATAAAATATAAAAAGGTATTGGCGTCCTTACTTGTTGATTTCCAAGAAAAAACCTTTGATATTTTGCGACAATTGCAACAAAACAACAACGGACAAATCCTAAAAGAAGCCGAAGAATTGTTACAACAAATGTTTGTACGACTTGAAAACTCGTATCAAACATTGTCTTTGGAAGAAAAACGCCAATATTTGTTCCGTCTTTTGGACAGACCCATA
This sequence comes from uncultured Bacteroidales bacterium, assembly GCA_905233585.1. Classification (GTDB taxonomy): domain Bacteria; phylum Bacteroidota; class Bacteroidia; order Bacteroidales; family WCHB1-69; genus UBA1205. The sequence goes on from CAJOFD010000003.1 coordinate 11,135, forward strand.
CGCATTTGCGGCGTGGTGAAACAAACGGGGGAACCGGGTGGCGGTCCTTTTTGGGTAAGAAATGAAAAAGGTGTGGAATCTATGCAGATTGTGGAAAGTTCGGAAATGAACCTAAAAAATCCCCGACAACAAGCAATTTTTGAACAATCCAAATTCTTCAACCCTGTAGATATAGTTTGTTCTTTGAAACATTTTGACGGTTCGCCTTTCGATTTTGAACAGTATATCGATTATGACCGTTTCTTTGTTTCTTCCAAAAGTTTGAACGGAAAAAATTTGAAAGCCATAGAAAATCCGGGACTTTGGAACGGAGCAATGTCCGATTGGCTAACTATGTTTGTTGCCGTGCCTTTAAGCACCTTCGCTCCCGTAAAAACAGTTAACGATTTGCTTCACCACGAACATCTTAACAAAAAATAATGTCTTCACAGATACTATTTAAACCAGTAACATTAAGCGATAAAAATAATATAGAATCTTTTATTCTTCAAAGCCCCTATCAAATTTGCAACTTCAGTTTTGCCAATTTGATCATTTGGGGTCCCTTATTTTTGCCTCAATATGCCGTTATAGACAATTGTTTGGTACTAAAATCACACCTGCAACAAACTTTTTATAACTTTCCCATCGGAAACGGCGACAAAAAAGCCATTATCAACCATTTGATAGCAGAGCAAAAGCACGAGGGGAAACCTTTTGTCATGAGAAATATTACCGAAAGTATGAAAAGCGAATTGGAAACATGGTTTCCTGACAGTTTTCGCTTTTCCGCCAATAGAGATTTCGCCGATTATCTTTATCTGCGTGAAGATTTGGTGACCTTGTCGGGGAAAAAATATCAGCCCAAACGCAATCACATTCATCAGTTTGAACATTTGTATCAATATGAATACAAAAGAATTGAACCTGAAGATATTGAAGAATGTTTGGCCATGCATACTCTTTGGGTAGAAAACAACATGGGCAAAGACAACAATGTTTCTTTGCAAGAAGAAACGATGGCTGTGCATACGGCTTTTGAACATTTTGAAAATTTGGGCATGCAAGGCGGATTATTAAAAATTGACAATGAAATAGTTGCCTTTACTTTGGGGTGTCCTATCAACCAAGATACTTTTGATGTCAATATAGAAAAAGCAAAAAAAGATGTTCATGGAGCCTATACGATGATAAACAAATTGTTTGTTGAACACGAATTGTCCAACTACAAGTATATCAATCGAGAAGATGATTTGGGGGAATCAGGCTTGAGACAAGCCAAACTTTCTTATCACCCTTATGCGATATTGGAAAAATATACGGCTGAAAAAATATGATAAGATTTGCCAAAGACAATGATTTGGAACAACTTAAAAATCTTTGGAAAATAGCATTTCCTGAAGACGATATGGATTTTATCCATTTTTATTTTTCCGAAAAAAACAAAGTGGAACATACTTTGGTACAAGATTTTGACGGAAAAATTGTTGCCATGATGGAAATGATTCCCTATAAAATGACTTTTTTTGACAAACTCGTTGATGTTTATTATATTTCCGGAGCCAACACCCTGCCCGCTTTTCAAGGGAAAGGTTTGATGAGCAATTTGATAAAACAATCGTTTCAAACAGCCTACCAACAAGGATATGCCTGTGCCGTATTGTTGCCTCAAAACAATTCGGTTATTAATTTTTACAAACAATTTGATTTTGAGCAAATTTTTGAATATCAAAAATATACACAATGCGTAAAACCATTGTATCTGCCTGTGGAAACATTGACAAACAAGAATTTGCATGAAGCCTATCAATTTTTTAACAGCCAAACTTTAAAAAGAAATTTTTGCATACAGAAAACATTCGATGATTTCAGAACGATAGTGCAGGATTCCCATTTGTCAAAAGACTCTCCTTTCCTATTGAGAGAAAAAGGGAAAATTGTTGCCATGGTCTTCTGTCATCCCGAAAAAGAATTGATAATCAAAGATATATTATATGATTCCGTGGAACATAAAGAACTTGTATTGTCAGCCATCGCTCATTTTTATCGTACAGAAAAGATACAAATCATAGAACCCAATTACAATCAATCTGAAAATCAAACTTTTTCTTGGGGAATGTTAAGGGTGATTAATTACAGCCAACTTGCCAATATTTACACCGAACATCAACCCAGAAACTCGTCGTTTGGCTTTCATGACAATTTTATTGCCGAAAACAATGGATATTGGGGAACAAAACAGAGTGAAATTTTATCGTTCAAGCACTCCGATTTTTGCAATCATTTATTTAAAAATCAAATCCAAAAACCTTTTATGAATCTGATGTTGGATTAGTCGTATATCATTTTTGAGATGAAAAACACAGACTTGAACGCATTTCGTTTGGTATTTCCTTTTTTGAACAAGCGTTGATAGCCGTAATAAAAAAAGTAGTTGTCATACCAATATTGGACGGCAGAAGACAAGTTTTTGCTCAACAATTCATTTTTTGATGTCAAATCTATACTTTCCGCCTGCATAGGTTGGACAATCTTATTTTTTTGATAAATAATAGAATAGGCTTTGGCATCGTAAGCAAAATAAACCAATAGTTTATCTTCTTCATCAAGAAAAGCATTCAAAATATTTTGCTCATCTCTCAACATTAAACCATTGAAATTTAATCCATTGCAAGTTTTCAAATTGCCATTCATATCCATATAAAAAATGGCGGCATGCAGATAGCGAAAGCCTACAAAACGCATGGTTGGCATAGATGTTCCCCCATAATACATATTCATTGTCTGTATATCTTGTTCATATTCAGGAACAAAAAACTCCGTAACGGCTACAAGGGCGGTATCGTTGGCAAAAGCGGTGAAATGATGGCTATACAAAGAAGCATTGCCTGCCTTTTTTTTGTCAGCAAACATTTTTTCCATTTGCAGATAATCTATAAATTTGGCTTGTTGGGGTTGGGCATTGATAATAGGAATTACAAACAAACCGTTTGCACTTGTGGAAGAAAATATTGTTTTTTCTTGAGAAGAAAACGTTCCGCAAACCAACATTCTGCTATCCTCTCCGCCAAGTTGATGAAAATCAAATTGTTGTATTTTATATTTATCTGATATGGAAATATTTGTTTCATTTGTTAGCGTCCCCAAAGAATCAATATCCGCCAAAAGACATGAAGTTTGTTTGTCTTGATAAACAAGGCAACCCACTTTGAGCAAATGATTTAAAGTATCAAAATGAGCCGCTTGCATGCTTGTTTGTCTTTTGTCGGCAAACAATGGCACATATTCATTTTTGCGACAATCAAATAGATACATTGTCTTTTGGCTTTTGTTCTCCTGCAATTCAAACAATATGATTTGTTCTCCGCAGGCAAGACTTGTCAGAGTCGCATTGTTGGGAATATTTAAAGCAAATACCTGTATTTTTTTTTCTATTATATTGTAAAGCAGAAAAAAAGTGTTGAAATCGGTATTTTTTTGTTGATGTTGCCACCCTGCACAAAAATAGGTATTGTCAAAAAACGTTTGCCGCAAACTCAAGTTGTAAGCCAAATCAATTTTTTTGCTTGTTTTTGTGCGTAAAAGTGAGTCATAATGCGTGATTGTCCACGATTTCCCGTCGTTGTTGTCTGTCAAGAGCAACAATCCGTCTTGTTTTAACGATTCAATATAAACAAAGGTATTAGCCGAAGACAATGGAATATCTATTCGCAAAGGAGGATTGTCTTGTGCAACAACTCTTGAAAAAGAACATATCAGCAACAAAAGCGATATGCTTATTTTACAAAATTGCGTTTTGTTATTTTTCAATTTGCGGAACATTCACAAATTCTATAACATTTAATATGGCTTCCAATTGGCGGAGCAAATCACGTTTTTTGTCGCGTGGAGCATACAAAAAAGCATCTACGGTAACAATTCTGTTTTTTGACGTGTCCAACATTGTATAGGAAACAAAAGGCCCGCCCATAAAATCGCCTACGGTTTTCCATACGCCTTCCGTTTTAACAGCATAAGGTACATTTGTTTGTATAACAGATGTTTTGGTGGGGATTCTTTGCTCTACTGCAATAAAAGAACTGTCCACACTACCAAAAACGTATTGTTTCGTTTTTTGGTCCCGCAAATTGATGATGTATTCATTGGAAAATTGGGCGGTATCGGTATATTCTTCCGAATATATCATCAAATTTTGTCCCCAATCTTTTGTTTCTTTTCTCAACCAAGCAAAATCCTCATTTTGAACAGCAAAGAAAAATCCTTCAGGTATGATGATATCCAATTTGTAATTTTGTTTGACAATAGCATTCAATCTGAAATCTTGTCTGCTTTTTTGGGCTTTTTCAAAACGTTGCATTTCTATTTTCAAAAAGTAATTAATAACCTCTTGAGCATTGGAAGACAATTGGGCTATTGCCTCTTGTTCTGATTTGCCCACAATGCGGATAACCAATTGCGGTTCTGCCCAAAGATTATATTTTACTGTTATTTTAGAGGAATTTACAGCAGAATCGACAACGATTTGCAAAATATTGCGTTGCCTTTTGTATGAGCCGGTAAATTTTTGTTCCGTTACATGCAACAAGTTGAACATGGGTTCAGGTTGCGGCAATTGTACCAAAGGTTGGGATAAAATTGCCCTAAGACTATCACCCAAATCCGATTGCCAAATGGTCTCTGTACTTATCACAATTATCTCGCCGGAACGACCGGAAGACGAAACCAAAGCATTGCCTTGAGAATTGGTGCGGTTGCAAGCAACTAAACCCAATACGAACAATCCGACAGCAAAAATACTTATTCTTTTCATTTTATCCTGAATATTTAATAAAAGAAACCCAAAAATGATATTTCGGGTTTCTTTGACTCATTATATGTTATGGTTTTATTTCATTAATTATCTTTTGGGATAAATACTGGAATCAATAGGTACCGTGAGAATTGGAATAGGTGACCTGTTCACCAATTTTTCACTAAATGGAGCCATGATAAAAATATTTTCTCCTGCAGATTCAACTTCTTTCATCACAATAATTAGATTGATATTTCTGTCTTTCGCAATTTGTATAGTGCTACCGACCTTGTTGGAAGTATCAACATCAATAACTTCAAATCTGACGTTATTTTCAGTTAAGTACATAGTAGCTTTCTGTATGTAAGCGTCAATCACTCTTTTTATTTCGGGATAATTGCCCGAATGAAATCCCATCAGATGTATCTTTGCTTGAAATGCTTTGGCCAGAATAGTCGCAGGTTTCAGTTTCTGCAAGGTTTCCAAAGAATCGTCTATCGGCAACAAAATATCTGTCAAATCTCTGTTGATACTGACACCTTCACGAATGGTCAGCACGGGATTGGACGCACCACTGACTGTTTTGAAAGCAGAACTGCCCATGAAAAATTCTTCAAAACCTGTGCAGCCGTGTGTTCCCAAAACGGTGATGGCATTACCCTGATTTCTTGCTTCCGTGTTTATTTCCCGTGAAGGTTTCCCCATTCTGATTTTGTATTGGATTTTTGCATCTGCCGGCAAATATTTTTTGCAACCTGCTACAAGTTCAGTTAGTTTTTGTTCGGCAAAAGTGATAATATCAGATTTGTCTTTGGGGGAAGCATCAATCACTAATTTTTCATCAGGAGAAACAACAAACAACAAAGTTAAAGAAGCCTTTAAGTTCGCTGCCAAGGCTACAGCATGTTTCATAGCATTCAACGAACAAGGCGAAAAATCAATTCCTACAATGACATTTTTCATATTGTTAAATTTTAAATGTTAATATCTGTTTTATATAGCCACATCTGCTTTTATATGCGGGTGGGCTTGGTAATTTGTCAAAATGAAATCTTCATATTGAAAATCGAAGATGTTTTTTACATTTCCGTTCAACTGCATTTTCGGCAGGGCAAAGGGCTGTCTGGACACTTGTATTTTTGCCTGCTCCATATGATTGCTGTACAAATGCAAATCGCCGAAGGTATGCACAAAATCTTTGGCTTTCAAGCCTGTAACCTGTGCTATCATCATCGTAAGCAAAGCATATGAGGCAATATTGAACGGCACTCCCAAAAAAGCATCGGCACTACGCTGGTACAACTGGCAGGACAACTCCCCGTTGCAGACATAAAACTGAAACAAGACATGACAGGGAGCCAAACGCATATACGGCAAATCCCCTACATTCCAACTGCAAACCAACAGCCTTCTTGAATCGGGATTGCTTTTTATTTCTTCTATCAGGTGGAAAATCTGGTCTATATGCCCGTCTTTGGCTGTCCATTTACGCCACTGATGACCGTAAACAGGTCCCAAATCACCGTTTTCGTCTGCCCATTCGTCCCAAATTGACACCTTGTTGTCATGCAGATACTTGATATTGGTATCGCCTTTGAGAAACCACAACAACTCATAGATGATGGATTTCAGATGCAGTTTTTTTGTGGTCAGCAAAGGAAAACCCTCTTGCAGATTGAACCTTGTCTGATAGCCGAATACGCTGTACGTACCCGTCCCGGTACGGTCTGCCTTGTAAGAGCCATTTGCAAGAATATGATTCAGTAAATCTATATATTGTTTCATGTCTGTCTTTGTCTGAATTTGTAAAAAACAGGATATTTCCTATTTTGCAAAGATACAATTTTTTAGAAAAGCAACGGCGAATTTTCAAAATTAAATTAAGCATTGGGGACAAACAAAAAATAGCCGGCAATTACCGCTTCTGCCCGATAAATAAAAGTTCAAGTTGGAAAGTTATAAATTAGAGGAAAAAATAACTAAACTGCAATGGTCTCCACAACAAATAAAAGGATATTGTGATGCCAACAACATCCCGATGGTTTCCGTAGAATGGATATATCATTATATCAAATTAGACAAAGCCAATGGAGGTACATTATATAAGCATTGTCGCCATCAATTGAAACATCGAAAGCGATATGTTGGTGCTGGGGTAAAACATATTCCTGATAGAGTGTCCATACATGAGAGGCCTGATATAGTGGAATATAGAATGGAATTTGGACATTTTAAGATGGATTTAATCCAAAATGGGAAGGATTTTATATTAGTCATAGTAGAAAGGAAGAGCAGGTATCTTTTTATGGTGCGATTACCCAAAGGGAAAAATGCAAAAGATGTGGCAAAATATGTTATAAAAATACTCAAACCCTATAAAAAATACATCAAATCTATCACGACAGACAATGGAGGAGAATTTGCAGCCCATAAACTGATAGCCAAAGCCTTAGGCGTGCAAGTGTTCTTTACTGACTCATATAGTTCTTGGCAGAAGGGTACGGTAGAAAATACCAATAAATTAATCAGACAATATATACATAAAGATATGGATATACGTAATTTATCATATAATCAAATTATACTAATTCAAAATAAGTTAAACTATAGACCAAGAAAAGTGCTTTTTTTCGATAAGCCTGCTAATATTTTTTATAACTTTGTTTGTTGAATCTATATTTTGAAAAAAATCATATAAAAAAGCATTTGTATTGCTTTTTTGTTTACTTTTGCAGAAAAATAAAAAATGAATTATTCATTATTCTTATGAGCAAAAAATTAAATTTAGAAATTATAGAAAAAAGGAAGCAATGTAGAATTCTCCACAATAACAGGAGAGGATATGAATCAAATAAGAGGAGGTGCTAACCGTTGTGATTGCAAGAATCGTTGTGATAACAAAAAATGTTGTTATACTATTTCGAGTAGTTTGACTGGGGATAAAACGATAAAAACGGATATCCCTGTTAATATTCCTATAAATATGCCAGATACAACGAGTACAGATTCTACCTCAACTACATCTATTATTGGAATATTTGGATTTTAAATATTATGGATGTCTCATTTAAATGAGAGCATATCCATTTTTTATGAAATCAAGATTTATATTTATATTTTTACTATTTTTTCATTCTCTTTGGGCACAAAACACGGAAACGAGTTCCTTATACATAAAGGGCTTCTTGTACCTATGTGACAAATTAGAGGCTGTACACCCTAATATATATGCCAATTTGTCTGGTTTGGAGTATGAGAAATGGAAAAAAACATGTGAAGCGGAAGTTTCATTAACCAAAAACGAAGTTGATTTTAAACTATTACTTGCAAAGTTTTTGGCTAAAATAGGAGATTCGCATACTCGTGTTATTATAAGTGAAAACAAGCATTTCCCTGTTACAATTCGTTTATTTAACGGAAAATATTACGTGGTAGCAGCGGAAAATCGCGATAGTATAGGTTTTGCTATTGATTATATAAATGGTGTGTCCATTGCACAAGTTCAGCTTATTTTAAGTGAATATATAAGTGCAGAAAATGAAGATTGTAAAATGTTTTATTTAACGGAATGCCTGCGTTCTCCTACTTGGCTTTCTCTCATTAATAACGGAAGAATCTTGGATACGCTTTCCATTACTATGAATAATGATAAAACAATTTCTATGAAAGCGATGGAAAAATGCACCGTATATTTAGATACTGCCTATAGTGAAATCTATCGTAAAAAACAGAGTAGTTTTTTTTATCGTATTGATACTTTGAACAATCTATGTATCTTGTATTTTAATGCAATGGAAGACAGAGCTTGTTTGTGTCGCACAAAGAAACAATTGTATAGCCGAAAATATTTAAAACAACCTTTGTTTTCTGAATTTTTAACTCAAATGTTTCAAGAAATGCGATGGCATAATATTCAAAATTTAGTTATAGATTTGCGGAACAATCAGGGGGGGAATAGTATGTTAGGCGACCAACTGCTTTATTTTATTGCAGACAAAAAAGAAGTGGCAAACAAAATTACTATGAATACAAAAACACGTATATCAAAAGATTACAAAAAACAACGTTCATCTTCTCCTCATATCAGATACATATATGAGGAGAATAAATCTTTTGATAATTATACACATACTAATGAGAAATGGTTTTGGGAATTGGAAAATCCGAAAAGTATATGGTATATAAAAGATACAACTTGTCGGTTTCATGGACAAGCCTATGTATTGGTGAGCAATTCCACCTATAGTGCAGCTTCGGATTTAGCATGGTATATGTCCTGTTTAAATATTCCTTTGATAGGTGAACGTACAGCACAAGCCATTAATTGTTTTGGGGATTATTTGGAATTTGTTATGCCTAATTCAAAAATACCATTTACTGTAAGTTGCAAATATTTTTATGATAAAAATGCCAATACTGAGAATAGGGTTAATCCCACTATCCCCGTTTTATACGATTATGAAGATTTGCGACATGGATATGATAAACCAATGGAAAAAGTATTGGAAATAATAAGGAAAAACTAAATATGATTTGGTCTAGGTATAATTATTTGTTTAAATCGGAAAAATATGGATATTTGTTATATAACTCTTTGAGTAATGCTTTTTTGCACATTCCAGATAAAAGCATTGGATTTATTAAAGAAATACAAAATAATCCAAATTTAATAAATGAATATGACGAAAAAGAATATTTTCAAGAAAACAAAATTATAGTAGAAAATGACGATGATGAAATCGCTGTATTAAAAGTTTGTGAATCTATAAATCGTTATACATCAAATTCACTAGGTTTAACAATAGCACCAACTTTGGGCTGTAATTTTCGTTGTTCTTATTGTTTTGAACTGAATAAACAAGGTTCACGAATGAGCACCGAAATACAACAAGCTATTGTCAAATATGTAAAGAAACGAGATTTTATTACAGATTTGAGTGTAACTTGGTATGGGGGAGAACCATTGCTATGTATGGATATTATTGAACATTTAACAAAAGAATTTTTGTCTTTAGGAAAAAGATATAATGCTGATATTGTTACAAACGGCTACCTGTTATCTATAGATGTTTTTAGACAATTACAAAAATTAAAAGTTTACACAATTCAAATTACTTTGGATGGATTAGCAGAAACACATAATAAACGCAGACCTCATGCTAATACAAATAATTCTTTTGAACAAATAATAAATAATTTAGATACTATTATTCCCATTAAAGAAAATACAGATATTTCCATCCGTGTAAATATTGATAAAAAAAATAAAAATGAATTTCCTGAATTATATTTCTTTTTACAAAAACGATACAAAAATTCTGTTTTTGTTTACCCTGCTTTTGTAGAAAATCTTAATGGCACTTGTAAAACAAGTGATTGTATGCAAGATGTAGATACTATGACCCAATATTTAATAGAATTATATAATAATTATGGAATTTATGATCAGAAATTTTTTCCCAAATTAACATATTCAAGTTGTATGGTACGAGATTTGCGGTCTTATGTGGTGGACCCATTAGGAAAAATGTACAAATGTTGGAATGACATTGGCATTAAGGGAAAAGAAGTTGCCGATATTACTGAAGATAAAATTATTAATCAAAATCTATTGGCTCGATATTTAAAAGGTGCAGATAAAATGGATTCGTCTGAATGTGCTGTATGTCATTTATATCCTGTTTGTAGCGGAGGTTGTCCATATCATCGTTTATTGTATGTATATAATAAGAAACAAGTGAATTTTTGCCATATAGGCAAACATTATTTAGAAAAATTGTTGGAAATACACTATGATTGGAAAATGAAGCAACAAAATTCATACAAAAAATAAATTCAATCTTATTTATATGCCACAAATGTACCCGAATACTAATCAGTCTTATTATTCCGAACCAGTTCAAGAGATATTGGGTCGTCCTCCACGTTGGATAATTAGAGCGGGTATCACGGTGATATTTGTTGTAGTGGCGTTGTTGTTTATCGGAAGTTATTTTATCAAATATCCGGATGTATTACAAGCCCCCATTACCGTAACTACCGCCCACTTGCCCGCTGGTGTTATGGCTCGGACAACGGGACGGATTGATACGATTTTTGTGAAAGAAAAACAATCTGTCCAAACCGGTGATTTATTGGCTGTAATGGAAAATGCTGCCCATTGGCAAGATGTACTTTGGCTGAAAAACAACGTGGATTCAGCCGAGCGAAACACTTCTCTGCAATTAGGAGAGATTCAATCATACTATTTTGCCTATCTGAAAGCCAAAGAAGATTATGCCTATTTTTTACGGATGGACTATCATCGCAGAAAAATAAAAGTATTGGAAAAACAGATACGTACCCAAAAGAATATGTTACAAAATGTACGAAAACAATTAGCGATACAAGAGCAACAATTGGACATTTCGCGGGAAGTATTTTACATGGATTCCTCTTTGTATGCCCAAGACTTGATTTCCAAATTGGAATATGAAACCGCCCGAAGCAAATATTTGCAACAGCAACAAAATTACGATAATACCAAATTAGGGTTCCATAGTGAAGAAATGAGTATTTTGCAATTGGAACAAGATATTTTTGATTTGGAACAAGCATGTATAGACGAGGAAAACACTCTTTCGTTGGCATTGAATGGAGCCAAAGACCAATTGCAAGCCCAATTGGCAGATTGGGAAAAGGCTTATCTGTTGTATGCTCCATGCAATGGTATTGCCACCTTTACCAAATATTGGCAAAGAAATCAGAATGTTTCAGCAGGCGAAATATTAGTAACGGTTGTTCCTCAAGAGCAAAGTCATATTATTGGAAAGATATTGCTTCCTCCTCAAGGAGCAGGCAAAGTGGAAGTAGGACAAACCGTGAATGTCAAATTAGACAATTTTCCTTATATGGAATATGGTATGGTCAAAGTCAATATTCAGCATATTTCTTTGGTTCCGGTTCAATTAACAGATGGAAGTCAGGCTTATATGTTAGAGGTTGAATTTCCTGATAAATTGCAAACAACATATCACAAAGATTTGGTTTTTAGTCAAGAAATGACAGGTACCGCTGAAGTTATCACCAAAGATTTACGATTATTGGACAAATTTCTCAATCCCATTCGTTATGTTTTTCAGCGATAGTAAATTAGAATCAACACAGAATAGTTAGCCGTTAGCGTGAAAAAAGAATTTCCTTTTTATAAACAATTAGATGCAATGGATTGCGGTCCTACTTGTCTGCGAATGATAGCCAAGCATTATGGCAAACATTATTCATTAGACACCTTACGACAAAAAAGTTTCATCGGACGTGATGGCGTAAGTCTGTTGGGTATAGGAAAAGCAGCAGAAAGCATAGGCTTCCGTTCTTTAGGGGTAAAAATTTCTTTTTCCCAACTATGCGAAGCCCCATTGCCATGCATTGTACATTGGAAACAAAATCATTTTGTTGTAGTATATGACATTCGCTTAAACAAGCGGAAAAATGGAACGGCAGATGGTTGGGTTTATGTGGCAGATCCCGCGACAGGAAAAATCAAATACCGTATTTCTGAATTTCTTCAAAATTGGTTGAGCATACAAAACGGCATGGAAAAAGAAGGGATTGCCATGTTGTTGGAAGCTACCCCTGATTTTTATGCCGCTGAAGGTGAAAAAACGGACAAAACGCGTCTCCGTTTTGTATTGCAATATCTTAAACCTTACAAAAAACTGATAGTCCAACTTTTCTTGGGTATGTTGTTGGGAACTATCCTGCAACTGATTTTTCCGTTTTTAACTCAAACCATCGTTGATTATGGTATCGGTAATGATAATTTGAGTTTCATTACTTTGATTTTAATAGCCCAATTAACACTTTATGTGGCACAAACTTCGGTAGAATTTATCCGTTCGTGGATATTGTTACATATCAGTACCAGAATCAATATATCCATTATTTCCGATTTTTTGTTGAAATTGATGAAATTGCCCATAGGATTTTTTGATACCAAAATGATAGGCGACCTTATGCAACGCATAGGTGACCACAGCCGTATTGAGTCGTTTTTGACCTCCTCCACATTAAATACCTTGTTTTCTTTTGTTAATCTGATAGTTTTCAGTGTGGTTTTGGCTGCATATAATTGGAAATTGTTTTTCGTATTTTTATTTGCCAGCATCATTTATGTTTTGTGGATAAGTTTATTCTTGAAAAAACGAAAAGAATTGGACTATAAACGTTTTGCACAAGCATCTGCCGAGCAAAGCAATCTATATCAAATGATAACGGGTATGCAGGAAATTAAACTCAACAATTGTGAAAAACAAAAACGTTGGGAATGGGAAAATATACAGGCAAATTTATTCAAAGTAAGTGTAAAAGGATTGGCCTTGAGCCAATACCAGCAAACAGGTGCTTTTTTTATCAATGAGACCAAAAATATTTTGATTTCTTTTTTATCAGCGGCAGCAGTTATCAAGGGTGATATGACTTTAGGTATGATGACTGCTGTACAATATATTATTGGACAGTTAAATTCTCCTATAAATCAAATGATTGGATTTATTCAGTCTGCCCAAGATGCCAAAATCAGTTTGGAACGTTTGGGCGAAATTCACAACAAAGAAGATGAGGATGAACACACAGAAGCAAGGATAATTGCCTTGCCCGAACATCATAGTATAAGTTTTCAAAACGTAAGTTTCCGTTATGATGTTTTGGGCAAAAATGTTTTGGAGGATATTTGTTTGCAGATTCCTCAAGGCAAGATTACAGCCATTGTAGGTATGAGTGGAAGTGGTAAAACAACCTTAGTCAAACTGATGTTAGGTTTTTATCCTCCAACACAAGGAGAAATCAGGGTGGGACAAACCGCCTTGCAAAATATAGACCCGCATTGGTGGAGGCAGCGTTGCGGAGCCGTTATGCAAGATGGCTTTATATTTTCGGATTCCATTGCCAAAAATATTGCTATCGGAGAGGATATTATCGACAATCATCGATTGCTTCATGCCGCTGAAGTTGCCAATATTCAAGAGATGGTTTCATCTCTGCCTTTAGGCTTTCAAACCAAAATCGGACAAGAAGGAAAAGGAATATCCCAAGGTCAGAAACAACGGATTTTGATAGCACGAGCCGTTTACAAAAATCCCGATTTTATCTTCTTCGATGAAGCGACAAATGCCTTGGATGCCAACAATGAACGCATTATCATGGATAATCTTCAACAGTTTTTTAAAGGCAAAACGGTTGTCATTGTTGCTCATCGTTTAAGTACTGTTAAAAATGCGGATAATATTCTTGTTATCAATAACGGTAGAATTTCCGAACAGGGAACCCACGAATATTTATAATCCGTAAAACGAAATGTGCAACTTTTTAAAACGAAATGTGCAACTTTTTACATTTTGAAGATTTATTTGTTTTTGTCTTGAGCTAATATCTTGCAACATGCGTAAATCGACAAAATGCCAATTATCCCGCAGAAAATAGTTTCCATATTTTATTCTTTTAAGATGACAGGCGAAAGACTGACTTGTTGTTTATGTTGCACCGCGGAAGTATCCACAATATTGCAGATGTATTCCTCAATGGAATCGACATAACGTCCGTGGTCGTGGTTGGGAATGGATTGGGTCCGCATCCACTGATTGGAGTTGGAGGGAGCGAAGTTCTGCATGGCGGCCACGACTTTGTCGATAGTGTCCAAATAGCAGACCGCCTGCTGTTGGAACTCGTCGGGGACATAGTCGGCGGTATCGCTAAACCACGGCGTAACAATGTGCAACCTAATGGTTAGGTCGGCACATTGTTTTCTGTTGCCGAGGGTCTGCCAAGAGTGAGGCAAAAACTCAATAAAAACCGCCGGCAGATTAAAGGGGGTTTCTTCTTCGAGAAAATCGACCTGCCGGTTCCAGAGGTCGAAATGTTGGAAGAGTTGGATTCCGTTTTCGTCTTTTATCGTTTTGAGATGATTGACGATGTCGAGATATAATTGTTTTTTCATCATGTTATTCTCCTATTAGTTCAGCGATAAACTGTTTTGTCGCAATATTCAAAGACCCTACCTTATTCCCGTCATCGTAGGTAACACACTCCAGCACCGTTGCGGGCTGTGGAAAATCGGGAACGTATGTTCCCTCCTTTAGTCCATATTCATATATTACGCCATTTCTTACATCTTGCTCGTGTGGGAGTTGTTGATAGTCATTCATATCCTTGTCTGATATTATAACATACGGATTAGTTCGTATTATAGAACTATCTTTCCAAACAAAAGTGTCCGGATTCGTTGTAGTTACACTTGCAAAACACGCTCCCAAAGAACCGTTATTTGACTGATAATCAATATTACTTGCAATA
The DNA here is from genome assembly GCA_905233585.1 of uncultured Bacteroidales bacterium. Lineage (GTDB taxonomy): Bacteria > Bacteroidota > Bacteroidia > Bacteroidales > WCHB1-69 > UBA1205. The sequence continues at coordinate 26,235 of CAJOFD010000003.1, forward strand.
GATAAATTATAACCTAATAGTACAGCATTGTTTCGAAATACGAGATTTCCGCTTATAATTGCATCCTTTACATATGTTATTCCACCTGAAAGGGTTAGATTTCCGTTTACTGTTAAACTCATCGTTCGAAAGGGCTGGTAAGAGGTTTCATCCGTAGAAGATAATGCACCATTCCATATAACGTTACCGTTTATGATTACCGTTCTCCACGCTCTATATAATACCGCATTTATTTGTACGTTTGAAACTATATTACCGTTGATAGTGAGTGTATTACCGTAAAACGAAGAATCGTTTGCTAAAGATGCATTTATATTATTGCAATACACGTTACCGTTTATCGTATATGTATAACCCATATTTGAGCCTGATTTGTAAATTGCCGCACCGGAGCCGTTAAGATAAAAGTTACCATTGAAAAACGAATTATTATATGCATTTACAAATAAATAACTATCACCAACATAATAATTCTTGAATGTAAGATTTAGAATTTTATAGGAGGTTGTTATTTGCCCACCATTTTTATTTGTGTACGGATTAATTTCATTTGAAATTGACGAATTACTTAAATTTAATACTGTGTTAGCAGAAAAATTTATAATATAACCATCGAGGTATATATTATCACCATCTTGGGGAACTTGACCATAATCTTCAACTTGCTGTGTGTTTTCGTTGTAAAACTGCCAGATGGCTACATCTGACCAGTCACCGTTTTGTTTCGGAAAAACTATATTCATACCACTACAAGTCTTTAATTATTTGTTTGAGTTGTTCAACTATCGCTTGTGCTTCTTCGCTGTCTGTGTTGAACACCTTTGTCTTACCTAAACCATTTATGCACAACATAAAGTTGTTTGTTTCTTCGTTCTCTGTGTAATTGATTAAAATCTGTTTCATAATAATAATATTTTTATTGATTGTTAGTTACTAAGTTATATCTGTCGTTCCATGCTACGTTGTTAAATCTGTGTATTGTAAGAATATTATTGACATACCAAAGCACCTTAATAGACCACGTTTCATCGCTCGTTTGTGCCGCCTTGTTATTGCGACCTATAAAAGTGCAGTCGCCCTCGTTGTTGAAATTAGGCTGCCAGTCTGTCAGCACTTTCAGTTGCCACATGTCTGACAACGCTTCGTTTAAGCCTGTAATGGCGGATATTGTGTGCTGGTCTGGGTCGTTGCGGTGGGTGGCGGCATTGTGGTCGAAAAGCAATATGGTGCTGACATTTTCCACAATCGTGTAAGAGGCATTGTTGCCACCCATTGCCACGAGTTCCACCTGCGTAAGTTCCCTTATTCGGATATGCTGAGTATTGTCGGGAAAACGATTGTTATCTACAAAAAATGTTGCAGTTCTTGTAAGTGTCCCGGGTGCTAATTTATGTTCTGCAAATGTAACATGCAACTTGCTATTGTCGTCTTCATCTATGTAGCAGTTGTTGCCCTGTCCGTTACGGAATGAGGCGGAAAAAGATGTGTATTTATCCGTTTGGTAACACAGTTCTATGTTGAGCGTGTTGATGTCTATCGGCTCGCCGTTGGCATCAAGGAACTGCTCGATGAGTTCAAAGTCGGATTTAAAATATATTTTCATTTTTTAAATAATTGGTTTAATTTTCTTTCTATTTCATTGATGATAAGTTCGTTTAAATCATCTGATTCTCCCATAAACTGTCGTTTGGGCATAATAAAACCTTTACCTCTACCTGCCTTAAGTCCTTCATTATGGACACGCCCGTAAGGTTCTTTGGAACGAAAAACAGAGGGTGAAGTCCATACCACAACTTGTCCTTTGGTAACAGATTTTACTTCTATCGACCTGCCAAGGTCGCCGGTCTCTGTTAATATGGGATGTTCTGTCCGTGCCGGATTGTGTTTTGCGGCATATTTGTATGCTTTGCTGCCGGCAGTCCTGCGCTGCACCTCTTTCCATTTTGTTCTTCCCCATGCCTCATTCTGGAAATTCTGTTTGAAATACGAAACCGCTGTATTGCCGGCGATTTTGGGTGCGTGTTTATCAAAAAGGTCTTTAAAATCCCTTTCAAGCCTTTTTAGTTCCTTGTTAAAACCTTCAGGTGTCATATTAATATTGATTATTACGTTTATTGTTACCGCCAAAAGAAACATAGGAAGAAGTTCCGGTGGTACCGGTGAGACGTGTAAGACCATCGATAGAAGCTCTTTCGGCCTGCACTTCTTTCAGAAATGCAATTGCATCTTTGTAAGCGTCTCTTCTGCTGTCTGGCATGTTGACTGGGTTTGAAATCTGATAGCAGTTATAAATTGCGATGTCCCTTACAAGTTTTATGACCATCGTATTTCTGTCTGTTCCTGTTTTAGTCCACTCCGCTCGTATATCATATCTTGCAGTCAAATAGGATTCGACTTCGGCCTGAGCCTCGGCAATGGCTTGTAGGGCGTTGTCTTCGTTGCGGGTGATAACTGCCAAAATTTCGCGGTGTATGCCTTTGGAAAGGTCTTGTAAAGTAAGGTATGCCATATTTCTAAATATTTATTGTTAATATATAATGTCCATCGTTGCTCATCAGGATATAATTCCCGTCGTTGCTGGTGATTTGTGTTTCTTCGCTTTTGTCTGAAGCGGTTGCGGGTGTGATGCCATTGTCGGCAAAATAATCTGCAACTTTCTGGTTGCTCTTTTCCGGAACATCTATTTCTATTCCTGACAGTTCTACTGTTAGGGACAGGTCATTGTTCTCGGCAATCTCAAAAACAGCCTCAACATCTCCGCATGACGATACGGCTATATCCATCAACGTCTGTCTGTCTTTTGCTTTCATAGCCAAATATCTCCCGCTATCTGTATTTTTTGTGCGGCCGTATTCTCAACAACACTATGATTATTACAAATGATATTGGTTATTGTGTCGCCATAATCTTGTGTAATATATCCGGAAGCAACAGAGCCAAACATTGATACTTGCAATGGGTGAGTGTAGTTGCCACTTGTACCCAATAAAGCATTAATACTATCTACGATTTCGCCCGCCATGCTTATCGTGCGTGTTTTACCTTGAACCAATTGGCTTCTTGACAATTCCAAATCTATATGAAAATGCTTTTTCCCAACCATGGGACGGACAAAACATTTGTTCTTTGTTATATTCCAATTGCTGTCCGGCAGTATGAATACGCTGTCGACAATATTTGTTGTTTTTATACCCAACACTTCTTCCAAAGTGTAGTATTTCCAAAACATGTTGCCGCCAGCCGAATATGTCAGGGTATATTTTTCCTCAACAATACAGTCTGCATATTCCGTTACGCCGTCAGTGCCGATGATGGTGGTACTTACATTGGCTGGAGTCAGAACAAAGTTTTGCGGATTTGCCTGCAAATTGGCCATGTTTGATATTTGATTTGTCGGCACCAATGTTCCTGTTCCGGCAACCTTGACTATTTCACTTCTGCTATTGCCATAATATAAAAACATATACGCTGACAATGCAGTTGTTCCGCTCATTTGCACTGCCGTTCCGTTGGGCAATCCTAATCCGTCCAACACTCTGACTATCATCTGAAAGTTGTCCTCAATGGCCAGCAAAGTTTCTTTCGTTACCGGATAAATTCCGTTCCTATTTATATCATTCAATCTGTTCATATCTGTTATTTTTTAGTTGTAAATTACTATCCTGTATGTTGTTCCTGCCAATTTATATCTGTCAACAAGAGCTTTTATGATGTTCGTTTTGCCGGCAAGTCCGCTCGGAACATACACCACAAAACCGTTGTATCCGATGTCGGCTGCCGCCAACAACCCCCAAAAGCCTATTTCTTTCGGTTTGTACTCTGCATTTTCCCATACACCATCAACAACATTGTATGGAGAATCTTCTATGTATATGCCGCCAGTTTCAAGTTTGTCGTTCAACAATTTTTGCAATTTGGGCATTTGGGCATTGTAGGAAAGTGCCTTTTCTTCTTCTTGCTTAAATATCTGAAATTTATAATACAATTTCTTCAACGGCTTTATGAGAACCTCTATTAAATCCACCACATTGCCACGCAACCGTATCGGCAACGACTGAACGATAAACTTCCTGAAATTCAAATCATACTTGCTCATTGTTAATTATCAATTATCACTTCCAAATTAGTTAATGTCAAATACCCTGACTGCGGGGTGTAATAGGTGTTTCCCGTAATATCTTCTGCTGGATGTCCCGCATGGGTGGCCAGCAGACTGTTCACCTGTGCTATCTCTATCCCTTCTACTGTCTGAAGGTGGTCTATCATGGTCATGCCTACAAATTGCCCGTTGAATTCAATGCTGTTTAAATACTTTTTAATCGCTGTTTCAATGGCATTTTCCACATCAGCCCGTGTCCCGAATATAAGAGGGTTGTAAACAACCTTCACCGACACATCTAAACTGTCGGCAGGCTCATTGATAACAGTAATCGGAATGCCTGCCGGTTTTATCCGGTTAATATACGTTTCTGCCATGCTTGCTTCCGCAGAACTTAACGGAGTGGGTATCCCATTGCCGTCATCTTTGGCTATCTTTATCAATACGCTGTGACCATTGTCTGTTGCACTTGCATATTTGATTATTTGCAAATCTTCTATTTCCTGTGGTGTTAAACCGGTATCGGCATATTCCGTGCCTTCGGCAAAATCCGCATCGCTATGGCTATAGTCATTTTCTATATCCTGACCGTAACGAAAGGCTTTCATCTTCTTGGCATACCATCCCGCATACCCATAGCGTTCTTTGTCCACCACGTGCTGTACATCGCTTTTGAACCAATCCATCATGTTCTCCAACGCTGCCATACAGGTGGCCACCACAAAAATAAGACAACTTTCCACACTTACCTTGCTGAAGTTGTATTCATAGTATGCCAATTGCGTTGCTTCATCACCATCGGCGTCATATCCTGTCAAACCGTATGCTGACCGCAATGTTTCATTCCTGACGAATGCCACTTTTATCTCTTCTGCTGTTTCTTTTATTGTTCTTGCCATATCTATTTCAATTCTATTTCTATATCGTCATCAACTACTTTTATTCTTTCTACTTCAACCTTGCAATACTTCAATTGATTCTTTACATTTCCCGCCCAAAAACTATCAGGACGGCCGGCGATCATGTTTTTTGCATTCCCGCCAAGGGTCGGCTCGTGTTTGTATTCTCCTGTAAAGGCTCGTGTCAGATGTTCCGCCACCTGTGCTTTCACTTCGCCTATAACAAGGCTGCCTCCTTTTATCTGCAAATCTCCGTCTTCTACTATTATTCCTCGCATTTTTCTAATGTTTTATTTTGTCATCTTGATAATCATTGATATTAAATTTCTCTGCTTGATTAGTTGTTACTGCAGCAGTACCGGATTGTGCTACTGCAGAGCCTTCCGTGCTGACTGCATGTGTGTGATTATTGAAGGTATCTACTAAAGCATTTAATTGCTTTGTCAGGTCTTTTATGTTTATCAGTCCGCCATTGTCGCCGCCGTTGATGGTGATTTTGTCGCATTGTATGTCCACACTGTCTATTTCGCTGTACAGGCTGACATAGTAATTAAAATCGTCTATTCTTGCCACCAATACAAAACTGTCTGCTTTGGGTTTTATCACCATGCCGACGCTCTCGTCCGACAGCTCGTTCAAGCGTACTCCTGCTATTTTCAAATTATCACCTTGACGCACCACGGTACAGGTGGCTCCGTCCACCTTTTGCACTTGGGCGACAAAGCAGTTTTGAGGTATTTTCCCCATAATGGCTTTTAGCAAATTCGCACATTCTCTTTCTTTACTCATTTTATTGCGTATCCTAAGGTTATCACTTGTCTGTATCCTGATGTCCCGAACTTGTATTCCACTGCATCCACCCAAAATTTTCGTCCGTCTCTTTCTTTGCGTAGCTTGTCTTGCAGTCTGACAATATCGCCTTTTCGCACGTAAGGAACTCCGAATCCGGTGATGTTTCCTGTCATTTTGTCACAAGCATATTCATTGTATATTTTTTCCGCTGCAGCTTTCAGTTCCGTCTGGGTTTTCATGCCGGAAAAGTAAAAATGTCGCTGCTCATAGTCGCTTTTGACCGATTTGCCGCTCACATCTATTGCCTCTTGGGGAACTATACATTCCAACTTCGTGTTGTCTGTTTGTATGCTGGTGGCTTTTACGGCTATTTTCACATCATCTTTCGTGGTGTATTTCAAACTGTCGCTTATCTGATTCCTTTCGGGGTCAAAAGTCAATATTCTTCCATTGGCCAATGCCTTGTGGGTGGTGATGCCGTAAAACACGCCCTCTCTGAAAAAGCCTTTCAGCCACGGATAGGTGGATATCAATTTGTCCAATGCTTGGGCAAGTGTCTGCTGGTCTATTTTTACTTGACCGAAATTTACTTCGTCCGGCAGTTCGATCCAGAGCTCCGGAACATATTTCTTCATCCATTTTTTGAAGTCAAAATGCTCAATAATTTCCGCATCCACATTGATGGACTTAAACAACCTCATCTCGTTTTCGCAATAGATGACTATTTCCTTGATGGTGTTTTCCACGCTTTTGATATAGCCTTTAAACACCATTTCCATGTTTCCCATTTCCGCATAGCCGAGTTTTATGATTATGGCATCATCCACATTTACAAAGTCTGTCAAGGCTTTTCCTTGCCATTGCATCTTGCGTGGAACCTTCAATACCGCCGTATCGGTAAGGTTTTTGCATGATGTTTTTATTAAAATATCATTGCAATAGTCAAACGTAATAGTTTTTTTACTATCTTTGCACTTGATTTCTATGTCACACTTTAAACTTAACATACTATGAAACGTTTATCATTAATCCTGTTAGCCATTTGCACACTGCTGGTATGTTCTTCATCTACTACGGACCCAACTTTCAATAAGGAAAATAAAACCTGCAAAGGCATTTCATTGGATGGAAGAGTGAAATTTGTAGAGCATAATGCTACATTTAAAGTATATGTTGCACCATCTGGAGGAAGTGCTGATATTATAGTACTTTTAAATACCAGTAGATACCTTTCGGATTGTGCAAATTGGAAGACTGCAGAAGAAGAACGTAATTCTGACTTTACCATCCAATTTGTCGGTAGTAGTGATGATGCTGACTTCTCCATTTGGTTTCTTGATTACTAATCTTCTACTAAAAAATCATAATTTGTATCACTCCACAATGTAATGGAATAGGGCATTACATTAAAATAATTCATGCCGTTTTGCAGAAAATCCGCATTTTTTACTACCACTTGTGTAATGTCATAAATGCCGTTCAAAAACTTGCTGCTGACATACATTTTTTTGTTAATCGCCAAAATTTGCTGTAAAAACCACAAGTCTTCGTAAGGAAATCCCTGCACACCTTCTTTTCTAATCGTGCCTTTGAGGGTAATCACATAGTCTTTGGTATAGATGTATTCTTTTACGCTGCCATTTCGATTTACCAATAAAGTTTGTTCTATTTGTTTGTCAAGTTTTACATCAATTTTGCAGTCGTCAAACACCACATTTACGCCGCTTTGCGGATTCACATTTTCATGCAATATCACCTCATTGATGGTTTGGCTCCTTTCGTTGAGCAACTTTTCTTCGTTGGTGGTCTCTATCACTATGTCGCTTAATGCTGTCCGGTAGAGTTTTTCCTTTATTGCACTCACCGCTGCACTTTCTACGCCTGTTCTGCTCGGTATGATTATCTTTATTGCCATAATTCCACTAATTATTCATTGTTAATTGTACATTGTCAATTGTTAATTTTCATTATTCTGCTGCGTAATTTACATCATTGACTATCATTTGCAAGGCCATAGAGAGCTTCTCCATAAAGTCTCCGGCCGTCTCCGGACTGTCTTGGCTGCTTTGGAACATATTCGTGTTTTCTCCTATCAGGCTGCCTATCGTGATATTGAAATTCTTGATATTCTTACCCCCGGCACTGATGGTTTCACTTGAGGTGCTCAAGTCGTTGTTGATGGTTTTTGTGTTGTCGGTGATTCCCAAACCCAAACTTGCCTGTAAATCCTTGCTCACACCTTTCAATGTCTTGCTCTTGTCAAAACTCAAGCTCACTCCCTTCCATGCGTTGGCGGCGGCTTGGGCGTGTTTGGCCACTTCTTTTGCTCCTCCGCTTATCGCTTTTTTCCTCCGCTCTATGTCATCGCTTATTTCTTTCAGTGCCCGGTTGTTTTCTATTTCATCACCTTTGCCTAACAGCAGTTTTAACTTATACCATGCCTCTCTGAGTTTGTCTATGCCTATCATTATGCCGTTAATCATGGTGGTATATTTCAGTTTTACAACCTCTACAAACATCGCAAAGGTCTCTTTGGCAAAGGTTACTACGGCATCCCACAAGGTACCCCAACCTTTTATCTTCACGCACAAAAACACCACAATGGCTATCAAGGCAACTATACCCGCTATGACCAAACCAATGGGATTAAGAGACATGACTACATTTAATATTCCTTGTACTGTTATCCAACCTTTAATGGCCAATATTACAGCACCTATTCCAATGGATAAGATTTCAAACAATCCTTTATGGTCTTCAATAAAACCAACAACGGCCGTGCTTATCTCCAACAAACGTTCTACGATTGGAGCAAGGGAGGATTTTAGGTCTGTAACTAATTTGCCAATACGTTCTTTCAAATCCCCAATATTATTACTTACTTGTTTCATGGCTCCTTCTGGTGTATTGGCCAGTGCTTCGTTCACTCCGCCAACGGCACTGCTCACCACTTCGGCCAAGGTGGCAGCACGTTGTTCTTCTGTGCCGAATTTCAGTATTTTCTCTTGGTTTTCGTCAAACTTGTAGCCGTAACGACTCAAGGCTCCCACCTGTCCGTCCATCACTTTCCCCATCATGGTGGCTATATTCACGGCACTTTCTTGACTGGCGTTCATACCGTATTGTTGGGCTACCATGTCGTTCATCACCGGCATCAACTTCTTCAAAGTGTCGGCTTTGGTCAGATAAGTTCCCAATTCTTGAGCTCCTGCCAATTGAACCTCGTCGCCGATAACCCCCAATTTTTGTTGTGCCGATGCCAAGTCAAGTATGCTTTGCATTTCCTCCCGGCTCGCTCCCATGGTGTTCCGCATCACCTGTGCCAATTTTGTCTCCGCCTCCACCTGGGCATAACTCAAAGCTTCAAATCCCGACAACTTACTTGTCAAGCCACTTATGGCATGGCTGATGGTTTCAAAGGCAAAGCCTACGTCACGTATTTTTGTTATCGTATTGGTGAAGTTAGTTACATGGCTTGTTGCTGTTTGTACACCCTGCGAAATGGCAGCAATGTTTTCTTGAGCGTTGCCTGTAATATTTATTGCAAATTGTACTGTATTATTTGACATTTTTTTATATCTTTGCAGTCTAAAACTATTTGACGATGTTTACTATTGTTATTTTTCTTTTATTAGTGATATTGGTGCCTATTGTTAGCATCTATCGTATTGTTACGTATTTTAGAGCGAAAAAGAAAAAAAAGGAGAAAGATACGATACAAATTGTCATCAATATCCACAAACAAGACTAATTACTTCCTTTTTTCTCCGCTTTCTTCTTTCCTGATTTTTTCCAAGGCGGCTATCGCTATGGCCCATTCTTCGTCGTCCAATTTATCCGGATTGATGCCGAAATGGTATCGCAATTGGTAATCCACATTCACAAATCCGTTGTGTTTTACCACCTCCTTGGCACGGGCTATAACTTTTTTAGTTCTGCCTCCTTTATCTCCACCAAATTCGCCAATTGGGCACTCACACCAAAAAATTTCTCGTCTTCTTCTTTGATGCTTTCATCTCCACCCAACCAACAGTTGGCCAACAACACTTCGTTGGCTCTAATCGGGTCTGTGGTGCCTATGCTTGCAATGGCTTTCATCGTATTGCGGTCCGGCTTGTGCAAATAGCATACGCTGTCACCGACTACTATCTGGAACACTTCTTTGTGTTTTGCTTTCCATGCTTCTATTTGTTCTTTTGTTGCTTCTCCTGTCATATCTTTTTACTTTCTTGTTTTTAAAACTTAGTTAAAGGAGTAAGTGAAATTTCACTTACTCCATGATGATTACTTCCATTCTATGTGTGACAATATCATTTCTATTTCTGCCGTGTTGCTGGTGTCGCCTTCGCTTATTTCCACGCCGTCTGTCTTGAACTGACAGTTACGCAAGCGGTGCGTTACTATCTTTTGACCGTTCACAGGCAAAAATTGAACGATAATATCAAAGGGTGCTATATCTTGCAGTCTTCTGGTGGTGCTGCTGTCTCTCAATGCTTCTATTTCACTGCGAAGCAGGGTCATCGATGCACTGCATTCTATTTTCCCGTAGCCTCTCGCAACAGGTCGCTGGCCAAGTCCGTAGATGTTTTCCATCGTCTGGCTGTCACTATAGCTTATTTTGGTGATGCCCACTACCGGAACTCCGCCTATGTTTACTTGTAAATTAGCCCAGCTGTGTGCCACTCCGTTTATTTCAGGTATTGTTCTTAATCCGTTCATCTTACTGCCTCCTATAATTTAGTTGTATAACCTATTTTTATCAGAACATGTCTCATCACGCCAACAGGAACTTGTTTTATCACAATTTCCACTTCAGAGGTGGAAAGAACATTTTGTTCCGGGTCTATTTCCACTTTAAAGCCGCTCAGTTCTCCGGCCTTTTCCATGTCTTCCAAGGCTTTGTTGGCTGTTGTCTCCAAAAAGGCAACTGTATCCGATGCCAATTGGCCGCTTGTGGCATCCACCCGCAGCGGACTGTTCAAATACGGCAATAAATTGGCTCGAACTCCACGGCATGCCTTGTCAATAGTACGAACATTTTCTATATACGCATAGTCGCTCGTAGCCTCATCCAAGGTAAAACTGTCGTTGAAGTAATTGTCGGCATTGCCTACATGGGTGCGGACAAACAGGTAGCGATTGTCGTTTATCTTTTCCAGATTGGCAACTGTGGTGTCTTTTATCAATTCACCGGTTACCAATCCCGGACTGGCCAATCCTAACGGAAATTTTCCTACCCATGCTATGCTTTCATGAACTCCTGCTTTGCTAATGGTTCCCATACAGGCTCCTATACATCCGTAATAGGCGTAATGACCTAAACTTTGCACCAATTCGCTGGCCAAATCCAATCCTACCAACAAACTCACATTGCAGCGTCCGGCCAATACAGAATTGGGGGTGCCTGTCAATGTCGTAAATGTAAATCCGCTTACTGCTGCAGTAGTTACCGACATAGCCGTACCGCTTACTGCTACCGTTACCGTTTTACCGGTTACCGTTACCACTACGCTCATCGGTTGGTGGGCTGCCTCCATCGCAGTGCACGCACTTTGATATTCGGCAAGTACGGAAACCGTACTTCCTCCTGAAGTGTAGCTCAGTGATGGCGTAAACACTCCGCATTGGCGGATGCTGCCACCGGCATAGTTCTGCATCGCTTGCAGGTCTCCGCCGTTCACTTGGCTGCTGGCTGCAAACTTCACTCCCAAATACAAGGTGCCGCCGGCATGTTGGCGGAAAAATTCCTTCACATGATATACCAAAGCATTCACTGCAGCTATCTTTTGAAACTCTGCAACTTCACTGCCTGACGTATAAGCAGATTTCAACATTGATAGCTCCTGTGCTTTCAATCCCAAATCTTCCAATTCTTCTACATATCTCAGTTTGAAAACATACAAATCATTGCTTCCGTCTGTATCTTCCAACTTGTCGAATTGTAGTGCATTGTTTGAATTGATTAAGTCTGCTTCTGCTAATTCCGGCAAATACATCACCAAGCCGCTAATGGGGTCTTCGCTGGCTGCAGTTCTGCCCATACCGCCGTTTTGCTTGCTAAATCTTATGTCATTCATCTTTCCCATCGTTAATTTTTTTTGTTAATACTTTTTCTTGTGCTTCTATAGCGGTGCCTGAGTTTGTCGAAGGCACCTTATTTACATGCTTTATCGCTTTATCCATGGTATTAAAACACATGCCGTCAGGTGTTTTCCATTTGCCGTTTTCCAATACTATGGCATCTTCCGTTGTTTGCTTTTTGCTTCTTCCCATTTTAAAAATTATTTAAAATTTATTTCAACGCTATTGAAACACTGTCCACTTCTAAGTGGTAGGTTTTTTCCTGAGGCATGGTGATGGTGCCTTTGTTGTAGCGGCCATATATGGTGTTTTTGCTCTTGTCGGTTACATAGAGTTGCACATCCATCACCGTCATTCGCCTGTTCAGCAAGCTGTCTATCACCATGTGCTGCTCTTTCACATGATTTTGCAAGCTTCTCACATGCTTATGTTGCAAGCCCACTGCCGTGATCAATATTCCTATGGCACACAAGGCAGCTGCCCGTAATGCCCATTTCATCCATGTTTTCATAGGCTGTCTTCGTGTTTGCGTTTTAACTCTACATTCACAGGGCATTCTTGTGCCATCGGACAGGTAGGTATCTTTTCCACCGCTTTCCGGAATCGCTGAACCTCTCTTCGCAATGAGTTCATCTCCTTTTTCAGTGGTTCCACCACATATTCCATCACTATTTTGCTGGCTTTTTCTTCATTGTCCAACTCTTTGCCCCTTATATCGGCCTGCATTTGCTCCTTCGTCTGTCTTAATTTCAACAAACTTATCAGCAATCCGCTGCCAAATACTACATTCAATATCACGCTAATCAATTCCAATACGTTCATAGCTTTATCTTGTTTTGTAGGTTAAATCCTGCTTTCACTTGCTCCATGTCGGCATCAACTCCGTTTTCCGACCGGCTCATGGCAGCAACTATTTTTATATAGTCGCTGCCGCTTCGCTCAGTCAGTGTCCGGTACCTGTCAACGCCACTACGCCTTTCCACATGGGATATGTAATTGGCGGTATTGTTCCCATCATTGGCAGGTGCCCAACTTCTTATTATCCTATCTACAGTGTTTTTTCCTTGTTGTAGGTAAGTGTAGAGAATTACGAATGCCGCCCTGTATCCGTACGCCATACTTACAAATTGCTTGAATGCTGAATCCGTTGATTCCTTTTCACCTTGAAACTTATCTTTGCTCTTGCGGATATTCAAGGGATTGTTGTTTCGTAATCCTCTGCTTACCATCTTTCTTCTATTTTAATTATGATGCGTGATATTCCTGGATTAAACCCAACACACCTTTACCATCAGCTCTGCGAGCTCGGCCGCCTAATCTTTGCAAGAAGGAATAAATATCTCCGTAATAGGTCGGGTCGCCTTCGTTGGTGTACATCACCGTGTTGCCCAAGGCTCTCGCCACACAGCTCTTGTGCCAGAATATGCCGTAGCAACAATCAGTTGTTCCGGCTGCCTTGCTGCCGTTTTCTATGTTGATATAATCCTCTACGCTATAAGTTAAGTCGTTGCCGCTTGTCCATTTGAAATATTGCGTTCCGCTTACTTGGCTCAAAGTGCTGTTAGATGCCATCAAGGTAGTGCTGCGTTCCAATATGGTAAATCCTTCCAATGCTTTCAGTCTGCCCGTTACATTGTCATATACTGCTCCTAATACATCGTTGGAAGCATTGCGTACTTCAGAACACAATTGCTCATACATCTCCGAATTTAAGATAACGTATCTGTCAGCTTTTGGTAAATTCCATTTGTTGAATATCACTTTGGCTTTGGCAAAGTCGGCTATTGATACGCCGGTTCTAAGGTTGCTGCCATGAATGGTATTGTTGGCATGTTTAGTAGCACTTGCTTTGATAAAATAGGTGGGTCGCCAGTTGTATAGCATCGCTTCTGCCACCACTTCGTGCAAGTTGGCCATGTCTTCATACATACAGCTTTCCATCTTGTCGTAGCTGAGTTCTACTTTGTCGGCATTGGGGATAAATCTCGGGTCGGTAGTAAATTCGTCCAAAGCATAGGTGATGTCTATATCTCTTCTGCGAGTAACACTTGCCGGCAACGATGTTCTGTTTCTTTGCACACCGCTGGCAGCTCCTGCCTGTGGAATGTGTACCACTGTGCCGCCTATCACATATTGTGATTCATCCACCGATTCCAACAAAAATTCGTTGTTTTTAAACAAATTACCGATAATGTAATCTGTCCATATCTCCGGTGTAACGGCCATACCGAAACTTCCTGCCGGTATTTTCACAAAATTGGAGGCGACAAAAGTAGCCGCTCCTACTACGGGGCTGAACATCGCCCCGACAACTGCGGCAAACAATGCCGCTAACATTACTCTTAAAATTAAACTTCTTTTCATTTCTTTCTTTTTTTTAATTTTTTAATTCTCAATTTTCATTTTTCAATTATCCGACAAGTATCCACGCACTGCCGTCCCACACTATCATTTTCACAACTGTGGTGCTCGCTGTTCCGGCTATCGTGCCTACCGTGGTGTCTGTATCTTGTTTCACCGTTACGTTTCTTGCCGTGCCGTCACTGGTAGATTTTACCACCACTTTCGCTCCGGTGCCCAAATTATCTGTAGGCGTCAATGTCAGCGTTGCAGCGGCACTCAAAGTGCCCAAATCCACGATGGTCGTGTCTCGGTTCACTTCTACCGTCGCAGCATTGCTGCTCAATGTCGGGCTTACTTTTTCAACGGTTGGAAACATCACTTCTACTTTCTTGCCTTCATCGGCTCCTATACTCGGTGCCTTGAAGTTGTAACTTGAATTCTTTTCTTTATCTATCCACATATACTCTTAATTTTTGGGTTCGAAACCGAACTTCGCTTTGAAAAGTTCTTCGTATCTCTCCGGGTTATTCTTTTTTAAATTTTCCAATTTGCCGCTGCGGTGATATTCGTCAAAGCCCCATTTTTCTTCACCTTTTGGCAATTTTTCCTCTTGTGCAAGACCGGCCTTTACTCTCGGTACGGCTGCTAACTTGTTCAACACTTTTTCTGTGTTCTCATAGTCCTGCTCTGCCAACTTGGTATAGGTGGCTCTGTCGTCTTCGCCTATACGTTTGTCTGCTATGGCAGCATCTATCAAGTTTTTAACCTTGCTTTTCTCCATCGCTTCTATTTTCGCGGAGAGTTCTTCGTTTTTCTTTTGCTCTGCCTGCAAGGAATTTTGCAGAGTCTGTTCCTTCTCGCTCAACGCTTTAACACGTGCCAATACTTCTTGCTCTGTGGAATTGGCCATGTTCAAAACGCCGGCGACTTTCTTTAATACTTCGTCCATAATTTTATTATTTTTATTTAAATTAATTATTTGATTGTTATAATAGTTGAATGCACTCCGTGCATCTGTAATCTTTTTCAGTTCTTTTATCTGATTGTTACGGGTGATAATTTCGTCGCACAAGCCCGCTTGCTTCGCTTCTTCCGCACTCAGCCAGTGGTCTATACCGTCAAAATAGGCATTCCGTGTTTCCTCTACGCTCTTGCCGATACGCTCTGACATCATCTCTATCAGCGTCCCCTCAAAATTGTCCATCATCGCCGCTGATGCACGTATCTCATCGCTGTTGCCATACGTATAGCCGCTTACCCTGTGATACATAAACTTAGCATGCTTGGCAGCACATACCTTGTGCTTCTTGTTCGTCATCAGCACTGCCATCATGCTCGCCGCTATCCCGTCAACCACCCATGTCACCTCTATGTCTGTCCGGTCAAGGTAATTGTACAAGGCACTCCCTTGTGCAACCTCCCCCCCGTCGCTGTTCACGTAGAAGGTAAACTTCTTCACTCCTTCTTTCCGCTTTTGCTCTATTTCTGCTATCAGTACGTTCGTGTCTATGTCCATCATCCTGCCAATAATACCGTACAGGTAAATTTCACAACTGTCTTTTTTTGCCATTGCTTTTTCTATCTTTTTTTCAAATTCCGCTGCAAAGATAATTGCTTTTTTTATGCCTTTTTTCATTTGTATATAGTTGTAGTATAATTATATATATATTATTTACATTTAAAAAAATTAGAGGTAAAACATGGTACTTTTGCAGCAGTTTTAAAACAAAAAAAAGCGAATTATGACAAACCTGACAATCGAACAAAAAAAGGATTACGCCCGTCAGCTCTACCTCAACGATTCCGGCATCACGCAGGCCGAAATCGCCGACCGTGTCGGCGTTTCAAAGGTTACCCTCTGCAAATGGGTCAAAGACGGCAAATGGCAGGAACTGCAAACCTCTTTGCTTGTCGGCAAAGAAGAACAATTGGCTCGCCTATATAGACAGTTGCGGTTGCTCAACGATGCCATCGAAAGCAAAGAAGACCAAAAATTCGCTACCTCCAAGGAAGCCGATGCCATTCTAAAACTTACCGTGGCTATCAAAAACTTGGAGACCGAAACCAATATCGCAGAAAAAATGGCTACAGGCAAAGAGTTTTTGGCATACGTAAGAAAAACCGCTGGTTTTGACACCAGCAAAGATGTCGCTAAATTGTTCAACGCTTATATCAAATCTTGTTTATAATGGCCAAAATAAGAAAACCTACCGACAAGCAACTCCTTCAAGACTGGGAAGCCTACTACAATCAGTTTATTGCCGATGTGGAAGTTGACTCTTCCGAAACCGAATTCCAGAAGCAGCAACGCATCGCCCGCTTGGAAGCATCTCCCGAAGACTGGTTCAAGTATTATTTCCCCAAATATTGCACGGCAGAACCTGCTAATTTTCACACAGCCGCCACCAAGCGTCTGCTCGCTCATCCACGCTGGTACGAAGTCCGTGCGTGGAGTAGGGAACTTGCCAAATCGGCTCGCTCCATGTTCGAAGTCTTGTATCTTGCCTTAACCGGAAAAGTATGCAATTTCCTCCTCGTCTCCAACAGCTTCGACAATGCCTGCAGACTGCTCTTGCCATTTATGATACAATTAGAAAAAAACTTACGAATTATAAACGATTACGGTGAACAGGAAACAATAGGACATTGGGAAGCCTCTGAATTTATTGCCAAATGCGGTTGCTCATTCCGGGCATTGGGAGCAGGTCAGTCGCCCCGTGGTACCCGCAACGAAGCCAAACGCCCTGATTTCATTCTCATTGACGATATTGACACTGACGAGGAATGCCGCAATCCCGACCGTATCAAACAAAAATGGGATTGGATAGAACAGGCTTTAATCCCTACAATATCCGTCTCTGGTGATGCACGAATATTGTTCAACGGAAACATCATCGCCAAAGACTGCTGTATAGCACGTGCCGGAAAAGTCGCCGACAAGTTCGACATTGTCAACATCCGCGACAAACACGGCAAGAGCTCTTGGAGCAAAAACACCGAAGAGGATATCGACTTTATCCTTTCCAAAATCTCCACCCGTGCAGCACAGCAGGAATATTTCAACAACCCCCTCTCCGAAGGCGATGTCTTCAAAGAACTGACTGTTGGGAAAATACCGCCTCTGCACAGATTTAAGCAAATAATAGTTTATGGCGACCCTTCTCCGTCCAACTCCAAAAACAAAGCCGGCTCCATGAAAGCCATTGCCGCCATCGGTGTCTTGGACAATATTTACTATGTAATAAAATGCCGTGTCGACAGGGCGACAAATGCCGAGTTTGTAGATTGGTTCTACGATATTAACGAAACACTGACCGCTCCGCAAACGCAAATCTACAACCTTATCGAAAACAACAAACTTCAAGACCCCTTTTATCAACAGGTCTTTATCCCTTTGTTTGTTGCCAAAGCCAAAGAAAAAGGCTATTATCTCAATATTGTTCCCGATACAAGAATTAAGCCCGACAAATTCAGCCGTATTGAAGGCAACCTTGAACCTCTCAACCGCAATGGACGACTAATCTTTAACGAGGCAGAAAAAGCCAACCCTCACATGCAGCGGCTTGAGGAACAGTTTCTCCTCATCACCCCGCAACTAAAAGCTCCTGCCGACGGCGTAGATGCTGTTGAAGGAGGAGTTTATATCGCAACCCAAAAACTACGGCAATTTTCCGCCGAACAACTTGTGCTTGTAAAAAGACCGCTAAACAAACGAAGAGTATGATAGATATGTACGGACGATGTTCACATCGTCCCCATAATGACAAAATAAAACACTAAATAATAACAATTTAAACAATAATTAAAAAATGATTAAAGTATGGAAACGATTTTTCAGATACATGCGGGTACGCAACGCAATCCGGCATGCAGACAGGATGAAAAAATTAACAGGAAAACGACACTATGTTATACAAGTCAACAACAGAATAAGGGTTTACGACCGCTCTCACATCAATTGGCTCATCGCAAAGGGCGTCTTCTACAAAAAACTCAAAAATAACTTCGAACTCACCAAAATTTGCATCTATTACACCAAATAAAAAAGATTATGGCATTAATAAAAAGATTCAAGGATTTTTTGCTGCGTAACAGCATTCAAAATCAAGATTATATTGTCGGATACGACAGTGATACAGGTGAAGAAATAAGGATAAAGGCAAGTGCCTTGCAAGGTGCTGCCGGCAAAAGTGCAGACATCCAATTTTCGGCAGAAGGCGACAGCTGGCACTATCCCATTACAGACGGCGACCTCTATATCCGCATCCGCATAGGCAGCGGAGCATGGAATGTGGCAAGATTTGTAGCGGAACAGCCCGAAGTTGGCTCTCTATCATTCAGCGATGAAAGTCAGGAACTGCCAATAGATTCAGAAAGTTTTTCTGAAGAAATCACACTGCATCAAGTTGCCAAAACAGGTAGCTACGATGACTTAGCCGACAAACCGACACTGCTAACCGATATACAGGAAGATATAAGCCCGTCTGATTTCGGAGCATTGTCTTTAAATGCAGATGAAATTGAAAGTGTAAATTCGGGAGAAACCGTTGATTATCTACTCGCAGACATAAATGGACAAATCGTTAAAATCAGCCTGTCAGACTTAGCAGATTTGCTTAACAATATGTAATCATTTTGCCTTCGGGGGCAGGCAAAAAAAAGCCACCAAAAAGGTGGCTTTTTTGATTATTCGCACTATTTGAGTGCTGTGATGAGTTCCTGTACTATAAGAATATTAGAATCTGTTTTGTCGCTGCCGTAGCGGTCTTGGTCACGAAGAATATAGTGAATATATTCGTCAACTATCGTACTTAAGGCTTCTAACAATTCCTCTGGATAGACAGTATATGTCGCGTCTTTTATTGCTTGTTTTAGTTGTTCTTGTTCGCTCATAGCTCACCTCCTTCCACCATCTCTTTGCAGCCTTCTAAGCGGAACCTTCGATAGGCTGACTCTTCTGCTCTTGCTAACCATTGCTTTTTCACATGTTCGGGAATAACAACATACTCCCCATGTTGCCTTACGCTGTAGCTACCAGTCTTGCGGATGCTCGGCAATACCTCGCCTGTGACCCACTTCCGGAATACCTTCGCCTCCTGCTTGTTGCTACGAATAATGAGTGAATACATACCACTCTCTGATACAAGAAGCGTCTCTTGTTGTCTGCCAAGAGAATCGGTGAGGTAAACTTTTCTTACCTCATCTTCGTCCAGTGGTTGGATAGCTACTTTGTGATTGGAATGTTTCAATATGTCGCAAAGGTCTTTTACGACAAACCAAGGCTCTCCGCCTATGATTTCCACCCTTACCGGCTGGTTACCCGGATTGAAGGTGAAAGTTTGCAGTGCGGTCTCTCCCGCCACCCCCTGTACGGACGCGCCATGGCACGTCCCTTTGTTAATTTCTTCGTTCATTTTGCGATTTTTTTAGAACGTTTAACAAAAATGCCCGGTACGTGTTGTTCAGGATAAAATCGCTAATCCTTGCGGGCATTACTGTTGCCGCACACGCCGAGCATAACTCTTTACTTACTTATTATAGGGTATAAAAAAAGCTGTCAATTGCCTTTTGCAACGCCAGCGGTCTTCATACCGCGATTTTATTTGAACGCTGCAAAGGTAACACATTTTTTTTATTCAAAGAACGTTTTTCAAAAATTTTTTTCATTTTTTTCGGTGGCTGAGCCTGCCGAAGCCACCTGTTTTTCTTACAAAGATACTAAAAATTAAGCAATTAAGCGGTATTTTTCAGGTAATTTTTATCAACATTTTTTTTGTTTTTTTCAACATTTTTCTTTATTTTTTCAACATTTTTTCTCAAGATAAGGACATGTGTTTTTTATTGTTTTCTTAAAAAGTTTTTCAAAAAAAATAGAGAGTCCTTTTATTATATATGAATCTGGAATATTTATTTGTCGCAAAATATCAAAATATTCTATAAAAGACGTGCAGTTTTGCAATTCGTTCTCTTTCAGTATTGTATTGAGAGCCACCAATTGTTCGCCATTTAACACTTCTGGAATATACGCAACTCGATGCCATAGCCATCCATCTTCATCAAAATGAGGTGTATTGCTATACAATAAAATGCCTCTCTCAAGCTCATGTTTGCCGTCAAACATTAACCATGCGATAATTTCGACTAAATGGGCATAAAAGTTTTTTCTATCTTCTTGCATATTATTACTTTTGCTGTTATTCATATTATTTTTTCCTTTATTAATCAACTCTATAATCTCAGATTTACGAAGAGGTTTTTTATTCAACTGCATAACTAACTCCAACATCTCACTATCCGTAAATGAAAAAGTATAGGGATTGTTTGTATCACTCTTTTTATCTATCCTAAAAATGTCTTTATAGATGGTTTGTATTGTTCCAAAAGGAACATTTCTTTTTAATTTAATCAACTCGTCAAAGGCTTTTGCATTGATAAACCATGCTTCGTGTTTTCCAATGGGTAATTTACAATAATTGCAGGGTTCTAAATGTGAAAGAAAGTAGGTTGGGGCTGATTCATAACCTAAATATCTGGCAATCGGAGCAAATTTTGCAAATATCTCTCCTTTGTTCACATATACTTGATTGGACAATCTCCCCATTTTTACTGTAATTACTGTATTTTCAGGAAACGGCATGCCGCTTTTTTCTTCGAGTTGTAATTTATTCAAACTTTCTTTTTCGAGTTCAAACCACCTCATGATAAGTTTTGCTCTGTCTTTATCATTAAATTTGGTGGCAACATATAAACTTTCAAGCATTGAGAGCTCAAACATAGGATTTTTCTTGCCCGAAGCATCAATGTATTCACTGAAACCAAATTTGGTTCCAGTGATGAAATACCATGCTTTTTCCATATTGCGAATGTCCCGTAATATGTGCGAATGTGTTTTCCCTGTAATTTCTGCTAATTGTAAACTTGTTAATTTGTTTTGTTTTAGAATAATTTCATTCATATTATTTTTTAATTTTTTTTCGTTTTTTTTAATCTGTTTTGCTGTTATTTAATTTTTTTGTTGTACTTTTGCAGATGGAAAGTCGAGTGTGAAAGAATTCCTTGTTCTTCTGCGACTTTCTTTTTTTATTCGGGTTCTGTAATTGAATATAAATCTAATGTTCCATTTTCAAATTCCCCTAATTTTACCTGAAACTCGTATTGGTTTATTTTTAACTTGTAAACTTTCATGTGTTTAAATAGTTTTTTACGCTGGTAAAATATGCTTCTATGATTATTGTGGGACAAATCAATATCCTCATCTCCGATGAATTCTAATTTTTCAACATATTGGTCAAAATGTTGGGCAATTTCCTGTTTGTAGAAATATGATTTGTCAGATTTGGCACCTTTGCTTATTTCTTTTACTGTAATGCCGTCATAAAGAATTTTTCCAATCCCGGTTTCAAACACCTTTTTGTCATCTTTGTGGTTTGCTCTAAATATTTCACGTTCGGTACGGATAACGTAAGTGCCCGTTTCTTTCGGCAATCTTCTGAAATATGAACACTTGTCCGTAAAAATTTCACCAGTTTTTGCGGGGTTGCCTTCCAGACCTTGGGAGTAGATGTCTTTGGGTCGGTAGGAGGAAGGCTTATCGTCTGTCTCTTCCCAGTCGCATTTACAGTTCCACAGGTTGCCCGGCTGGTTGTGTTGCCAGAACTCATCTGTCTTGGGCAATACCAAACCGTAAAATGCCACGTGTTCTTCCCTGCGGGTGGCAGAGCGTGAGGGCAACCATTTCAGGTTGGGATAGAGCATATTACTTGTCGAGTCGGAGGTAAAATCCATCCATTGCTTGGCGGTTCTTGCTCTGGCCACAGCCGTATTGTATTCCGCCGCTTGATAACGGTTGAAAGTGTTGATAATAATAGTGGCGGCATTGTCAAATTTATCTGGCTTTTCGGCATAATATTGTTTCAATTGCTCGGTAAGCATATAGGCCTTGTAGGCGGCAAAACGGCTTACATTGGCATTGAATTGTGCCTGTATATCGGCATATTTTTCGTTTTTAGAAAAAACTCCGCTCACAGCATTGCGAAAGTTTTCTGCGTATGCCTTATACGCATCAGGGTGAATATTTCCTGCTTGTCCTGCTTTTACATCAGAGAGGATTTTTTTGTACAGTTCCTTTTTGGAAAGGTTGTACAAAATAGGAAAACTGCTCACTGCTTCCACAACAGCAAGCGGACTGTTGTGGAAATAGAGTTTGTCAAGGTTGGCAAGAACTTGGCGGACGGACAGGTCAGAGCCTGTCCTTATAAAAAAAAACTTTTCAAACGGTTCAACAGGTTGTTAGCTTTGCTTGGCTTGCTATGTTGCTCCTCATTGAAAGGGTTTTGCAAAGCGTTTTCAAAGGGATTAAAAGAGGCTTGCATTCTCATTTCCTCTTTCAATTCTTCGTAATTCTCCGGCTTGGGAATGTCAAATTCTTCATATATATAATCGTCATCAACGGGAACTCTGTCTGCAATGGAGTTGATGATATTCCATTTTGTCTGCAGTTCGTTCCAGTCTTTGTCGGCAGAGCGGTACCAGATGTCTCCGTCTGTAACATTGAAGCCGAAGCGTTTCAAAATGGCTCTGAACTTAGTATTTAGAATAGACAATATAAATTGTTTGTCATTCGCGGTTTTGGCATCTTCCACTTCCTTATGAACTTCGCCAAGCGAACGTGCACCTGTTTCGCCTTGTTCTGTTGTGAGTGTGTTGCCGAGTATTGTTTTAGAAATGGAAGCGTCGCAAGCGGCTATAAGGCTGTTGTAAACATCGTTAGAGCCTGTCGAGCCACCTGTTTGGTGTATTTTAAGTTCTGCAGAGCGAGGGTGAAGCGAATACCCTGCTGCTCCCCATTCCTGTAAGCCTTGTTCGAGTTTCGCACGTGTTGCTTCATCATAATCATCGTAAACCATCTCACGGAATGGCATGCCGAACATCTCTGCAAATTGTGACCAGTCTCCGAAGCCGCCACGCTTGTATATTACATATTGTGCTGCTTTTGCAAACAACCCCTTATCGGTTTTGTCGCCCGCCCACAGCATATAGTTGGCCAACGGAGGCTCCATATACATCCAGTCTTTGGTCGCCATGGATTGTTGCCGGCTGATGCACTCAAATCCCTCTTCCGGATGCACGTGCTTCCTCGGTATCAGGTCAAAGTCTATCTTGTAGCTTTCTTCTGTTTCATCGTACCAAATGTTGTTCACCTGTATCAGCGTATATCCCCATGCAATGGAGTTGTGCAGTTCTTTGATAAGGATACGCATATCTGGTGAGTTTAGCAACTTGCAAATTTGCTCATCTTCGACGCCGTCTTTAACGAATATCAATTCTTGGTTGAGTACGGCATCCTGTCGCTTGCCCCATGTGGCTTCTATTTGCCCGTCCAACAGTATGTCTTCATACAAGTCATACAAAGCGGTTCTGCTGGGATTGACAAGGTTTTCAAAGGCTTTGACAGCCGTTTTCCAATTCTGAATATCCTGCGTATTGTGCGAAGCATTCTGAATATTGATATTGTTGACAATTACATTGTCGGGTTTCTTCTTTTTTTCGTATTTTACTGCCATTGTTTATATTTTTTTAATTATACTTTTTTCTACTTAATTCATAAAAAATTTCCTCATCTTGAACAAACAAGTCTTCATTATTCAATAGAAATAATTTATTATGAGGGAATAATCTTGTAAATTCTTTCCAAATGTTGCTTTTCCGAACAAAATGTTCACCGTATTCGGCAAAAATAAATTTAGGTGTTATTTCAATACAATAATCACCGTTTTTATAGCATCCACATCTTATTTTAGTAATGCCTTCATAAGCATTAAATATTAGATTTGCAACGTCTATCATAAATTCTCTGGCTTTCATAAAAATTATTTATTTTTTTTAAGTTTCCATACCTTACAAGTTCTCCATTTTTTTATATATTGACTTCCTACATAATCTATGCAAACATAAGAAGGCTTTCCAGAATTTGAATATTCAACAAACTTTATTGCCAGTTCGCATTCTGTTTTATGTTTGCACACTTCTGTTTTTCCTGTTTTTGCATTGTAGCGTGTAGCCCAACACATCCCTTGTTCCACTTGTTTAATTTCTTTATCATTCAATAACATCATAACCTTCATTTCTCAATTTTTCTAATTCATCATGTAAGTATCCTCCTTTAAGAATAGGGTATTTGGCATCAAAAGATAACATTGGAAACATATATGTATGTTTTATCGCATGATATTTTATGTATATTTCATTTCCTACCTGCTCAAAATAATAGAGCCGTCTGCCGCTATCCTTTTTATACCTTATTCTTTGACCAAGAGAATAAATTAATCCGTCTGAGCAGATTATCATAATAGGTTGTTTTATTTGTTTCATTTTTTCTATTTTTTTAATTTTTGTTGGTTTTTTCTTTATTTTTCATCGTCAAACAAGTTCAGTTGTCCGGGCAAGGCGTCTTCCGGTATTTTCCTTTTTGGATATACCAGCCGCCTGTTTTCGGGTGTTGCGGCAGCGGCTTTCGCTTCCGCTATCTGTCTGTCCAAGTTCGGCATATTGATAATATTAATAAATTTCTGATAACTCATCGGATACACAGGATTGACATATCTGCGCCATACCGCCGCATAGGTGGTAAAACCCTCTTCATAGTACTCGTTAACTATCTTGATTACATTCTTGCAATAGAGCAGATAATTAAGTCTTCTTTTACGTTTTGTTTCCATTTTTTCATATTATTATTCAATTCCCAATTCTCCATTGTTCATTTTGCGGGACAGGTTGCCCATCATCAGGCACACGTGCCGCTCTTTCTGGTAGTCTATTTCAGCCAATATCCAATATGCCAATGCTTTTTCGTAGGGAGAAAAAAACGCTGCCAAATTGCCCAGCATGTCCGCGATGGACAAGGTTTCCATATCGGTCAGGGTGATATTGTTTTTGTCTTTCAACTGCCAGAAACGGCTTTGTAGTTTCACTTGCAAACTAAAGAGAGCATCTCTGTATTGTACGCTTTTCAGGTCGGTGCCTGTAAGCGTGTTTAAACAGTTTTTAATCACCGTTAAAAAGCTCTCGTATTGCATTCTGTTCAACTTCAAATGTGCTTTCATTTCTTCTAAAATTCGTTTTCCCAACGGCGTTGGTCTATGTATGTTTCCGGATATACCCGCTCAATACGCTTGCTTTCTGCAAACCTCTTATAGCGGGCAATGGCTCCGATGGCGAGTATTCTTTCCTTTTCCGGCAACAGATTCCATTTTTTCTGCACTCTCGCTTTGTTGCCCACCTTGTATGCGTAGGTGTCCCAAAAATTGGCAAAAGAGGTATCTATTTGGCTAATCTCTTTGATTTCGCAGCCCACTTGCAACCAGTGCTGAAACTCTTTTACAGGACATAGGGCTTGGTAGGTGATGACAACAGGTGTTTCTTTTAGCCACAGTTGCTTGAACTTGGCTGGGCATTGTTCCGCCCATTGCACCTGTGTAAGTTCGTAGGAGTTTGGCGTGGCCGTAGGACAGTAGGTGAGCAACAAGGCTCGCTCTCTAAATCTGCTCGGTTCTATGCTGAATTTTATTTCGTTCATATTTTTGTTCTTAAAAAATGGACGGGGACAGAGCCCCGTCCGGTGATACATTACATTGAAAGCAATTCACAATTAAATTGTTTTGCAAAAAAATATTCTATATTGGCACCGTTGCTTTGTTCCCAGCCAGGAAGCATACAAATAGCATCGCAAAACCGCAAGGCGACAATGTCTATTATCATGCACAATCCCCATGGCAGCCAAGCAGGACACAAGCGAGTCGGGTTCACCGTCTTGTAACCCATCTCACGTAGTTTTGTCTCACACAATCCAAACTCCAAACGGACACTAAGGATGTTCCGCCCGCTTATCGCCCCGCTAATATATACGCTTTTTGCTTTCATTACACCTCCGATAAACTCAATGCCAAATCTTCCCAGCCCTTTTCATCGCTTGTCTTTGTAGAACAGCGAACAAACAACCTGCTGCGGGTAGGGCGGTATGCTTCTCTGATAATTCTTATTCCTTCCATAAATTCTTCATTCCCGCTCTTTTCCGCTATCTGTCCCAATTGGATTACACGGCTGGCTTTCAGGTTGCCTTTTTGGTCTCTTGCCAACAATCGCAAAACAAGACCTATCAGTTCCTCGCTTTGTTCGTCTTTTGCAAGACTTTGCAAGTAATCTTTTACCTTTGCAATGCCCTCTTCAACTTGACAAAGATAATTGTCGTTCATGTTGTAGCCAATGCGAATGCGTTGTGTGCCTTCGCTGTTGGTAAACATAAAGCTGTCTTGTTCTTTCTTGCCTTCGCTTTCGTTTACTTCTTTCCGCAACTCCATCAGCGTGGAAAAAGTGTCGATTATCTTCTTCTTACATTCTGCTAACTTAGCATTACAAGACTGCAGTTCCTGCACAGCCTCTTCCATCACATCGTCGGTCATCGCTTGCAATTGCTTTCTTTGTTCTCTTCTTGATAGCATTCGAGCTTGTCGTTCCTGTTCGGCTTTAAATGCTTCAAATTTTGCTTTTTCTTCCTCGGTCATTGCGACCATTGTTTTTTCTTCGCTCATTGTTAATATTGTTTTGTTGTTAATATTTTAGTTTAAATAAATTCCTTGTTTAATTGATTTTTTTACGCACGCCACTCTTTGTTTTTTACAGAACTCAGCGTATATTCTGCTAAGTTCTGCCGGCGACAGCTTATTGAAGTCGTCTTTTCCAGCAGCACGGCAGGCAATGGCTTTTACATATTCCATAGTCGGCTGCATACCTTGTTGTTCCAAATGGGCGAAAATGGCTTTTATCACCCCTTTACGCTTGCGGTCTATTGTCATCACATCGGCACGACCCGCTGCCGTTCTTCTTTCGCGATTCGGATTCGCTGTTTCGCTCAAGAAATCAATAAGAGATTGACATTCGTGCTTGTACATCTCTTTTGAACGGGTTGTTCTTTGTGCGGTATAGTTCCACACCATGGTCTGCAATGTCTCTTTGTCGATACCCAAGCGACTGCACAGGTAGTGCAACTTTCTGTTCTGCTCCGGTGTCCGTAAATCGTTATTTTTCATCATTTAATCCCCAATACTTTAACGCCAAATCTTCATTTATATCAATATATTTTCCTCCGCCATATCGACCCACAGGGAAGCCCCTAAAACCCTCAACACGAATATAAACATTGCTATCTCTCCATATTTTCTGAGCAACGCTTCCTTCAGGTTTGTTGCCATCTATGTGACTTATATAGATAAATAGTTTGTTGGGGAAACTGTCCTTCAATTGCTTATACTCGCTCCATTTTAACCCTAAAAACTGCACGCTATCGATTATAACCACATCTGGACTACTTCGACGAATTAATCGCTCTTCCATTTCTTTCACATCCTCTTTGTCTAAGAGTATAAATCGTCTGCGAACATCTTCCATGTCTGTGCGTTGAATCGCAGCACGAATACTAAGAGATAAACCCTCTTCGACACTGTTATATGCCACTTTTGCGAATTTGCACATATACTTAGCCATCTGCATTGCAAGAGTTGTTTTACCATTCTTGGGAGCACCGTAAATTAGCCAGCTCCCTCCCAATTGTGGACAACCAATAGCGTCCAACCACTGCCCATCAAACTGCAGGGTCTTAAATTTCGCATTAATAACATTTTGAACGCTGTATGCCCTTTTCATTACGCTCTATTTTTGCAGATTTCTTTATATATTCTCCTCAAGCTCGGCATTCCGTCATCGCCCATTGTCTTACGCAACAACCTGTTAATATCATCTCCGCCATTCGCTTTGATTATCATAGAAGCCGTTGTCTTCATCATTTCCTTGCCGGATTCGCCGTCTGCGACAACATTGCCATATCTTTTCCCAAATCGTGAGAATATTTCAGTATATCCAACCTTCTTATTATTAATGCTTCTTTGTATCTTTGCCTTTAATCCGTCTGCCCCCATCATGTACCAGCCACATGCACCCTCTGTTGCGTTCCAGAGTGCCTTTATTTCAAGCCACGCCTCGTAGTGTAAATCGCCAGCCTCGTCTAATATTATTAAAGGTTTTTCTAATTGCTTTAAATAATATATTGTGTTCGCCTCAACATCGTTTAGTCTTCCAGAACTGTCAAGTCCGAACGCTTTTGCAATAGTTCTTATTAGCTGTGTTTTCCCTTTTGCAAGACTACAATCTATATAGGCAACATTTTTGTGTGTTTTTGCATAGATTTTAGCTGTCCATGTTTTACCTATGTCGCTCAAATCGCACAACAAACTACTCAGAGCCTCGTTTTGACATATCTCTAACTGTGTAGTGATAAAATCAAAAATTGGCGTTCTTGCTGTCTGCCACACTGGAGCATTTCCGATATTAACTTCCAACTGTCTTGCAATCGCAATCCAATTAGTGTCCGATAACACCTGTTCTACGTCGCCATTCTTTACCCTGCTGTATTGTGAGCCGCTAATACCTAACCATTTGGCGAACTTGCTGTCGCTGCCACCGAACATGGGGCGATGCTCTTGCATCGCATCAACTATTTTGTGTTTTAGTTCTTTTGTAATCATTGTAAATTGCTATATATATAATTGTTATAATAATTCTCGTGCCAATGTTGCAAAATCCGCAGTCTCAAATTCGTCACCATCATAATTTAAAGGCTGTTGTGTCTCTACTATCTCAACATCTTCGACGATGTGGTGTCTTTTGTTCATTGTTTTCACTTCAGTTCCGCCAACATGGGGCAATTGGGAACGTCTTTCTCTTATCATTTTGTCGAATTTTGCAACTCTCTTCTGCTGATGCAGCATCGCTGCTTCGTCTTCTTCTGTACGTTCTATTGCAAATTCATTGTACCTGTATTGTTCCATATTAAATGCTTCGCCGATGTAGGTATCGCCTTGATATAGATATGCTGTTGTAATGCCACCGTCTTCGTTGGGTAGCCAATATGCCTCAACTTTTTTTGAATTCGATTTCATTCGTTCAAGGCTCGCAAAATCAGCCAATTCAAAATGCTCGCCTTGCACCATCAGCCTGTTGTTATTAACTATGCTCGTCGCCGTCTTGTTGCCGATAAAATGGTACAAATACCATGACTCAATAGCCTTCAAGTTCGGATTCGCACGACTCAACAACACGTCTTTTCTCGTCATACCCGGATACAACTTCTGTTGAGGATGTAATTCGTTGTTGTGTCGTTCGATGTCTTCAATGTCGTCAACGATTATTGTACGCTCAGATTGACTTGCTACTGTATAATCGCCGTCAATTTTAGCACGTACACTCTTGTACGCCTCGTGCTTAGCATACCAACGACCGAACGTGTGTCCTGCTTTCTTTGCACTTCCATACTTCAACGACCTGATATTATGCTCCGCTCTCTTTTCAGTCGCCGAAGAGCAGAATCGAACGAATGGGAACACTGCGTTCAACCAGTCTATATGCTCCATCAAGTGATGTTCCACTTCCAATTCGCCTGGTGTTGGTAAGCCTAATTCAATCAACTCGCAGAACATGTTTCTAAAAGCCTCCAATACGGTGTCTTCGTTGGGTTTTCCTACTATGTAGGCAGGACGGAAGTAGTAGCCGCTCAACACGTCAACGGCAATGTACTTGTACACCCATTTGCCGTCCTTTGTTTTGCGTGAAAGAGCCACGTCGTCCATGCTTATCTTGCTTAAGCTGTATTGTCCGAGTTTGCGAACATGTTTTGGTCGGCGACTATTTTGATAGTCAAAATTGCCGTTTCTGTCCGCATATACCGCTGTACAGTTCACAACATCTTTCAGGTAACCCCATACTGTCGCCTTACTTATAGACAGACTTCTGCCTTTATGTCTAAAATCTTCAGGTCTGAACAATTCTCCCGTTTCTTTATCGTACAGTTCTCTATCTCCGCTGATAAACTCATTGTACAACTCCCAAACTCGGTCGATAAATGGTTTATCGTTCGTTCTCCACAACGAAAGTAGTAGATTTTCCATACTAACAGAAACTTTCCTTGTGTTATCGTTTCCAATTTTTCCGCTTATAATACTATTGTAACCCATTTTTAAAAAAGCTTTAAATATTCTTTCAAAACTTCTTACATTGGTAATTTCGGCACATGGGAACATTCCTCTTTGCTCATTGTACCATTTTAATGCCTGTGCGTACCATTCTCCGGTTTTGATACGTTTGCCGGTCTTAGCACGCTCTGTTTGTTGTATTTCTAATCCTTTTTTCAACGCCTCCAATAGGCTTGCTCGGTTAGTATATTGTTCTATTAAATTATGTTCCAACGGAGTTCCATCATTCTTTCTATAAGATATATAGTAAGATTTTGCTTCTTGGCTAATTTTTGCATTGTAATTAGACGGTTTACTCTCTTCTATAACACCATACGCCGCCTCGATAGCTCTACGCCTATCTGAGCGTCTTATGCTCTTAACATCAATCAAGGTATTACCACGAATTGACCGATAAGCGATTTTCAACATCCCCCTCTTGCTGTCATGTTCGAACATACTTTTTGTCAACCCGGCAGCCATCCAATCGTTTACGCTTATTACTACTGTTCCTCCTACGTTCTTATACATATATATTATTGTTTATTGTGAATTTTCTATATGCTTTTTACTTCTACGCCGCCAAGTTGCAATGCTCTTTGTCTAATTCGTTTTGCCTTGTCCGTATGTGTCTCATATTTCAATGCTGCAATAATGGTGGGTGTTGTTACACCTACATCCTTCATTATTTGTTTCATAACACCTCTTTTTACTAATATTTGTCTCATTTTTTTACTTTATTTTTTTTAGTATCTTTGTAAGAAATTTTATATTATAAAAATTTCTGCAAATATAGTAAAACTTTTCGAGTTTACAAGTATTTTTCGTAATTTTTTTTGAACAATGAAAGATAGATTAAAGAAAATTATTGATTATTATAATATTACACCCAATAATTTTTCGCAAAAAATTGGTGTGTCGGAGGGTACTATACGCAAAGTTCTATCGCATAACACCACTTTGAGGAGTGATACCTTGGATAAAATATCGCAAAATTTTACGGATATTAGTATTGACTGGCTGGTCTCGGGGCGTGGCGAAATGTTGCGAAAACCCGACAATACAACTAATGAAAATACACTTACAGCCACCACAAATGACAACTTGCAGTCTCTTATAGATATGCTTAATCGTACACTTATAGAAAAAGATAAACAAATAGATAGATTATTAACTATAATAGAAAAATTTAAATAATATGTTAACAGCAAATCCAACAAAAAAAGGTATAGGAATTGAAATTTGGGGAGACTATAATGATTTAGAATGCCTTTACGATGTTATGAGCGTACTATCTTTATCTAAATCAGCAACAAACGAAGCAGATTTTGAGCGTAATGAAAGACTGCTCACGATTGTTCCTTATGAAATCAGACATGCATTTCAGGGAGAACGGTTAAAGAATAAACATATAGGAAATGGGCATAGTTGCGAAACTTTATATTATGGATTCCGCACTGACTGGATTACTATTCTTTTTACATATTCTGCTTTACGATTTAATGCTGCACATACACCAACAGATGCTTTTATTCAAGGATGGTTATATCTGCTTAAACATCAAATAAATAATGCTTTATATATGTATGATGAGTTGGGGGCAATTGCTATAGAACCTCTGATTGAGCAAGGTCTCAATGTCTCTACAAAATATGTTTACCTACTTCATCAAAACTATGTAGCAAAATACCTCTCAATGAAATCGGGGAAAAAGCGATTTCGTTCCATACCATTATTATTAACAGACAAAGTACTTGAAAAAGAAATAATCAATAGTATTGATGAATGTATGATATTAGAAAACTGTCCAATTAGTGAAATTGAAAGCACAAGCGAAAATCGTTATCCAGAAAGATGGTAATTTTTTTATTAAGTTTTAGATGTTTTTTTACATAAAGTATTGAAATATAACGATATAATTATATATTAATATGTCAATTATATGTCAATTATATTCAATTAAAGGGTATCAAACTCGCAAAAAAAGCCGTTTTTTTGTGCGTTTTTTGCAACTATACCCATATGAACTACACACAAATGACGTAGTTTTTGCCGTAGTTTTGCCGTAACTCGTATTTTTTTTTAATTTTTTTTAATTTTTCATTTTCGCAGTAATGCGTCTTTATGTGCGTCTGTCTTTCGTTTTTAATGCTTGTTTTTTCTATTTTTTTACGTAAACAAAAACGCACAAAACCCCGCAAATACAGTCGTTTGTACGCAATTAAACAAAAATATAAGATTGTTCTAATCCAATTAAAAAAGTCTTTAAAAAAAGCGTTTAAAATCTGCCAAAAATTAAAGCAAAATTAAAGCAAAATTAAAGAAGTTGTACATTTCGTTTTAAATCGGCAAAATGTAACTAATTGTTTTTTAGGCAAAAAATATTTACTACTTGTACATTTCGTTTTATACCCCATATATTTGACCAACTTTAAAGGAGAATATTTTAATTTGGTAAAAAATCAATTGGAATTGGGAATTTAAACTAAATAATTTTTTCAAAAAAGAATTTGTATTATTTTTTTGATTACTTTTGCGATGTTTTTTCATAAAAACAAGCAAACAAAAATTTGATAATTTAAATGTATAACAAATGGAAAAAATAGATAAATAGATAAATATAAAAATGCAAAATTAGAAAACATGGATGCCATTATAGGTGGGAGGGAAGTTAGAAAATCTTATAATAGCAATACAGACATTCATCATGTTTTGCAAGATAAAACTATTTATAATAATAATGGTTGTATTGTTAAAGTCAAATTATGGGATGAGGGCGTAAAATATGTAGCTACATATGCAGGAGATTGTCAGAATGGTTATGACGGCTCTATTCCAAAGGACGGAAATAAAGCAACGAGGGAATATTTTAGTATTTAACATAAATTTAATGTTTTTATTATAAACAGATAGAAGGTAATAATGAGAATATTATTCTTGTCATTATTTTTCTTTATCTTGTGTTTAAAAGATGGACTTTCCCAGTCGGATTACCTTACCTATTTCCGATTAAAAAATAAAGCGGAAGTTGCTATTTGTCAAGATCAATATGCCAATGCCTTAAATTACTACAAATTGGCATTTCAAGTAGTGGATTTCCCATTATATAAGGAGTTAAACAATGCTTTTATTTGCTCTTTATTAGTGGGGGATACTGTTTATTTATATGATTCCCTATCCATTTATTCGGGACGCATAGATTTAAATCGTATTGAAAATCAATATTATATTCAATCCTATTCCAATACACAAACATGGAAGCAATTTGTGAAACAAGCAAATATTTATAGAACTATTGCAACAAACAGCATCAATAATAATTATATACGGTTATTGGATTCTTTAGATAAAGAGGACCAAAAACCACGTCAGATAGGCATTACGAAAAGAAACAAAATAGCAAAAATAGATAGTTTAATTGCTATTGCTACAGATCAATTAATGCATTGTTGGGATTATCCTAATGAACGAAATACAGGTCTAAAATATGTAACAAACTCTCCGATATGTATTTGGCATAGAATTGATACGACATTCATTAATTATGAATATCAAATGTTGTGTGAGGGGAAAATGGAGCCAGAACTTTATGTAAGAAAAAAAAGTTATGCTTCCTCAATACAAGTTGTCATGAAAAAATCAATAATAGAGAAAGACAAATATTGTAGACTTTCATTTTCAAAACTGACAACAATGGAATTAGAAGAAGTGAATAAAAATCGTTCAGCTATAGGTTTCCCCACTACAGAAGAGTGGAAAATTTTATGCAAAGCACGGAAAGAAAAAACAGAAATGGGTTTTATCTTTCATATATTTATACTATGATTGTTATTGTTTCTCAAGAAAACGATAGTTCTACAAATGATGTAATGGATTGGTTATACGCATGGAATAAAAAAGTTGTGCGAATCAATGAAACCGATACAATTAATTCATTCTCTTTACAAATAGATGATAATGATCTGTCTTTAATTTTTCGTTGTGGAAACAAAGAATTTAAAATATCTGACGTAGATTATTTTTGGTTTCGAAGAGGAGGCTTTGTGTTTGATGTGTCATTTCTAACAAAAATAGAACCGCATTTTTATACGTATTTAAAAGAACACTTATCAGATGAGTGTAACACAATGAAGGATTTTTTAGTTTATTTATTAAATAAGAAACCTTCTTTGGGTAATTATTATCAGGGAAATGCAAATAAATTAATAAGTTTATATGTTGCTCAAAAAGTTGGAATGGAAATACCCAATACCATAATTTCTTCTGCCAAGGAAGATTTACTACATTTTTACAAAAATCAGAAATCGAGTATAACAAAATTTATACAAGATGTTTTATGTTTTAATTATCAAGGATATAGATATTATACAAATACTTCCCTTGTTGAAAAAAACGACATAAAAAAAATGAGGGGAACCTTTTTCCCATCCCTTTTACAAAAGGAAATACATAAACGTTATGAATTGAGAATTTTTTATTTAAAGGGGAAATGTTATTCTATGGCAATATTTTCACAAGAAGATAAACAAACAGTTATTGATTTTCGAAACTATAATGACCAAATTCCTAATCGTTATGTTCCTTATAAACTACCTCATAATATTGAAGATAAAATAGATAAGTTTATGCATAAAATGAATTTAGATACAGGTTCTATAGATATGATTGTTACGCCTGATTTAAAATATATTTTTTTAGAAGTTAATCCTGTTGGACAATATGATATGGTATCTGTTCCATGCAATTATTATCTACATAAAAAAATAGCACAAACAATTAGTAACAATGAATAAAAAAAAATTTATAGAGATTATTCATGATCAGGGAGATAGAGCATATCCTCTTCATTATAAGGATGTTAAAATGCGAAAAAATCGAATTGGGAAATTTCAACAAAATATTTTTGTTGAAATGTTTCAATCTAAATGTTGTGAATCCTTTTGTTATTATAAACCTATTTCTAAAATATTGTGAGTAATTTTGTGCAGATGTATGCTTGTTGTATTCCAGTAAAAGGATACAAAAGGTCTCTAATTTATGATTTACAGCGACCGCAAAATTCAAATTTTATTCCTAACGACATGTATGATATAATAGTCGATTTTAGAAATAAAAGCATAGAGGAAATAAAAAGATTATATCAATATCAATACAATGAAGAAATTGACTCTTATTTTCATTTTTTGTTGGAGAATAATTTTGCTTTTGTATTGCAGAAAAATGAGTTAAACAATTTTCCTCCTTTGGAAAACATATGGGAATCACCATCTGAAATAACCAATAGCATTATATATGTATCCAAGAAAAACATTAAATATCTTAATTTACTATTAAAACAATTGTCAGATTTGCGATGTGATGCAGTGCAATTCTGTTTTACAGACAACATAACTATTGAACATATTCATATATTAGGAAAACAATTGGAATTGTTACGCATTCTTTCAGTAGAAATATTATTTAACTACAATGATTTATTAAACATATCTGACATGTTATCTGTCATAGATAAATATCCTAGAATTCGTCGAGTAGGAATAGGAAATTGTCCCCAAGAGTTTTCTTGTACAGATAAGAGATTATATTGCACCATAAATCAAATTGATTGGGAAAATGGATGTGGAAATATTTCCTCTCAATATTTTTCCATTGGAATGGAAATGTTTTTTGAATCACAACATCATAATACATGCCTCAATAGAAAAATATGTATTGATATGAATGGAAATATTAAAAATTGTCCGTTTATGAAGCAAAGTTTTGGTAATATTAAAAATACAACTTTAAAAGAAGCAATAGTAAAACAGGGATTTAAAGATTTCTGGTTCATTTGCAAAGATAATATTGAAGTATGTAAGAATTGTGAATTTCGTTATATGTGTACAGATTGTCGTTGTTATATCAAACAACCAGCAAATATCTATTCTCCGCCATCTAAATGTACATACAATCCATATATAACTTTGTGGAAACATCAAAAGCATTATGTTCCCATAGAAGAATGTGGTTATTTTGATAAATCATTTCGATTTGTTCCGGATTATGAAAAAATAGATATGTTAAACAAGACTATTTGGGGAGATAAAGAATGATTTTTATTAGGAAAAATTCAAGTTGGAATTTATAAAATTTTAGTGAAATTTTTACTGTCTTAATTCTGCCAACAGATTGTGCATGGATTCTATACATGAGAACACCAAAATATAGCCGTCTGTAATTTTAAAATAAAAATCCGCCAAGGAGGAAAAATGCGAAACAACCCCTCTGTGTGGAATATTTCCTATTTTGCAAAGATACAATTTTTTTTAATTCAACACCAAAATGTATTTCTATGGTAGTAGAAAATATTTTTTCAAAAACATTCTGTATTTTGAAAAAAATATACTATCTTTGCATTTGCATTGAGCGATACTCTTTGCAAACATATAACAATTCGCGTTTGCGATTTATTCGGTGCCTCTGAAATGTAGGAAGTTTCGATAGTGTACTCAAGAATAAGTCAGCAAACGTCTGCGTGTAAGCGTGGGCGTGACTTATCAGTACATGGGCATTTCCTACAGCCTCAGAGGGATAGGGAACGCCCATTTTTTATGTCTATAAGTTAAATAAATAATGTATAAATTTAAAACCAAAGAAAAAATGAAAAAAGTAATTGTATTTATGAGTTGTCTGCTGACAACATTGTTGACTTTTGCGAAGTCAGTACAAATCACAGTAAAACCCGTTGAAGCACAAGCATCAGCACAAGTATTTGAAAAAGGGAGTCAAGTATCAGGTTCTAATGGAGTTTTTAGAGTAGAACTAGGTTTTTTGCAAGAAAAAACTCTAACAATCAAAGCGGATGGTTTTGATTCAGAACAACTCTTTATTAGTTACAAGCATAAGCAAGATGCTTATGAAGTAATTTTGAAACCTAATAGAAAAAAAGCAGTAGTATCCACAAATATTACTGATGCTACAATATATATTGATGGAGAAGAACAAGGGAAAGGTTCTGCATCGTTCAATATATTTAAAAACACAAAAAAAAATATTAAAATTGTAGCGGATGGATACGATACATATCAAGGGACAATTGGGTTCACTGATGCTTCTGGGTTGGTAATCAATAAAGAATGTCCATTAAGTCCTAATCGTAAAGATATATATATATCTGTTGCACAAGTAGGAGCAAAAGTTTTTGCAGATGGAAAACTTGCTGGGGTAATGGCTAAAGAAACGCCTGTAAAAGTTACAATAAAAAAAGGAAATCCAGTGGAAATTCGGGTTACTTGTGAAGGATTTATGGATGTGTCTGGTAGTGTTAATTTTAGTGATAAAGATGTAAATTATAATCTTGGAAGTATGCCTGAAGATGAAGCATATAATGCTACAGATCATCAATCAAGTCATATTGCAAATACAATCATTCCCATTAAGGTGCGTCCTGATATGAATAGAGATGCCGCTCTTAGGGCAATGATGTATTATATTACAAATCAATTTCGAAATTTAGATGTAAATAATTACGAAGCGGGCTGGATTAGAACAAAATGGAATGTAGACAAATTCGCCACAATGCAAGTCAGAACACGTATAGAATTAAAACAAGCCCCTTCAGATGGGGACGGATTATTAAAATTTGATTTATTAGTAGAAAGTCAAAAGGCTGACCCAGAAGTGGGAACTGATGATCAGAATTTTAAAGAATGGAATTTAGTATTAAAAAAGTACAAAAAAATGTCTGAAGATGTTAGAAAATCGGTGGAGGCATTTAAGTAATTTTTAATTTTCTAAAAGTGTAAAAGAGATTTTTTATATGAATGTTTTTTTCTTCTTCATACGAGAACACTAAAAGATAGCCATCTATTATTTTAAAATAGAAATTCACCAAGGAGGAAAAATGAGGGTTGGACACCTTTATTTTTCCTCTTTTTTGTTCAAAGTCTATGCTTTGCAGGGCAATGTCTTCAAAAAAACTGATACCCTGTTCGTAATATTGCTTGTACACGGCTTCTTTTGCCCCCCAAACAATATGCAGGGCAATATTGTCAATATGCGGCAATATTTTCCGTTCGCTGTCAAGCAGTATTTTGTCCTGTATCCTTAGTATCTTCTCCCCTATTTTTTCAATGTCAATACCTATAGGTGCCGTCTTGGAAACCGCCACAGCAACAGAATCAAAACTGTGGCTGATGGACAGAAAATATTCCGGCTCAATCAGAACAGGCTTTTCGTTGTTGAAATATGCAAGACGGTAATCGCTGCCAAGCATTTTTTTCAGCAGATACCTGCTCCACAACCATTGCAAACGCCTGTTTCTGTGTTTGAAATTTTGCAACAACAATCTATCTTGTTCGCTTAAAGTGATATTGTTAAGCAACATTTGTTCGTCATCTGTCATTTTTGTCCAGACAATTTGAATGTTTCTGTCAAGATTATTCCACGTTTCCAAAGGCACAAATTCTAAAAACCGTCAAATACAAAAATAACACTTTTCGTTGAAAGGAAATCCTTTTTGGCGGAAAAATTGCAGACAAGCATTTTTCACAAATAAATATATGATAAAAAATGCTATTTTTGCAGTTTAGGTTTGAACAGATACAATTCGGGCAAAAAAAATATAAAAATAAGATGTATAGTTTGTATATCAAAGAGATAAAAGTTTTTCTGCATTCCATTATCGGGTATATTGTAATGGGTGTATTTTTAAGTCTGACGGGTTTGTTTTTGTGGGTTTTCCCGATGTCATATAATATCTTGGACAGAGGTTATGCCGATTTGGGATCGTTTTTCGGTTTGGCTCCCATTGTTTTTTTGCTGCTCATACCCGCCATTACCATGCGTAGTTTTGCCGAAGAAAAAAGAGTAGGCACCATGGAACTTTTGCTGACAATGCCATTGGGCAACCGGCAGATTGTTTTGGCCAAATATCTGGCGGCCGTAACCCTGTTGTTCATCGCCCTGCTTCCGACATTGATTTATGTTTTTTCCATTAATGCCTTGGGCTATCCGCAAGGCAATATGGATATGGGAGCCACATGGGGTTCTTATTTGGGTTTGTTGTTTTTGGGGGCAAGTTTTGCTGCCATCGGGCTTTTTGCCTCTTTGATAACCGACAGCCAAATTGTTTCGTTTATCGTAGCCGTACTGTTGTGTTTTGTCATTTGGTTGGGATTCGATTTTATTTATTCTTTTAATATTTTTGGTTCTTTTGGGTTAATTATTAAATCGTTGGGCATAGAACATCACTATTCTTCCATTAGCAGAGGTGTGATAGACACAAGAGATGTAATTTATTTTTTGAGTGTCATTGTTCTCTTTTTAGAAATTTCCCATCTGAAATTACAAAGTAGAAAGTGGTAGGACTTATGAGCGGAAAAGATAAAAAAGAAACGTTGAATATGAAGAAAAATAATCTAATCGTCTTTTTGATGATTATAATAGTAGTGATAGCCTTGAATATCATTTCTTCATTTGTATTTACCCGAATAGATTTAACGGCAGAAAAGCGTTATACCATTTCCAATTCCACGCGAACAATGTTGAAAAATCTTGACGATATTGTTTATATAAAAGTTTACTTGGACGGCAAGGGTTTGCCTGCCGATTTTGCCGAATTGTCATTGAAAACAAGAGAATTGTTGGACGAAATGCGTGCATATTCCGACAATATCGAATATGAATTCATTGACCCGTCTAAAAATGTCAGCACCGAGGAGTTGCGTGCCATTTATGGAGAATTGTACTCCAAAGGATTAAGACCACAACCCATACAAACCATGGAAGCCGATGGTGTCAGCACCCACTACATTGTTCCCGGTGCCTTGGTGTATTACAAACAGTTTGAAATACCGCTGCAATTGGTAGATTCAGACGACGGTCTGTTGGCACAACGGGATGATATTGTCAAATATTCCATAGAAAAATTGGAATACAATGTGGGCAATGCCATTCGGAGAATTACCCATCAACAAAAAGCCAAGGTTGCTTTTTTGAAAGGTCATGGCGAACTGACCAATGCGGAAGTTTTTAAAGCCGCCGTGGCTATTGCCCAATTTTATGAAGTGGATTCCGTAATTTTGGACAACAGAATTACAACGGGCATTTTCAACGTGGTGGTAACAGACACGGTCAATGGAGATTTTAATATCAAAGGAAATAAATACGACCTATTAATCATTGCCAAACCGACTAAACCTTTTTCCGATTACGAAAAATTTATGTTGGACCAATTTGTTATGCGAGGAGGAAAACTCCTATGGTATATTGACCCTGTGATGGCCGAAATAGACAGCATGTACAATTTGCCCGAAATGCCCTGTTTGCCGCAAAATCTGAATCTGGAAGATATGTTTTTCCGTTACGGAGTAAGGTTTAATACCAATTTGCTGCAAGACATCAATGCCTTGTCTATACCTGTCAGCAGCGGAGAAAATGTGGCGGGACAGGCCCAATACAAAATGATTCCATTCTATTATTTCCCTGTTATCACTCCTTTTGTTGACCACCCTATCGTTAAGAATTTAAGTTGGTTGCGTACAGAATTTGTCAGTTCTATCGACACCGTGGGAACATCGAACAGCAATTTGAAAAAAACGGTGCTTTTAACGTCTTCACAAACAACCAAAGTAGTGAACACGCCTGCTATTATCAGTTTGGATGTCCTCAAAAAAAGAGCCGATTTGCGACAATTTAATAAACAATATTTGCCTATCAGTGTTTTAGTGGAAGGAGAATTCTCTTCCTTATATACCGATTTACAAGGCGAGAATGTAGAACAACTCAATGTTATCCACAAAAGCAAACCTACAAAAATGATTTTTGTCGCTGATGGCGATATGATAAAAAATCAATTCGGAAAAGATAATTTTATCTATCCTTTGGGATATGACAAACATACGGCTACCGCTTTTGCCAACAAAAATTTCTTGCTCAATGCGGTTAATTATCTTTGTGAAGATGAAGATATTTTGCAAGTTCGTTCCAAAGATTTTAAAATGAGAATTTTGGATAAAAACAAAATACTTAAAAATCGCGGATTTTGGCAAAGCGTCAATCTTGTTTTGCCCTTGTTGCTTATCTTGATAATGGGTGTTATTTTATTAACAATGAGATATTTTAAATATAAAAAATAGATGAAAGCGAACAAAAAAAATACAATAATTGCCATTGTGGCAATTGTCTTGTTATTAATTGCCGTCATATTATTGTTTTCCAGACAATCAGGAACCATAGACAAAGATGTAAAAAGTTTTTCCATTGAAGATACGGCTGCAGTGTATCAAATATTTATGGCCGATGCCAATCAACATCAAGTATTGTTGCAACGTCAAGAAGACAATTCTTGGCTTGTAAACAAAATGTATCCCGCCATGCAACCCAACGTAGAAGATTTGTTGGCTTGTATGACCAATGTAGTAGTGAAGGCTCCCGTGGCCAAAAAAGCCAGAGAAAACATAAACAAACAAATGGCTGTCGGTTCGGTTAAAGTAGAAATATATTATACTGATTATCATATAAATATAGGAAAAATAAAAACTTGGAAATACAAAAACAAAAAAGTATATTACATCGGTCAGCAAACAATGGACAATTTAGGCAATTATGCCTTGTTGGAAGGTGCAAAGGTACCATGTGTAATATACTTGCCCGGTTTTAGGGGTTTTGTCCGTCCTAAATATTCCCCATTGGAAGACAATTGGCGTTCCCATAACATTGTCAAACTGAAATTATCAAAAATACAAAGAGTGGAAAGCATTGATTTTGAAAACCCACAGCAAAG
This sequence comes from uncultured Bacteroidales bacterium, assembly GCA_905233585.1. Lineage (GTDB taxonomy): Bacteria > Bacteroidota > Bacteroidia > Bacteroidales > WCHB1-69 > UBA1205. The sequence goes on from CAJOFD010000003.1 coordinate 68,271, forward strand.
TTTTCGTATAGAAAAAAGTGCAGACCAACGACATTTTGATATATTTAACATGGAAAACATGCAACTTGTACCTTATGACACGCTCAAGTTGTTGGACCACTTGTCCGATTATCGTGATTTGAATTACGAAATGCAGGAAACAGAATTGACAGCGGAAGAAATAGACAGCATTTTTTCCCGCAAGTTTAAAGAAATCACCATTACCGATATTGACGGCAAATCAACAAAAATAACAATGTTTAGAATTGAAACCATCTTGAATACAGACGAATACGATTATAATATGGCTTTCGTAGATGCTTTTAACAGAGATAAATTTTATGCCATTATTAATGATAATCCGTCTGAAATATTCTTATGTCAATTCTTTGTTTTTGACAGAATTGTTCAACCGCTTGAATATTATTTTATTGATTCTCCCCACAAAGCAACTCCATCATTGCGGGAAATAAAAGAATATGGAAATTAAATGTAAGCATATTACCGATTTGCCACAAGTGGGCAAAGCGTTGTTGCAGACCTATCCAACTCAACGGATATTTGCTCTTCGCGGACAAATGGGAGCAGGCAAAACAACATTTATGCAAGCTATGCTGACCTGTTTGGGAAGCAACAGCGAGGCTTCAAGTCCGACCTTTGCTATTGTGAATGAATATGAACTGCCCGAAGAAAATCTTTGCTATCATTTTGATTTTTACCGTATTAAAAATATAGAAGAAGCCATCAACATCGGTATTGAAGAATATTTGTATAGCGGCTATTACTGCTTTATAGAATGGGCGGAAAAAATAGAGGAATTGCTTCCGGAAGATATTGTAAATGTTTATATTTCTGTAGATGAAAACAGTTTGGAAAGAGTTTTTTCTTTCTAAAATTTTCATCAAGATATCCCCGATACTCTAAATTTTAGGGTTATCCTAATTTGCCCATTCATTTATTCAGAAAGATTTATCATTGTCAAAAAATCTTGTTCCGATATAATCGGAATACCCAATTGTTGGGCTTTTGCCAATTTAGATGGTCCCATATTGTCTCCGGCAACAATAAAACTTAATTTTTTATTGACAGAAGAAACATTTTTCCCACCATGCATTTCTATCATTTCTTCAATGTCTTTTCTGCGTTGAGGAGAGGAAAAAGTGCCACTGACAACAAAGGTCATTCCTTCCAATTTGTCAGACAGCATTTTGTCAGCATTGGACACACAAGAAAATTGCAGACCAAAACCTTTTAATTGATTGATTATATCAATATTGTTTTTATCGGCAAAATAAGACATAATACTTTGAGCCACAACATCTCCCACATCATCAATATTTAAAAGTTCTTCTATCGTAGTTTGTTGCAATTTTTCTATTGAGCCATAATGCCGTGCAATTTTTTTTGCCGAAACTTCACCTACAAAACGGATACCCAAGGCAAACAAAACTCTTTCAAATTCAACACTTTTTGATTTTTCTATGGCCAATAAAAGGTTTTCTGTCGTTTTTTCTTTAAAAGAAACGCTTCTATCCGTTTCTTTGTTTTCTGAAGAAAATGTTTTGTTCAGTCCAAACAACTGATTATAAGTTAATTTATAAAAATCCGTTATATTTTTCAACAAACCATTATCATACAAAAGGTTTATTTTTTCTTCACCAAGACCCTCTATATTCATAGCTTTTCTGCTGATAAAATGCAGTAGTTTGCCTTTGATTTGCGGTGGACATTCATTCACATTCGGGCAAAAATAGCCTGCCTCCCCCTCGTTTCGCACCAATGCAGCCCCACAATCAGGGCAGGTGGAGATAAATTGTATCGGCATATTGTTTTCCTTTCGCATAGAAGGTTCTACGGCAACAATTTTGGGAATAATTTCCCCGCCTTTTTCTATATAGACATAATCATTCTGATGAATATCCATTTCCTTGATAAAATCGGCATTGTTCATCGTTGCCCGTTTAACCGTAGTTCCTGCCAAAAAAACAGGCTCCAAATTGGCCACAGGCGTTACTATGCCAGTTCTTCCTACTTGATAATCTACAGACAACAATTGTGTCAAAACTCTTTCAGCCTTAAATTTATAGGCAATAGCCCAACGGGGATTTTTGGCGGTAGTGCCCAATTGCTCCTGATAATCATAGCGATTGACTTTGATTACCACACCGTCTATATCAAATGGAAGATTTTCCCTTTCCTTATCCCAATAGCTGATAAAATCAAATACTTCCGTTGATGAAGCACATGTTTTTATATAAGGAGTTATTTTGAAACCATATTCTTTCATTTTCATAACAGACTGAAAATGATTTTGATATGCATTATTATCATCATAAACATAATAAAGAAAAAAATCAAGTCCGCGTTTGGCTACTTCAGCTGAATGCTGTAATTTCAAACTTCCTGAAGCCGCATTTCTCGGATTGGCAAATTTTGTTTCTCCAATATCTTCTCTTTCCTTATTCAACGCATTAAAACTATCATGAGGCATGATAATTTCCCCTCTTACCTCCAATTCTTGAGGATAATCACCTTGCAACCGCAACGGAATTGATTTTATCGTTTTCACATTTGCCGTTACCTCATCGCCTATTGTTCCGTTTCCACGAGTAACCGCTTGTGTCAGAATACCATTTTCATAAATCAAACTGATGGCAACGCCATCATATTTCAATTCACAAACATATTCTATATTTGATAGTTGCAACAGATTTTCGGTTCGAGAAAAAAATTCATTCAAATCCCCCTGTGAATAGGTATTTCCTAAAGACAACATTTGATGTTTATGTTCCACCTGCTGAAATTGTTTGATAATATCCCCTCCTACACGTTGTGTCGGACTGTCGGGCAATACCAATTCTGGGAATTGCTTTTCCAAAGCAATTAATTCATTCAACAACATGTCAAAATCATAATCACTAATGGAAGGATTGTCTAAAATATAATATTGGTAATTATGGTGATGAATGGTTTGTGAAAGTTCCGCTATCCGTTGTTTTGCTTCTTCTGTTTTTTCTTTATCCGTCATAATTGATCTTTTTATGCGTTGAACGATTTTTTTATTTTATTTCCCAGATATACAATTCATATTAGTAAAAAATTAAGGGGAACACACAAAAGCTTTAAAAAATTTTACTTGTATTTTTTATTTATTGTTATTTTTATCTGAACATCTGCTATTTTGATAATCAGTATAAAGCAAAGTCTTTCCGTTGTAAAAATAACGATGCAACAATTTGTCTGTAACAGTATAATACATAGAAATAAGCTTTATTTTATTGATTGTCATTTTTAATGGGGTCAGCAGATGTAAATTCTTGCCATTTGTATATAAACTCAATTTATATTTTTCAGCCAGAATATCAAGGCTTTGTTTGGAAAAGAAAGAAATATGCTGACCTGTATGAGGCGAAAGGTAAATCCAATCGGATACATTGTTCTGCGGAACAAGTTCTGTAGTGAACAATATTGATTTTGAAAAATTTAACATATTTTCAAATTCTTTTACGGGATTTTCCAAATGTTCAAAAACTTCAAATGCGGTCAGCAAATCAAACGACAAATTTGTTGTGCTAAGATTTTCTATATCAAATTGTTTTGCAAACAAATTGCTACAGTATTTATCTTGTCTGTAAAAATCATAACCGGCATCTCTCATCAGCCGCACAAAAAGTCCATAACCGCCACCATAATCCAAAAATCGGCCTTTGTCATTAAATATCGTATTAATCAAGGAAGAAACTATGTTTCTATTGACCAAATTTCTGGTTATATACCCAATATCCGTATCCGCAATGGCATTATTATAGGCTTCATTCAACCAATAAGGGGTTTCCGTTTGTATAAATCCACAAGAATTACACTGAAAATAAGACACCTGATAATGCCCTAAAACCTGTTTTGAAAAAGCAAAAGAAGATGTTCCGTTACAAATTTTACAAAAACACATCTCAATTAAAATATTTCAATTTTTTCAAAAAAATGCAAATACACTATTTCCAAGTATATTTGCGTAAGAGTAAGAATAAGAATGAATTTTACCAAACAAACATTGCAAACAACTAAAAATCAAACATTTGCAAAAACCATGTTTTTCGCTTTTATTCATATGGTAAAATTCTATAAATAATGTTTTATTTGCTATGCAAACCGCATTCACGATGTTTGGGAGCTTCCCACCACCAGCGACCCGAACGAATATCTTCACCAGGTTGTACCGCCCGCGTGCAGGGCTCACAGCCTATGCTCGGATAATTTTTATCATGCAATTTATTGTACGGCACATGGTTGGCTTTGATATATGCCCATGTTTGTTCTTCTGTCCAGTCTATCAAGGGATTGATTTTAAGAATTTGATGATTTTCGTCCCATTCTATTTTTTGCATATTTGTTCGTGTTACCGACTGGCTCTTTCTAAGCCCGCAAATCCACGCATCTAAAGTTTTAAACGCACGGAACAAGGGTTCCAACTTGCGCACCTGACAACAAGCATGACGCTTTTCCAAACTTTCGTAAAATGGATTGATACCATAAGTTTGGACAAAATTTTGCAAGGCCTCTGTTTGAGGACAAAACACCTCCATTTTAATGTCATAGCGAAGATTTGTTTTGTCTATCAACTGATATGTTTCAGGGAACAATCTGCCTGTATCCAAGGTAAAAACTCTTGCTTTTTTGCTTATTTTCAATGCCATATCCGTCAGCGTTTGGTCTTCTATACTCAAACTTGACGAAACGGCAATTCTGTCATTGTAAACACCTAAAAAATGTTGCAATAACTCTTCTGGTGAGGCATTGGCAAATTGTTCATTCAATGATTGTATATGCTCTTTGGTATATTTCATTGTTCAATATCGCTTTTTATTCAATTATCATACCTGCACCTACAGTTTCAAAACTATCGGGGTCTATAAAAATCAAAGAACCTGTGGTACGATTGTTTTCATAAGCATCAAACACCATAGGATTGGCAGTTTTGATAGTAACCTGGGCTATGTCATTCATTTTCAATGAAGACACCCCTTCCATTTTTTCCAAGGTGTTTATATCCACCTTAAAGTCTATACTTTGTACTATTCCTATTGTTTCTGCTACTGTGTTTTTGATAACATATTTCTTTCTATTCTGCATTTCTGTTTCATTAAACCAGCAACACATCATAGATATATTTTGACTTATCTTTGGTTGTTTATCGTTTGTTTTCACCAAAAAATCACCTCTACTAATATCAATATCATCATTTAACAAAACGGAAACAGATTCAGGCGTATGAGCGGTTTCCATCATTTTGTCAGCCTCCATAATCGCTTTCACCGAGGTTTCCAAACCGGATGGCAACACCCGCACACTATCTCCCACATGCAAAACACCTCCAGACAAACGTCCAGCGTATGCCCTGTAATCAGGATATTTATCCGAAATCGGACGAATGACATATTGAACAGGAAATCTCATCGGCTGCTCATCTCCACCTGATTTATGTTCTATAGATATGGTTTCCAACAAATTCATCAATGTACCCTTGTTGTACCAAGGCATATTTTCCGAATCTGTTACCACATTATCACCATATTTGGCAGAAATAGGAATAAAAAACAAATCGGCTTTAATATGAATTTTTTTCGCCATCTGAATGTATTTTTCTTTAATTGCATTAAAACATTCTTCAGAAAAATCAACCAAGTCCATTTTGTTGATACACACTGCAATATGAGGAATTTCCAACAAAGAAGCAATATATGAATGTCTAATGGTTTGTTCTACAACACCATTACGGGCGTCGATAAGAATAATAGCCAAATCGGCGGTAGAGGCACCCGTTACCATATTTCTTGTATATTGTACATGCCCGGGCGTATCTGCTATGATAAATTTCCGTTTGGGTGTAGCAAAATAACGATATGCCACATCTATAGTTATGCCTTGTTCCCTTTCGGCACGCAGACCGTCTGTCAGCAATGCCAAATTCACTTCTTCGTTGCCACGGCTACGCGAAGCCTCTTCTACGGCTTCCAATTGGTCTTCAAAAATGGACTTGCTGTCATACAACAAACGACCTATCAAGGTACTTTTTCCATCATCTACACTTCCTGCTGTGGTGAAGCGTAGCAATTCCATATCCAAATATCCTTTTGTATTCATAAAAAATATTTTTTCTAAATCGTTAGAAATAGCCTTCTTTTTTTCTGTCCTCCATAGAAGTTTCACTACGTTTATCATCGGCACGGCCACCTCTTTCGGTAACACGGGTAGCAGCTATTTCTTCAATAATATCTTCCAAGGTATGTGCTTCAGAAATGGTTAGCCCTGTACAACTAATATCTCCAATTGTACGGCAACGCACTTTCAAGGTTACGACCTCTTCTGTCGGTTTCAAGGTCATGCAAGGTTCAGCGGCAAGCCATTGCCCGTCTCTTTGGAAACAACGCCTTTCGTGGGTGAAATAAATGCTGGGCAATTCGATTTTTTCTTGGTAAATATACTGCCAAACGTCCATTTCTGTCCAATTGCTGATAGGAAAAACCCTGAAATGTTCACCCATATTTTTCTTTCCGTTGAAAATGTTCCACAATTCAGGACGTTGATTTTTGGGGTTCCATTGTCCGAATTCGTCCCGATGAGAAAAGAAACGTTCCTTTGCTCTTGCTTTTTCTTCATCTCTGCGAGCCCCACCGATACAAGCATCAAATTTATATTTTTCAATAGTATCCAACAAGGTGGTTGTTTGCAAACGATTGCGGCTTGCATTATAACCCTTTTCTTCCTTTACCCGTCCTGTATCAATACTTTCTTGCACAGAACCAACAATAAGTTGGGCACCTATTTTTTTTACCAGATTATCACGATATTCCAATGTTTCTTGAAAATTGTGTCCTGTATCAATATGCACTAATGGGAAAGGTATTTTTGCAGGAAAAAAAGCCTTATAAGCCAAATAAGTTACGACAATAGAATCTTTTCCGCCGGAAAACAATATGGCGGGTTTTTCAAACTGGGCTGCCACTTCACGAAGCACATAAATAGATTCGGCTTCAAGTTCTTTTAAATGTGTTAGTTTATATGACATATTTTTTTAACTAAATGCTCCTGATAAATAATTTTTTGTGAGTTCTTGTTGGGGATTGTTGAAAATTTGGTCTGCAGGACCCTCTTCTATTATCTCTCCCAAATACATAAAAACAACATAATCGGCAATACGAACCGCTTGTCGTAATGTATGTGTTACCATAATAATAGAATATTTGTCTTTCAGTGTCATAAACAAATCTTCCACTTTTTTAGCTGAAATTGGATCTAAAGCACTTGTGGCTTCATCGGCCAAAATATATTCTGGTTCTACAGCCAAAGAACGAGCCAAACAAAGTCTTTGCTGTTGCCCAATGGACAATCGGACTGCAGGTGTCCGAAGCCTGCCGTTTACTTCGTTCCAAAGCCCTACTGCTTCCAAATTTTTACAAACGACCCTATGGAGTTTTCTGCCTCGATACATATTGTTGATACGACAACCATAGGCAACATTGGCATAAATGGACATTGGCAATGGACATGGACGTTGATTGACCAATCCTATTTTACGTCTTAATTCTGTAACCTGATAGCCATTGCTATTGATAATATCTTCTCCATCAACAAAAACATTACCTTCAACTCTTACATTTTCAACTGAATCTATCAGTCTGTTCAATGTTTTCAACAAGGTAGATTTTCCACAACCCGAAGGACCAATGATACAAGTAATTTTTTTCTCCGGAAGAGTAAGGTTTATATTTTTAAGAATGTGATTATCTTTGATATAAACATTCAGATTTTTAACTTCTATGGACATTATAATTTATTTTTTGAAAAACGGTTAGTAAAAAAACGACCTAATATACTCAGTATTAAAACTATAATTGTCAGCACCAAGGCTGCCGCGTATGCTCTGTTTCTCACTTCGGGAATAGGACTGCTCAATTGGAAAAACACCGACAAGGGCAATGTCGCTGTTTGTTGGGACAATGCTGTCGGAATTCTGTCAGAATAGCCTGCCGTAAACATTACCGCTGCCGCATCTCCTATGGCTCTGCCAATAGACAACAATGTTGCAGTGGCTATTCCCGGAGCTATTTGGCGGATAACAACTTTTAATGTTTCCCACTTGGTGGCACCCAATGCATAGGTGGCATCTAAAATATCACGGGGAAATTCTCTTGTGGCTTCGTCCATGGTTCGAATAAATATTGGAATTATCAGCAAAGTTATTACAATAATACCACCTAAAAGAGAAGCCCGCAATCCCAAAAACACCATTATTGTAAAACCGAAAGCCCCATAAACAATAGACGGAACTCCAAACAAAACATCAAATGCCAAACGGGCTATATAAGCCAATTTGGAATCCTTTTTGAGATATACATTAAGAAAAAACACCACAGGAATAGAAATTATCAACCCTAAAACCGTAGATGCCCCTACAATATACAAAGACCCGACAATGGCATTGAGAAAACCGCCCTCTTTGCCAATATAAAAACCGCCACCAGGCAATTGACTCACCATTTCCCAACTTATTGCTTTGTAACCTTTTGATACGATTGTCCAAATTACACTGAAAACAACACCAAAAACAATGACCATAGAGATGACCATCAAGATTTTAAAAATAACTTCTTCGTATTGTTTCGATTTATTTTTTGCCATTTTTGTCCTTAATTTTCAATATCAATTCAGTTTCTTTTCCATTCTGTATAAAACAATTCTTGACAGAATATTGAAGACCAATACAACTACAAACAAAATAAGTGCCGCAAACATTAACGCAGATTCGTACAATGGCATGGAAAGCATTTCTCCGTAGTTGTTGGCTATCAATGCAGGTATCGGATAACAAGATTCGAATATATTATTGGGAATGGTTATCATACAGCCACAAACCATCAGCACGGCAATGGTTTCGCCAAAAGCACGCGATATAGCCAAAACCGTTGAAGCAATTATGCCTGCAAAAGTTTTTCTTAACACCACTTTTCTCGTTGTTTGCCAACGTGTTGCACCTAATGCCCATGAAGCTTCACGCAATTCCAACGGGACAATGGAAAAAACTTCTATAAACAAACTGACCAATAACGGCAATATCATTACTCCCAAAACCATACCTGCCGCCAAAACAGTATACCCTGAAGAATATTCCACAAAATGCGGGGCCAATTTTTCTGAAATAACTGGCACAATAACCAAGGTTCCCCAAATACCATAAATAACCGAAGGCAAGGCCGCCAAAATGTCCAAAGCAGGGAACACGCATTTTTTTACAATGGGCTTGGCATATTCTGTCAAAAAAATAGCCGTAAGCAAGGAAACAGGAAATGCCAATATAATAGCAATAAAAGTTACCCACAAGGTACCTACTATAAAAGGCAAAAATCCAAATTCTCCCTTCATCGGACGCCACTGACTTGACGAGAGCAAATCCCATAACGATTTTTCTCCCAAAATCGGGGCGGATTTCATATATAGACCTATACCCATAACGATGACAAAGAGAATGGAAACAATGGTAAGAACAAGCATTGTTTCTTTGGCTAAACGGTCTTTGAATATTCTTCTTGTCTGCATATATTGATATACTTTTTTACACCCAAACTTATATTAAGTTGAAAATGCAAAAATACACTTTTTTATTAACTTTTTTCTACCTTTTTTTACAACTTTTAAATTTATAACTTTTCTGGAGTTTAATCAAAAAAATTACATTTTAGGTTATTTGAAATTTCATTTTTTATTTTCGCCAAACGGATAAAAATAATTTGTCGCTCAGGCAACAAAATCAACAAAAAAACGTTCTTTTTGTTGTGAAGAAACGTTTTTTTATCGGACTTTTTTTTGTTTTTTTTGCAACATTTTACCTGCAAGGGCAATCCGTCTTGTTTCGTTGTACACAAGTGAATAACGATGGCGACATTGTTTTGTCTTGGAAACCAACATCCCTTTCTTCCGATTACCATTACGAAATATATGCTTCCCGCACTCGAAACGGGCAATATGATTCTATTGCAACAACAACACAAAATACCTACTCTCACCTTGGTGCCAACGGCGGTATGTTGCAATGGTTTTATTTTATCAAAGCCGTTTCTTCCAACAATAGCGACCCCATTGTTTTTTCCGATACTATTGGTAGTTTATTAATGGTTTTGTCTAATCCGGGCAATGGAATAATTTCTTTATTTTGGACACCCATCAATACACAAAATTCCTCCACTTACGATATATTGAGAGCCAGACATGACAGTTGGGATTTATGGGCAAGAACAGATACAACTTTTTTTATAGATACAATTACCGTTTGCGGAGAAAACCTTGCCTACCAAATCAGTGTAACTGACAACTCGGGTTGCCAGAGTACATCTATCGCACAAAATGATTTTTTCACCGATTTTATTGCTCCTGAAATTCCTATTTTGGATTCTATAAGCCTAAATCCTTCAAACGGACAAATAGAATTGGGTTGGGAAAAGTCTAAAAGCAAGGATATATTCGGTTATATTGTTTATATTTTTCAGGATGGAATTTGGAATGTTGTTGATACCGTATATGGAGGAGACAATACACATTATATAGATAGAACAAACAAAGCAGATAGTGTTATTTTAGAATATCGGATTTGTGCAATAGACACTTGTCGGAATGCTAGTCCACTTGGAGATGTTCATCATACCCTTTTGCCAACTGCTATTCCCTACAAATGCGATAGCATGGTAACACTTTCATGGAATGCATATACCAATATGCCCGATGGTGTTTCTTCTTATTTGATTTTTGTGGCGGAAAACAATGGACAATTTTTATTAATAGATTCAGTCAAGGGCAACACAACAACTTATTCGCACAGAAAAATGAACCCACAAAGCAGTTATGCTTATTATGTTGTTGCCTACAATGCCAATAAACACATATTTGCATCTTCTGCCAAAGTGCAGGTACAATTCAATCGGACAATCGGACATGGCGATTTGTTGCTAAGATATGTTTCCGTTATTAACAATAAAGACGTAGAAATTGCTGTTTTTGTTGAAGATAGCATTGACTATAAGAATATATTTTTATATCGTAGTCCCAACAAAATAATTCCTTTTGACAAATGGACAACGGCACCAAAATCAGGAACAAAAAATTATGTTTTTATAGATACTAATATTGAAGTGGCGACTGAAACCTATTACTATTTTGCTACCTTAACCGATGAATGTGATGTAATATTTGCGTATTCTGATACCGCCAACAATATTGTTTTACAAGAAAACGCCTCTGCTGCTGATAAAGTGAATGTGCAATGGAATCAATATGAAGGTTTTGCGTTTGGAATGGATAATTATACCCTTTGGCGGGAAGACCAAACGAAAAACAAACAAATTGTATCTGTCAATACTCCTACTACGTTTGCGTATGAAGACGATGTATGGGATTTTGCCTCTACGGGAGCAAAATTCTATTATCAAATTGAAGCCATAGAAAGCAAGAACAATCCCTTTGGTTTTCAAGACAAGAGTTATTCCAACATTTTAGAAATAGCCAAAGAAACGGAAATTTTTATTCCTAACGCCTTTCATCCCAATGGTGAAATTTTAGAAAATCAAATTTTCAAACCCATTTTTTCTTATTTGAATAATCAAAATTATCAATTTCTCATCTATAATCGTTGGGGAGAAGTTGTATTTTCCACCAATGACATCAACGAAGGTTGGGACGGCACTTCAAAGGGCAGAATTGCCCATGCTGGAGTTTATATTTATCTTTTGATTTATCAAAACAAAGAAGGAAATATTGTTCAAAAACGCGGATATGTTACATTAATACGATAAAAATATACAACAAAATGAAAAAAATAATTCTTTTTGCCTCAGGAAATGGTACCAATGTACAACAAATTGTAGATTATTTTTCCGCTAATCCTCAAGTGGAAATTCCAATGTTGTTTTGCAACAATCCTAAAGCATACGTTTTGCAACGTGCAGAAAATTTGCATATTCCAAGCATGGTATTCAACAAAAACGATTTCTTTTCAACTGATATTGTTTTCGATAAATTGAAAGAAATCAATCCTGACTTGATTGTTTTGGCTGGATTTTTATGGTTAGTTCCGGAGAAAATAATCACTGCTTTTTCAAAAAAAATTATCAACATTCACCCTGCCTTATTACCTAAATACGGAGGTAAGGGCATGTACGGACATCATGTTCATGAAGCCGTGGTTGCCAATCACGAACCTTTTTCTGGAATAACCATACATTATGTCAATCAATATTATGATAGCGGAGATATTATCTTTCAGGCAACTTGCTCTATAAGTACAACTGACAATGCCGATAACGTGGCCGAAAAAATACATCTTTTAGAAAAAGAGCATTTTCCAAAAGTTATAGATAATCTTTTATTCGGGAACAGATAACATATCTGTTTTTGAATCTGTTGTAACTTGTTTGTTCCTTTTTCTTTTTCGGGTAAAAAGTTCCTTGTAAGTATCAAAACTTTTAGAAAAGGAAAGCCCAATGCCTTGAGAGTATTTGGAAGTGTATTCCAACTTTTCTTGTTGATTGGTAATATTAAAGGCTTTTGCTTTTAGGGAACCATCTGGAATAATTTTATATTCCACAATAATATCTCCTAAAAAACGGTCGTTGTCTGCAATATCTTGCTGATTCAAAACACCCAATGTTGTTCTAATAGTTAATCTGTCGTTAAGGAAACTACCGCCTATGTCCATGCTGTATTCTTGTTCGGCCATATCTTCGTTGTTTCTATAAGCCACACGAACATCTATATTTTCAGACAAAGAGGAAACAACTTTGTTGATTTGATGGGAAACAAGTTCACTGATAGAATAACCAAGACCACCAGAAGTTACACTACCTTGACTGGAAACATCAAAAGAACCCCAAAACAAGACAGTTATCAATTGTCTTACCATTTCCTCTCTATCAGTGGTATCAATGAAATTATAAACAATATTTTTGACGGATTCGTCAGCATCTGGCAATTCAAAACTAAAATTGAATGTCGGACTAAGTAAATTTCCATTAAGATTCAAAATATTATTCACTGAAATAGGTCTATATTTGGCACTTTCAGAATTGCTAACCAAATTGTTAATGGAAACTTTTGTTGATTGAATGGCTTGAGCATTTATTTTACCTTGCAGCGGGTCGCCAGCCCAAGACAATGTTCCTCCGTTTTGTATTTTAAAACTTCTGGTCAAAATATCACCATAAGCCAAATCAAAAGTTCCCCCCGTCAGCGTATGCGAACCGAAAAGGGTAAAATTATTGTTTCTATCAAGATTAAGTTCTATGTTTCCATTACCTCGCCCTGTAATAGTGCCACCAATAGAAGGGTCAAGAAAAACTCTTACAATAGCCGTAGGGGTTATTTTTATTTTCATATTAATAGCCATCTTGCTATCTTGTTCTTTTTTTATATTTTGCAATAATTGATTATTGCTTTTTGTTGAAACAAACGAAATAAAATTATTTTCACTGGCAGTTGTTGCCCAATCGAAAAGCAAACTAATATCTGTTTTGGGTTCAGTTGTTATATCCGCACTGACATGCATACCCTGAGGCTCTGTTTTCAGATGAACATTTCCACTCACAAATCCTTTGCCGTAAAACAAGTTATTATCTTTCACGGTTGTATTCAATGCCATTATTTTTGAAGCCTTTATATTCATATCTACACCCCAATTTTTCAAATGTTCATGTGTAACAACCCCATTGACAATCGCTTTGTTTTTGTACATATCAGTTACTTGCATATTGTTAAATGTAAAACCAGTATCCACAAAAGCAATGGTCGCCTTATCAAAAAAGTATTCTGTTTTCAAAAAATCTATACCCAAAACTCCCGACAAAGAAACTTCTCCCAATAATTTGGCATCTGAAATAGGTCCTGAAAAAGTAACATATCCCGTACCAATACCTTCTACTTTGTTGGCAAAAGATGTCAAAAACGGCTCCAATACCTTGATATTGAAATTTTCAATATTTCCATCAAGGTCTATGTATTTTTCTCTTGGATTGAAATATCCGTGCAAAGACATTAATTTATTGCCTGTCAAGTTGGTATCTATATACAAATCGGAAGAAATAAATAACTTTTTCAACTCATTCACCCAAACAGTCTTTGCCTCCAAATAACCCAAATCAACATCGTTGAACTCAAAATCGTCCACATGAAAATTTGAACCTATTGCAAAATCTTTATTGGAATATAAATTAACCAAACCGCCTGTACCTGTTGCCTTGCCCTGAACACTGATATCAAACCGATTTAAAAAAATATTGGTCATACCCAATTCTATTTCATTAAAATCAAAACTCAAAACTTTTTCATTTTTTTCAGAAATTATAGTTTTGGCATGCAAAGATTTATTGTCGTTTACACTATGAATACCAAAATTTTTAACATCTAATCCATTCGGTGAAATATGAATATAATTAAACGTATCCAAAAGCAAGGCATCATCATTCCAAAGAATAGAGCCATTATCTATATAAACAAACAAATCGTTAAAACTTTTAAAACCGACGATCCCTTGAAGAAAAATATCTTCAATTTTGTTGTTGTCATTGCCCTTGCCAACGATAAAATATTGTATTGAGTCATTAAAAACAGCCGTTTTTATCAAACAATCGCTCAAATCGGCCAAGGTATCCGTTGCCCTGCTCCGATAACTTGCACAATTGACATTGAAAAACAAAGGATTGCCGTATTGATGAGAAGAAAAAACTTTAATACCGTTAAAGGCTTGGTCTTTTATCTTTATTTGATTTATTGTCATTGACAAATTCATTTTTTCCGTTCGTTCATTCAAAGAAATATTGGCTCTCATTCCGTTGTCCAAAGAAATATCAGGGGCAAATATAGCCAACACAGGAGAAATGTTTTTTATATTCAACAAACATTCAAAATTCTGGTCATGTTTTTGATACTTGGCTGTTGGGTCAGGAGCGGCAACTAAGGCTGGAAGTTGTTTGTGCAACAATTCTTTCCAAGCCGATAGCAGATGAACATATTCAAATTGCCCCTCTATTTCTGCATTTGCCATATCTGACTGTAAAACAACCTGTTTCTTATTTTCTTCCATGTTAATATTAAGGGCAATATCTGAAATGGAATGGTGTATATTGTTTTCAGAATATGCAATGTTTTTTATGGTTAAATTGCCTTGCAAAGAATCTAAGGTTTTGCCCACCATATTCATAGTAATATCTGCTTGAAGACAAGCATTTGAGTCGGGACGGAACAATTTTAATTGACTTAAATTAATATGTTCCAATTGAGCGGTAAAATCATATTGGGGTTCAGCATTAAAATCTACAAGTCCATTAAAATCCATTTGCAAATTGGAATCTTGACAAATTATTTCCCCGTTAAATTGTTTTGATAATATTCGCCCGTTAAGGTTTATATTGTTTATGTTCGTCCCATTTAATTCTAATTCTGACACATTCCCGTTTATGCGGGTATCCATGGTGGCAAGGTTCGTACCTTTTCCCTTTATTTGCGAAGAAAGAGAAATATTGCCGAGTTTTCCAACTCCTAAAAGTTTGCCCAAGGCAAAATGACGCAGATTTATTTTTCCATCATAAAAAAGAGGTTTTTTCTGGCTATTGAGCATTATTTCGCAAGAGCCATCGCCAATATTGCTGAAAACGATAGCATCTGCAAAAAAATTATTATACAACCCGACAAAATGACCTTTTGTTCTTGCCCATTGTAAGATTTGTAAATTTCGGGGCAGAACTATTTTTTTATTTTTGGGCAAACTAAACGCTTGAATGTCTTTTATATTAGCATTTAAATCTTCTATATTTGCATCTATAAACATTTCCTCTATGGAGGGCAAACCCAAAAGATTGACATGAGCCGAAATCCATGTTTGTGGACTTAAGCGAATAAGCGTACTATCAAAATTGATATCGGAAAGAACACCATGAACACGGCTTTGCACCGAAACAGTATCTTCCAAACCTTCCAATGCCTTGACAAAATAAGTCAAATCTTTGGTGTTGAATTGAGAAGGATAAAGATAAGTATTAAAAGCAACCTCTTTGAAAAAGTTGCTAAACGACTGATAACCGTTTTTGAAATCAAAACCGAAATCCAAATCAAGCAAACTTCCGTTTCCTGTTTGAAATTTTGTGTCAAAACAATACAATCCTGTTGAGGATATTTGCAAATGTCCGTGAAAATCTGTCAGGCTGAATCCTGAACGCTCTTTCGCCTGAAGTTGGTCTATGTAGAAATTGAGACTATCGCCAATTATCAACATTTGTTTCATATTTGTGTTGATATCGGTGAGAATCATATTTCTGTAATTCCACAAATTTTCTTCATCTTCCATGGCGGTATTGTCATTACGAAGTTGGAATCTGCTGTTTTTCAGTTGTAAATAATTAAAATTTACCACCATTTTGTCTTTTTCCTCTTCATCATTTTTAAAAAAATCAATAAAAAAACGCAAATTGAAATCATCTTCTCCGAGATATGTTCTGAAACAAACATCAGCACTATCAACATAAACGTGATTAAATTCAAGATAACGTGATTTAAAAATCGGAAAATCCAAACGGGCGTATGGGGCGGAAATAAGGTTGTTACCATGTTGGTCCCCAATATATATGCCATGGGCGACAATGGTCATATCCCAATTGATACGAAGTTTTTCCACGGACAATTCGGCATTCATTTTCTTAGATAGGAATGCTGTAACTTGCTTGCCTGCAAATGTTTGCACTGCTGGAATAGTCATGGCGGCACACAAAAGCAAAAGCACAAAAAGTATGCCTAAAATAGTGAAAACAAGTGTTTTACCTGTTTTTCTCAAAATTCTCTTTGCAATATTTTGCTTTTTATCCATACAAATTAATACAATACAAGCATTATACCACAAAGATAGAATATTTTTCTTGAACAGAAAATTTTTTTTACGATTGTTTTAAACTTTGCTTTGTTTAAAACAAAAAGATATTTTGTACTTTGAAAGGAATTTTTATTTCCCCGACAAACAAGCAAAAAAAAGCGTTGCCAAATGGCAACGCTTTTTAATACGAAACAACAACCTTTTTTTACAATTTTCTCAATTGTACGGTAAAATGTCTCATCAAAGGCGCTTCCCAAACTATTTCAACACCTCTTTTTATCTCATGACGGCGGTCATACACATTCTTTAATGCCGCTGCAATTACATCCATGTGATTGTTTGTATAAACACGTCTCGGAATGCAAAGTCGCAACAAATCCAAGCCATTGAAACGATTTTCTCTTGTTATCGGGTCTCTATCTGCAAGCATATAGCCAATTTCACAAGCACGAATACCTGCTTCCAAATACAATTCACAAGTTAATGTTTGTCCTGGAAATTCTTCTTTGGGAATTTGGTCCAAAACTCTATCTGCATCAACAAAGATAGCGTGTCCACCAGCAGGTCTTTGATAAGGAATTCCATATTCATCAAGTTTATGAGCCAAATATTCAACTTGTTTGATACGCGTTTCTAGCATATCAAATTCAGTATTTTCTTCCAAACCTTGAGCAATAGCATTCAAATCACGCCCATTTAATCCACCGTATGTAATATAACCTTCAAAAGGAATGCAGAACAATTTACAACCTTCAAACCACTCTTTGTTTCTCATGGCAATAAAACCGCCCATGTTTACAATAGCATCTTTTTTGCATGACATAGTTGCAGCGTCTGCTTGAGCATACATTTCTCTAACAATTTCCTTAATGGTTTTGTTCTGATAACCTTCTTCTCTTGTTTTGATAAAATAAGCATTTTCAGCAAAACGGGCAGAATCCACAACCACAGGAACATTGTATTTGTGACAAAGAGCACAGGTTTCTTTGATGTTCTGCATACTGACTGGCTGCCCTCCTTTGGTATTGTTGGTAATGGTTAAAACCATAAAAGGAACATTGCCTTTGTTTTCCTCCAAAACCTTAGTCAACAACTCTATAGAAACATTTCCTTTGAAAGGCAATTCCAATTGGGTATCGTTAGCCTCTGGAATGGTAACATCTATAGCGAAAGCCTTACGGGATTCGATATGACCTTTGGTTGTGTCAAAATGGGCATTGCCAGGAATAACGTTTCCTTCTTTTACCAAATAAGAAAAAAGAACATTTTCAGCGGCACGACCTTGATGAGTAGGAATGACATAGTCAAACCCGAAAATTCTTTTTATTGTTGATTCAAATTTATAAAACGATGTTGCTCCAGCATAAGATTCATCACCTAACATCATTTGGGACCATTGCTCTTGCGACATGGCTCCTGTACCTGAATCTGTAAGCAAGTCTATATAAACTTGTTCCGCTTTTAGTTGAAAAACATTGTAATGGGCTTCTTTAAGCCATTGCTCTCTTTGTTCTCTTGTTGATTTTTTTATAGGCTCTATCATTTTTATTTTCCAAGCCTCTGCAAATGGTATTTCCATAATATGATCTCTTTTTACGTTAAAAAAATTATTAAATTAAAAAAATTAAGAAAGATTTTGCCGTCAAAGCAAAATTAAAAAGACACTAAATATGTATCCCTGCGTTTAATGTTCAGATATTTATTTCTGATTTTCAGTGTGTTGTGTTTTTTATTCATGTTCATTTATATTTTTTTCAAAAATAACATTTTTTTTGATACTATTTCCATTTTTTGAAAAAATATAGATTTATATAGATTCAACAAGCAAAGTTATAAAAAAATATAAGCAGGCTTATCAAAAAAAGCACTTTTCTTGGTCTATTATTTTCTCTTATTGAAAACGTAGTATTTTTTCAAATCCAACTTAAATATTTTATATACTTTTGCAAAAAATTGTTTTAACAAAAGCCATGCACGAATTGTATAAAATATGTCTTGTTCAAGCAAATATAGATTTTAAGGATATACCCAAAAATCTCAACAACTATCGGACATTGTTGCAACAAATAAAACAACAACCTGATTTGATTGTTTTTCCGGAAATGTTTTCTTGCGGTTTTTCCGGTATTTTACCAGAACTTATATCTGATATTCAAGATGAAAGTCTTGATTTTCTAAAAATAATCAGTCAAACCTACAATTGCTCTGTTGTCGCAACTATGCCTATACAAGAAAAAAATAAGATTTTCAACCGCTTGTTTTGGATTGACAACGCCCGAATATTACTGGAATACAACAAAAGCCATTTATTTTTCGGTGTTGAAAAACAATATTTTACCAAAGGCCTATTCCGCCAGACTTGTCAGCACAAAACATGGAATTTTTTGCCTCTCACCTGCTACGACATGCGTTTTCCACAATGGTGCAGAAACCAATGGAGTGAAAGCACTCAAAAAATGTTATACGATTGTTTAATTTTTTCCACCAATTTTCCCTCAGCTCGCTCTAAAGTATTTGATATTTTATCATCAGCAAGAGCAATTGAAAATCAATCGTTTGTAGTATCTGTCAATCGCATTGGATTAGATGGATTCGGCGTTGTTCATAATGGGAAAAGTAAAATTATAGACCCATCTGGCAGAATACTGGCCGAATTGCCTAAAAATGAACAAGGTATTTTGGAATACAACTTGGACAAGACCTATTTAGAACGTTTTAGAAACCTTGTTCCGATTTACAAAGATTGGGATAAGTAATAAATTGACAATTATTTGCAAAAAAACAAATGCCACGCCTATTTTAAAAGTTTGTTTCCAAATATCATACACAAAACATAATTTTACCCACGATTTTTTTTCAGAAGTATCACAAGATTTTAACAAAATATCCCAACCCTTGTAATGAAACGGATAATTGGCTTTAATATGAGCATTTATCGTGTCCTTTTCAAGTATTTGCAAGGTTACTGTCGGATTATTCTTTTCAAAATCAATATCCTGTAAAGAAATAGAATCTCCACCTCGCAAAAAAACAATTGCCTGCTTGCCAACCATTAATTCTTTTTGAACAATATCATTGCTTCCCCATTGCAGATAAAATACAATGAAAATCAATCCAATAAACAAAAAAACTTGCCGAATCCACACTTGTAGTTCTTGACAAAAACTATTTGTCAATCTGACAGTTAAACCTATTACAAAAAAGGCAGACAAAAAGAAGGTCCCCCAATAAGCATTCCATTGTTTTATGCTACCAATAGCGTTACAACTTATTTGTTTTGGTAAAAACAAAAGTATCAATATGATGAAAAAATAATACAAACATGAAATTGATAAAAATTGTTTATGCAAAAAAAACTGTACAAATTGTGTTTTTCGTGCAATAACAAATATACTAATGCCCAAAAACAACAAAAACAATATCAATAGTCCGTTAAACGGATATTGAACGGAAGAAGGCAGAAAGGCAACATAAAAATGCAACAACAAAGAAGTCAATATTATTGCCAGAAAGAAAAGACAGGTAAAAAGTATTTTTTTCATATTTTTTTATAAAAAAATCACGACAATTTGGCCTTATAATCTTCGTATGTAAATTGTTTTAAGATGACAAAATCATCGTTTTTTGTCCACACGGCGATATGCGGATGTTGCACCCCATTAAAAAATGTGGTTTTTACCATTGTATAATGTATCATATCATCAAAAACCACTTTCTCACCTACTTCCAATGGTTCGGGAAAAGCATAATCGCCCATTCCGATAAAATCGCCAGCCAAACAAGAATTTCCCCCCATACGATAAATATATTTATCACCTTTTTGAGCATCTTTGGCACCTAAAATTGTGGGTTTATACGGCATTTCCAAACAATCGGGCATGTGGCAAGCAAAAGATGTATCCAACATGGCAATATGAAAATCCTTACATGGAATAATATCTTGCACTTGAGCCACCAAAACACCTGTTTGCCAACCGACAGCCTCACCGGGTTCTAATATAACCTCTTCCAAATTAGGATATCTTTGACGGAATTTTTTCAACACATCTATCAAATGCTCAACATCATAACCTTCTTTTGTTATCAAATGTCCTCCACCCATATTGAGCCATTTGGCTTGACGAATTAAATCGGAGAAAATTTTTTCCACAGCCTGCAATGTTCTTTCCAAAGTATAACTATCGTTTTCGCAAAGCAAGTGAAAATGTAGCCCTTCAATATTTTGAGGTAATTTATCCCCTAAAAATTCCCTTTTTATTCCTAATCTTGAACCTTCAATGGCCGGATTGTACAAATCAGTTTCTATTTCTGAATATTCCGGATTGATTCTCAAACCTAAAGAAACTTTTTTGCCCACCTGCTCATATATCGGCAAAAGGGAATGATATTGTGTCAAAGAATTAAAAGTGAGATGAGAACTCATCGTAAGCAAGGTACGAAAATCATCTTCCTTATACACAGGGCAATAAGTGTGTGCCTCGCAATTCATTTCTTCATTTATGAGCCTTGCTTCATTGACAGAACTTGCCGTTGCCCCACTAAGATATTGTTTCACAAGAGGGAAAGCAGCCCAAAAAGCAAAACCTTTTAAAGCACAGATAATTTTTACTCTGGCTTCTTCTTCTACAAGATGCAGTATCTGCAAATTAGCCTCTAAGGCTTCTTCGTTTAAAACAAAACATGGTGTTGGAATCTGCTCAAAATTCATTGCCTGTTACAAATTTTTAAGAACAAAATCTGTCAATTTCATATATAAATGATAGCGTGTATTTCCACCATAAATACTATGGTTTTTATTTGGGTAGAAATATTGTTCATATTGTTTTTCCGCTTTGTTGAGAGCGGTAACCAAATCCACGGCATTCTGAAAATGTACATTATCATCTGCCATACCATGCACTAAAAGATATTGACCATGCAACTTATGAGCGTGGGTTATTGGGGAATTTTGGTCATAACCCTCTGCATTTTCTTGCGGTGTTTGCAAAAACCTTTCCGTATAAATGTTATCATAATATCTCCATGTTGTAACAGGTGCGACTGCCATGGCCATTTTAAAAGTGTTTCCTCCTGTAAACATGGATAAACTTGACAAATAACCACCGAAACTCCATCCCCAAATACCAATTCTTTCCCCATCTACATAAGGCAATGTTTTTAAATAATTTGCGGTAGCAATTTGGTCTATGGCTTCATATTTCCCCATTTGCTTGTAGATACACTTTTTAAATTCATCGCCTTTGGTTGCGGTGCCCCGCCCGTCGGTACAAACAATTATATAACCTTTTTGTGCCAACATTTGATACCATGCAAAATCAAACCCACGAGAGAAAGAATTGCTTACCTCTTGGGAACCGGGACCTCCATACACATACATCAACACAGGATATTTTTTATTTGCATCAAAATGCGGTGGTTTTATCATCCACCCGTTCAATTCAATATTGTCTGCTGTTATAAAAGAGAACAATTCTTTGGGGGAAAAATGATATGTTTTCATTTTTTCCACATACGC
>CAJOFD010000003.1:90772-93506 GCA_905233585.1 uncultured Bacteroidales bacterium
CTGGAAAGCATTTTCTTTTTCTTGCCTGAAAAATCTATGCAATACAAATCTCTGTTCAATACATTCGATTCGTTGGAAAGATAATAAATTAATTTTTTGGCTTTATCCACAGCACAAATATTGGCGACCTCCCATTTCCCATTAGTCAATGGAGTAATTTGACCATTAAATACAACATAATAAATATGATTAAAACCATTTCTTTCAGATGTAACAATCATACTTTTATTGTCATCAAGGAAAAAATAATCGTCTGTAACGTCTAACCATGCGGAATTTTCATCGGTATAAACCAAATCTTTAGCATGGGTGGTGAGATTGCATTTGAAAAATTCCAATTTGTTTTGATGACGGTTCAATTTCAAGACCATCAAATCAGTAGAATTGTTCAGCCAATAGATTCTTGGGAAATAGCAGTTGCTGTTATCCCCCAAATCAATAGTTTGATTGGTGTTGTTTTTCACATTGTAAACATGAACCTCCACCAAAGAATTGTCTTCTCCTGCTTTGGGATATTTATATTTGTATTCTTGAGGATATAACTTTCCGTAAATGGTCATGGAAAATTCTTTTACTCTGCTTTCATCAAAACGGAGATAGGCAATTTTTTCATTATCGGGAGACCAAGCAAAATAGCAACTTTGACTCAATTCTTCTTCATAAACCCAATCTGCCATACCGTTGATAATGTAGCGGTCTTTCCCGTCAAAAGTAATTTGTGTTTCTTTTTCCTGTTCCAAATCAACAACAAAAAGATTATTTTCACGCACAAATGCCACATGATTGCCATCAGGAGAAAAAGTGGCGAAACTTTGCTTGCCCTTAGTTGTATCAGACAAAGGTTTAACGGTACGTTTGTTTAAATCAACAATATAATAAAATGCCTTTGTTGAACGGCGGTAAATGGATTCCTTTTGTGAAGCCAAAAGAACTTTTTTTTCTGTTTTGTCGAAGCAAAAATCGTTGATTTTTTGAATACGCAAAAAAGAATTGGCTTCTATCAAATCATTATCACTCAACAAAATGGAAACTTTTTCCCCATTGACAAATTTATGTTTGTCAATACTTGTTTTTGTACTTACCGTATAAAAATCACTCTCCGGCAAAGTATTGAATCCGGGTACTCCGGAAGGATAAAAAGTATATTTTTTCCAAATATCTTCTACTGTAATTTCGTTCTGTGCAAAAACATTGCCCCCAACCAGTAGCCACAAGGCTAAACATATTTTCAAAATCCGTTTTATGTACATTGTTTTAACTATTTTGTTTATACAACTGCAAATGTACAATTTTTTTTCAACTTTTGGTATTGGATTTCAGTTTTGTTGATAAAACAAAAGTTTTGGGAAATAAATCCCAAAACTTTGTAAAATTATATATTTTTGGAGAATGCATTCCTAAAAATATATAAAACAACAAGTATTTTGCTTTACATAAAAAAATCTACGAAATTTATTTACTCTTCACACAACGAACGCATTTGTCTGTGTCAGACTTCTTATCTCTTCCTTTTTCTCTCTTTTTCACATCAAAATAATACGCATTTGTTTTATTCTTTTCGTCAGAACTCCAATATTTAAAATTCCCATTTCTGCCATTCAAATTTTTTATTTCAATCTGAACAAAAGACATTTTGGTTAATTCCTCAATAGTCGGCAATCTCCAACCTTCTCCTTTTAACGAACAAACCATTTGTGCATGTTCCCAAGAGAAAAATCCCGATTCATCTGCCGCCGATACCCAAAAGTTAGTATTAGGTATATTGATATTTTCTTCCGAAGATGGTCCTAGCGTTATGACTTTCAATATCTTTTCCATAAGGTTATCTACCGCCTTCTCCATTGCTTTGTAGGCGGCTTTTTCTTCAGTCGTAGCACTTCCTTTTTCGCTAATATCGTCACTGAATACAGATTTTTGTTTGTGTAAGTCATAAATATCAAGACTAATGTTTGCCACACAAGAAACAAATTGTGTTAATTTAAAATTGATTGATTCTGTTTGCTTTGCTTCTACTGTTATCGTTAATTTAAAATCAGCCTTGGATTTATCATTAATAAAACTGCAACCATTGGTTGCCAATTGAGATTTTAATTTATTGGCAACGATATTCACTTGTTTGCCGAAAACATCTTCAGAACTTTCCACATACACCAATACCGCTTGTGCCAATTGTGCCGAAAGCAGGCTTATTTCGTTATGCAGGTTTTCCGTGCGGGATTGTTGCAATGTTTCGGTAGAAACAGCGGGCTCTGTCGTTCGCATGGAATCCTGTATTTCCCGAATGTCATTCAATGTCTTTTTTGCCGATTCGCATTGTTGGTGAGCTTTGGCTTTTTCATCATTATTAATCAAAATTTTGCTCGTCTGCAAAAAACTTTCAACCTGCATCAGTTTTTGCGACAGATTGTTCTTCAGATGTTCAAGAATCTCATATTTGGGGTCCAGTTGCGATTGCATTTGCAGCAAATTTTTATACAGGTTTTTAGACCTGTTTTGCTGTATGTCCGCTTCTGAAATCTGACTGTTGACAGCAAGCAGCAAACTTTGGGACTCATTGATTTTTTCAAACACCGCCAAAGCCTTTGCACATTCATTACGGGCCGAAGACCTGTCTTTTTGCTCATAAAGTTTATGTGCCGTATTCAACAAGCCTTCCGCTTGTGAAAGATTGCTCATAAGCAGGTTTTTGTGATAAGCGGTTACCTCGTCCCGTTTGGCGTAGGCGAAAGCATAA
>CAJOFD010000004.1 GCA_905233585.1 uncultured Bacteroidales bacterium
AAACTTGGCGAGATCTACGTTTTGAATATTGGGATGAAGATAATGAGCGAGATAGTATCAAATGGAAAGAAGACGTGGAAGCCTGTATGGGAGAAACCAAAGATTTTAGTAAAAAGAAGGTTGTGATGATGTTAGTTTTGGACTATAGTAGTTCTATGGATAATACTAAGGAACTCAAAAAAGGACAACTTCCCAACATAGAGAGAATGAAAAATATGGCCATAAAATTCATCAATGCCATGAGTGTGGTTTCAGATGGAAATTTGTGTGTGGGTATCGTTGCCTTTGCGGGAATGGATAGGGCACAAAATCAGATATTTCCTATTACCCCATTAACTCAAAATAATCGCTCTCAATTTGAAGCGTTCATCAAAAAATCAACCATGGGTACCGAAACGGCTATGTATTTTTCTATAGACAATGCTATGAAAAAGATGAAAGAATATATAGAAAAGCAGCATTTTACAAAAGATAACTATAATGGAACTTTTATGATAACTTTTACCGATGGTATGGACAATGCATCTATCAATGATAAGGTTTCAAAGAGAATGCAACGCGGTAGTAAGAATGAATATTTAGCCTATTTGAGTCCACTATTTCAGTGGGAAGGCGGTGAAAAAATATTAGCAACACCCATAGAACATTATGTTGCTGGATTTACGGGTTCAGAAGATTTTACCACAGATGATGAACGGTTGTTTAAGTCGGTATTGCAAAAATTAACGCCAGATGATAACCATTTTAAATTATCGAAAAATTTTGACGAGGTAGAAATGTTTTTCGAAGACATTGCATCGAATCTAACCTTAAGATGGAAGACGCTCAATGTGTATATAGGTGAGGCACAATATGGACGAGTACGTTGGGTATTGGATTGTGAACCAGAACAACAACCTAAAGAACCGAAACCAAAACCTGATTTTATGCGATTGCCATTGTTTGGTTTGAATGTTGGTTTAGGTGGAGGATTTTCCAAGCCCACTAAGTTTTTGGAGTTTTCGGTAGGTCTTGACTTTGCCGTGGCTTGTAATGCTAAGTTCGCAATGGGTTTATATGGTTCTTACAAGACCTCCTTTAAATCGTTCCACCAATATGCCTTGGGCTTTGACTTTTTGATAGGACCACAACAGAAAGCCTTCTTGTTGGGTCTCGGTATCAATCGCAGATTGCGTGGAAAGGTGAAATTTTATGAAGATAACTACTATGTTACGCGATGGACTGACGATGCTGTTGATTTTGATATGCGATTAGGAGGTGTGTTCAAAGGATTCTATTTCTTTGCTGATTTTTCTATCGGTAGATATGGTTGGGAGGATTATATCGCATTAGGTTCATACGAGGGTGTACAATATAAAACTTGTTATGACCATCGTGTACTTCCTCAACTGACACTAAACCTTGGTATTAACTTTATGCAGTTAGGACGGAAAAATAAAACTAACAAGAAAAATTAGTTGAAAAATGAAAAGACATATTAAACAAATAGGGATATATTTATTAGCATTGTGTGTAGGTGTGCTGTTCACCCAGTGCGAGAAAGATAGATTGCTAACAAAAACAGATGACCAAAATACAGATGCCCCAAATACATATACTGCAGGTTTCTCTGTTTCAAGTGGGACGACAGTCTATTTTTCTCCGGGCAATTTGCAATGGAGTGCTACAGGCACCCATGCCATTTCAGGTGGTGGTACTGCCTCTGGTAGATGGCGTTTTGCCGAACATCAATGGGATATAATAGGGGAAGATAACCAAAATATCTCATCATCATATAGAGGTTGGATAGATTTGTTTGGTTGGGGTACAAGTGGATATAATAGCAAATATCCCTATATGACAAGTACTAATTATTCTGATTATGGCAATGGTGAAAACAATATAGCAGTCACAAACTATGATTGGGGTGTTTACAATGCCATATATAATCCGGAAACAAAAACGACCGATGCTCCCGGCACATGGCGTACTTTAACGAAAGACGAATGGGTTTGGCTATTGGATTCCCGCAGTACATCTTCAGGCATACGATATGCTAAAGCGACTGTCAATGGCATTTGTGGCTTGATAATCGTTCCCGATAATTGGAGTACCTCTACTTATACATTGAATAGCACTAATAGTTCATCTGCCTCTTATTCTAATAATGTGATAAGTGCCACAAATTGGATTACCTTAGAGAATGCAGGAGCGGTCTTCTTCCCTGCTGCCGGCTACCGCGTTGGGACTTCGGTCTACTATGTCGGTTCCTGCGGTCTCTATTGGTCGGCTACGTGCAGCCTTAGCAACGACGCGTACTGCTTGAGCTTCTATTCGAGTCTTCTCAATCCCTCGGGCTACAGCAGCCGCAGCGGCGGTCAGTCTGTCCGCTTGGTTCGCTCCGCTGAGTAATTCATCTGTTGGCAAGGCAAGCGGATTGTCGGGGTAGCGGGCAGGCACCCCGCAGGGAGCAGCCCGCAATAAGCGACAATCCGCCCTGCTCCATAGGCATAGAAAATAAATATAAGTTCCCCCCTTATAAGGGGGGAAAGATAGCCGCAGGCTATCAAAGGGGGATTTAGAAATTTAATTAAGAAACAATGGCACAAATAAAAGAAATATTAGAGATAGAAAATCATCGCACCAATGATTGGACAACAATCTATTTGTTTGCAGAAGGTTTGTTTTATCGTGCGTACGAATGGAGTGCATGGCTGTGTTGTCGGTATGTAAATGAGTTTAAGGTTACACGTCGCGAACTAAAAAATGAAAATGGGAGCATTGTTTTTATTGGTTTTCCCGTGGCAAGTTTGTCTAAATTTGTGCCAACAGGTGTCGTGGCCGAGGGGAAGAATAACGTTTCATTAACCTCATCATTATATTTTAGGTGAGAATCCTCATTTAATTGAGGGCTCTCACTTAAATTTTTTCTCTTTGTTAATATTTATTAACAATTTTTTTGTTGGTAATTTTTTTGTAAAACATTGAATTTGTTATTAATATTTTTGTTTCTTTGCAAAAAAGAATATTCTAAAAATTAGGATATTCCCTAAAAACTAAAAAAAATGACTACGGGCTTACATCTGCATAGTATCAGTGTGATTTTGAAACAAGTGCTTTTGTATATCAAAAGACATTTTTTCTTCGTATTTAATGACAATTTATTGCTAAAAAAAATCATTTTTTGTATAAATATTTGTTTTAGTATTAGCAAATATCACGGTTTAATCTTAAAATCATATTCGCATTTGCAAGAAAATCATAGTGTTTATTTTCTTGGCAAAGCGAAAATACCATGACGGAAGAGTTGCTTGTGTTTGGTTCCTTGGCACAAGTGGCGGGGATAACATAAAGTCAATAGACATTCTTCATAAGAATAAAAATTGAGTCAACCGAAATTAGACTACTCGTAGAGGTTGTTGGGCATATTTGGAGTAGGTTTTATATTATTCATTTTTATTATAGACAAGGAGGATATAATTTTATTATAAAAATATTTTAAAATTCAGTAATTTAATAATTTAAAAGTTTTAATGTCATGAATAAATATGTAAAATTATGAAAAAAATAAGTTTTGTATTAGTAATAATCGTTCTGATGATTTCCTGTTCACAAAAAAAGGATAATATACAGGCTACTTTGCAGGGAAATTATTTTTGTAATGCAATTTATGTAAAAGAACACGCAGATCCTATATTAGGATGGATGGGTTGGATTTTTAAAGATGATCCTGTTATCACTTTTACCGCTGATTCTATTTATTGGAATGATACTCTTATCGGTTACCACAATGGGATAGACCACTTGTACATTTGTTCTAAAGAAGAAGATACTTGTCTGTCTGCTATATTTTATCTGACAAAGGATAGTCTTATTGTTGAAGATGAAGATTTGAGATTATCTTTTTATAGGCAGAAATAATTGTTTAACTGACAGACTATATTCGCTATATTTTTATTTTTGCAATATGGTCAAAATATGTTTTATGTCCAATAAAAATAGGGTGTAAAAAACACCCTATTTTTTGTTTGTTCAATAGTATTTTGTTTTTATTCATTGATAGTTGCTTCTGCTATGTCAATCGTTTCTGTAGAATTGGTTACTAATTCTTCGTAGAAAATGGCACGGGAAGTCTGCATATAAGGTATTACCCACAAAAGACCGATGCCGCAAGACAATACACCGAGTAACAGCCAACCAATGAAACTTAAATCCAAAAGGAACAAATCCATTTTGTGTCCGTTCATCAAAGTTATACTTTTGTTGATACATTCATCTGCCCCAAGTTCAGGATTGTCTTGTGAGATGTAATAAGTCATTGCGTAAGCATAACTCTTGATAATGCCGGGAATAATCAACAATAGTGTCCAAAGAAGGGTGAAAATAGCGGTTAATAAGGATACACTAAGTGTACGGCCATAGTTCGCAAAAATTTTGAACATGTTGTTGATTACGTTTTGTTTGTCTCCACGGATAAAAAGCAGTAAAGCGACAACGAAAGCCAATCCAAAAGGGATTTCTACGAATAAATTAATAATACGTCCAGCCAGAGGAATAATACTGATTGCAACACAGATGGCGACATAAATAAGGGTTGCCAACACGGGATTTGTCCAATTGCCCTTCAGTTCTTCACGGGCAACGGCTCTGATTTCTGAATTTGTTTTCATGATAAAATATTTTTTAATGGTTAATAAATAATAATTTCGTGCTAACTGATTTTGGCTTTGGGGTCTAAAAATCCATAAATAACATCTACTAAAATGTTAATTATTACTAAAATAACGGAAATGTAAAGCAGACTTCCCATCACTACGGGAAAATCGTATTTTTCCAATCCGTTTACAATCATTACCCCAACGCCTTTGTAGTCAAATACATATTCAACAAAAACAGCCCCGGCCATCATACCAGCCAGCCAGCCTGAAATGGCTGTAACAACAGGATTCAAAGCGTTTTTGATAACATGAGAATTGATGATATGCGAAAAACTTAAACCTTTGGCCTTGGCCGTGCGAATGTAATCTTGCGACAATACTTCCAATACGGAATTTCTCATCAATTCGGTAACAGTAGCCAAAGGTCTTATTCCCAATGTTATAGCGGGTAAAATCAAGTTTTTTAAGTCCAAATATTCCCCATCGCCGAAATCACTGATGGTATAAAGGCTGCCAAACATATTCAAACCAGTATAGTCTGACAATAGAAAAGCAAATATCCAAGCAAATAATATGGCGGCAAAAAACGAAGGCAAAGCCATGCCCAATACAGAAACCACCAATGTTGTTCTGTCAAACCAAGTGTTTTGAAATATAGCACAAAATATGCCCAATATTATACCTAAAATGATGGCAAAAATAATGGAAATAATTGCTAATAGCGCTGTCTTGGGAAAGGCTTCGTTTAACATTTCCAAAACAGGGCGTTTGCTTTGATAAGAACGACCTAAATAAGGTTTTTTGGCGACCAAAAGATGTGTTTGACCGAATGTGAATAAAATATGGGCATTATATTTTTCTTCGGAATAAAAAAATACGTTTTCTTCGTTTGTACTATGCAGCGAAATCGGCATCATATCGTTGATGTAGGTGGCAAAACGGAGGTGGAGAGGCAAGTCCAAACCCAAATCTTTTTTTACGGCTTCTTCGCTTTCCACATCGGAACGTTGTCCCATGGTCATAATGGCACTGTCACCAGGCAATATGGAAAACAGCAAAAATATAACGGTAATGATGCCTATCATCACCAAAAGTCCGTATCCAAGCCGTTTCAGTATAAATTGTAACATTATTTTACTTTACACTTATAATTTTGTTTAACATTTGCCATAAAGCCTCGCGATAGACATTTTGTGGAAAGTCTTGTAAAAAATCATCAAACAATTGGGCCTTTTGGTTCATAATATGGAGTGCTTTTTCAATGCCTCCATTTTTTATTACCAGATGGATAATTTTTCCTATTTCTTCTTCAGTACCGTTGTGGTAAAAATAGAGATTGAGTAACCTTTGTTGTTGCATGGTGCTCATGTTTGTCAATGCTGCAATCAAAGGCAAAGTAATTTTGTGTTCTTTGATGTCTTTGTTTGCATCTTTGTTGTTTGTTTTTAGATAATAATCGGAAATGTCGTCTGCCATTTGAAATGCCAATCCAAACGAAATGCCCATATCGTACCATTTTTGTATTTGCTGTTGGGGTATTTTGGTAGAATAGGCACCTAATTTGAAGCAAGTGGCCAACAAAACGGCGGTTTTTTTTCTGATTGTTTCAAAATATTGTTCTATAGACAAAGATCTTGCTTTATTGAGTTGTATTTGTAGCAATTCTCCTAAAACCATTGTTTCTGCAACGTAAGTTATATCCGTTAAAATGTCAATGTTGCCAGTGGAAACAATTTGTTTCATAGTCTGCGACAAAAAATAATCGCCAATCAATACTGCCAATTGGTTGCCGTGTAAGGCGTTGATAGTATTGCAGTTTCTTCTTTTTTGTCCATTGTCAATCACATCATCGTGTATTAGTGAAGAATGGTGCATCAATTCTACCGCCAAGGCCAATTTTTGTGTTTGGGGAGTTATTGCCCCACATAATCCTGCCGTAAGAAAAACAACGGCAGGACGAATCAATTTTGCTCCATTGTCCTTGCTTACATAAGAGGCAATAAGTTCATTCTGATTGACAATATCAAGATATTGCTGTTCAAAAATGTCCATTTCTTTTTTTATGGCGATAAAAATGTCTTCCATTATTCTAACTTAAGAATGAAGTTGTTTTCAAAAAACAGACAAAGTAGGTAATCATCAATACAAAAGTTGCTAACATAATACCCCTGCCTGTTTTGTCTAATTTTAGATTGAGCATATAATATCTCATCAATATCAGATTGGGAATCATGGAAATCAACAACATAGTTGAGATTTGTATCAAATAGTCTTTTGTTTCAGGTGCCAAGGCTACCGACAATCCAAAAAGCAGGGCAAACAATAAGGCTGGTAATATCAAGCCGATAAGAATGCCAATACCGATAGAATCTTTTTTTAGTATATTCATAATTTATTTATTTTATTTTCCATTTTTTTAATTCATCTAAAGCATGGTAAGCGGTCATATCTGTATATATTGGGGTAATGGATACATAGTTGTGTTTTATTGCCCAAATATCAGTATCCCGTCCTTTGTCAATTTCTTTCAATGCTCCGTCTAACCAATAATAAGGTTGTCCATTGGGTGATTGCCGTTCTTCCAAATATTCCACCCAATAATTGTTGGCTTGTCGAGTTATTTTGTATCCTTTCAGTTCTTCTGCGGGAACATTGGGAATATTGATGTTCAGACATGTTTTTTGTGGCAATCCTTTGTCTAATGCTATGGCAATTACTTTGTCGGCCACCATTGACGCTCCTTGAAAATCATAAGTGGGCTTGTAGTTGACAATAGAAAAGGCTATTGAAGGTATTTGATTCAAGCAACCTTCCAATGCAGCGCCAACAGTACCGGAATAAAGTGTGCTTGCCGATGTGTTGGAGCCATGATTGATACCGGATAGTAACAAATCGATTTTTTTGTTTTTTAAAACAAGATGTCTTGCCATTTTTACAGAATCGCTGGGGGTTCCGCTTGTTTTATATATTTGAAGATGTTTGTCTTGACGTAGTTGCCAAATACGTAACGGATTGGCAAAGGTGATGGCATGGCTTTTGCCCGATTGTCCCGAAGAGGGGGCTACGACAACAACATCTCCGTATTTTTGTGCTATTTCTGTCAATATTTTTATTCCCGTAGCGTGTACACCGTCATCATTGGAAATCAATATTAACGGGCGTTTTGTTTTCTTGTTTGTTGGGTTTGATGTTTTCATTCTGATATTTTTTTAAGTTTAGCAAAATGATAAAGTAGTTTTTTCTTTCCGACAGTTTCAAATTCAATGAGTACTTTGTCGTTATTGTCGCCCAAGTTTTCTATTTCGACAATGGTTCCAATGCCGAATTTTTCATGATATACCTTCATGCCGATTTCAGAAGTTTTTGCTGTAAGTATATCGGCTTCAAGGGAGATATTGGGTTGAGTCTTTCGGGGTTCAATAATCATATTTTGACTATTCCGTTTGGCTATAGGTTGCTTGAATATGGTTTGTTGTGCCGATTTTCTCCTTTCGGTAGTTGGAAAATCCTTTTTAGGCATAAATTGTGGTGTAGAGGTGTAATAGGTGTTTTTTTCTAATAGGGTAGCAGAGGTGGTATTGTCTTCAAAACTAATAACATCTTTGCTTATTTCTTCAAGAAACGGACTTGGGTTGCAAAAATTGAAATTCCCATACAGTCTTCTTGTTTCGGCAAAAGAGATGGTCAAATGTTTTTTTGCTCTGGTAATGGCCACATAAAACAAACGGCGTTCTTCTTCCAATTCGCTTGGCGAAGAAACCATAAATGATGGAAAGATGTTTTCTTCAACACCAACTACATAAACGCAAGTGAATTCCAGCCCCTTGGAAGCATGAATGGTCATGAGTTTAACTTTGTCGTTGTTATCTTCGTCGTCTTTGTCGGCATCGGTAAAAAGGGCTGCTTCGTTTAAGAATAAATCCAAAGAGGGAAATTCTTCTTGTAAATCTTCTCCTGTGGTAAAATCTATTCTTGTATTGGCGGGTCGTTCTACAAAGTCTTTCATTGCATTGAACAATTCGCCTAAATTTTCATAACGTTCTTTTTCTTCCGTGTTTTCACGTAAATCTTGTGTAATGCCGCTACTGTCAGCAATGTGTTTTCCTAATTCAAAAGCATTGAGTATTTTTAGTTG
This sequence comes from uncultured Bacteroidales bacterium, assembly GCA_905233585.1. Lineage (GTDB taxonomy): Bacteria > Bacteroidota > Bacteroidia > Bacteroidales > WCHB1-69 > UBA1205. The sequence goes on from CAJOFD010000004.1 coordinate 8,773, forward strand.
GGCATGAAAGCTTTTTATCTTATTGACAAACAAATCCAAAGCATTGAACACTTTTGGAGAAACTTTCAGGTTGTATGCCATTGGATTTTCTGCCACGTCCCATAAGCCTACATTGTTTTCGGATGCACATGCGATAATATGTTCCATCGAAGTTGGTCCAATGCCCCGTTGTGGGTAGTTGATGATTCTTTTCATTGCCTCTTCATCATGAAAATTGACCGCCAAACGGAAATAAGCCATGACATCTTTTATTTCTTTACGATTGTAGAACGATTGTCCGCCATATATTCTATAAGGAATGGCCATTCTTCGAAGGGCTTCTTCAAATGGTCTTGATTGATTGTTGGTGCGATACATAATGGTAAAATCATTATTGGTATAACCATATTGTTTTTTCATATCCGCAATGGATTTTACCACCGCAATAGCCTCATCTATATCACTTGATGTTTTCAGTATTTTTATTTTATCTCCACTATCATTCGAAGTCCATATCATTTTGGGTATCTGTCGTTTGTTGCAGGCGATAACGCTATTGGCTGCTTTGATGATATTTTTGGAAGAGCGGTAGTTTTGCTCTAATTTATAAATTTCAAACGAAGGATAATCATTTTTGAATGTTAATATGTTTTCGATATTTGCCCCCCGAAAAGAATAGATGCTTTGGGCATCATCGCCAACAACACAGATATTTTCGTATGCTGCTGCCAATTTTTTGATAATCATATATTGTACACGATTGGTGTCTTGATACTCATCTATCAAAATATAATGGAAACGTTGTTGGTATTTGAGTAATATTTCAGGAAAATCGCGTAAAAGAACGTACATATTTACCAACAAATCGTCAAAATCCATTGCGTCGGCTTGTTTCAAACGATAATTGTAAGCAAGATAAATTTGTCCTAATTCGCCCAATTGTTTGGCTTTGTTTTCTTGTTCAATAAGGCTGTTGTTGCAATAATCTTCAGGAAAAAGCAATGCAGATTTTGCTCCTGAAATAACATTTTGTACCAATGTCGGTTTGTAAATTTTAATATCTAAATTTTTTTCTTTGATAATGTTTTTTATCAAGTTTTTGCTGTCATCGGTATCATAAATGGTAAAATTGTTGGTGTAACCCAAATGCGCTGCTTCGATACGCAATATTTTGCTGAAAATAGAGTGAAAGGTACCCATCCAAACGTGGCTGCCTTGAGAATTTCCCAATAAAGCGATAATACGTTCTTTCATTTCTTTTGCCGCTTTGTTGGTAAAGGTCAAACTGAGTATATTAAATGGATTGACACCTTGAGAAATCATATAGGCAATACGATAGGTGAGTACTCTGGTTTTGCCCGAACCTGCCCCCGCTATCACCATTGAAGGACCATCTATATTAATGACAGCCTGTCGCTGATTTTCATTTAATGACGAAAGTATTGTATCCACAATTTTATTGAATTTTAAGTTATATTGTTGTAAAACAAAATCGGACAAAAATTGCCGTTAAATATGCAAAGATAACATCTTTTTTTTAGAAAAACAACAATATTATTTATTTGTGTATATTTTTTAAGTTTTTAATTGTCAGTTGATTATGACGGTATGTAATAAAAATGATTTGCTATAAGATTTTTTGTACATTTGCAATATTCAAAATTATAATTGATAAAACAATGAAGAATGTGTTGAAGTTGTTGATAATTGCTGTTTGCTTATTATGGGTCAATCATATACAGGCTCAATTTTCAATTAATGCCGGGCCAAGTTTTCCTTTGGCTGATTTATCTTCTTCAAACAATGATTTTGGAAATGCCAAGATAGGAGTATATGCCTCTTTGCAAGGAGCCATGCCTGTAACGGGAAATACCGATATGTTAGGTCACATGTTTGCGATTACACTCAATGTTGATTATTTTTGGCATACCTTAACAAAAAATGCTCAAAAACGTATTGCAAATGAGTATATTGAAAAAAATATGGTAGAAAAATATGATAAAATGACCCATAAGCAATATATGTTTTTACCTATTATGATAGGGTTCATGTATCGTTATAATATTACCAATAATTTTGCGATAGCCGTAGATGCTGCTTGTGGGGTTAATTTTATTTATCGAACAAAAGAAGAGTTCGATTTTATAAAAGATAGTGTTAATTTTCAGTATTATAAAGAATATAAATTAGCATACGGATTGGCAGCTAAAGCCTCTTTACGTTTTATAATATTGAAACATTTGTCTTTGGGGGCTAACCTGCATTTATTGTCTTCTTTTACAAATAATTATTCAACTTATCTGAAAAGAGATGATAGGGCGGAAATGCTAAATAATATGTCCTATTCTTCTCCAAAAGGTTTTAGCATTTTTCCGATGTCTGTTTCAGCTTTTGTCGGATATGTATTTTAATAAAAGATGCTTATCTGTTAATAGAAGTAAATAATAGTAGGAAAGTTAATAATTTTATCTTTTATAAAGTAAAAATATCGGATAAAATTGTAATTTTGCACTTGTTTTTTTTGAGAGGAAAACATTATTTTGTTGCATTGAAAATGCTTTTCTATATCAAAAAAATACGAAAAATATAATTAGAAATGGAAGTTCCTTTTAAACGGTTTATGCGAAATAAGCACATATTTATTTTTATCATGGCATTATTGTACGTTGTATTGATATGTGCTTGTCATCATAATAAATCAGAGAAAAGTCTGCAATCAGAGGCTGATTTGTCCGGATGTGTTATTGGGGCAGTTTCAGGAACAAGTTATGAAATAGAACTTACACAACGTAAGGATGTTAAAGTTGTTAGGTTTCCAACCCCGACCGATTGTATTGTTGCTTTAAAAAATGGACGTATAGATGCCTTTGTGTATGATGAACCAGCTATCAATAATGATGTCCGTAAAAAAAATGGAATAAAATTGGCATTTAAAACAAGTAAAAGTTATCCTTGCGGATTAGCATTTCGTAAGGAAGATTATGCTTTGGTGGTTAAGTTTAATCAGTTTCTTTCCGAGTTGAAAACGTCAGGTGAACTGCAAGAGATACAAAACAAGTGGTTCAATGCTTATCATTATGATAGTGTAAGTATGACTACAGACAATGCGCCTATAGCAACAGACGGGGAATTGTTGCGAGTGGGAACCAGTCAAACTATAGCCCCGATTTCGTTTTCTGTGGGTAAAGATTGGCGGGGTTTTGATGTGGAAATAGCCAAACGCTTTGGTCGCTATCTTGGTCGTCCTGTTGAAATATCACTTTATGATTTTGCAGCATTGGCTCCTGCCTTACAGTCAAATGCGATAGATATTGTGATAGGGGGAGTGTTTATTACCGAAGAACGGGAACAGTTATTGACCTTTGGTGATAGCCATTTTAGTTGTTATGGCGGTTTTTTTGTCGTAGATGAAAATTCTCAAATCAATGACGGATTTAGGGAAGGTCTAAAACGTTCGTTCAACAATAATTTATTAGTGGAAAACCGTTGGGAATTTTTAGCAAGAGGGCTTTGGGTTACCATCCGTATCACTCTGTTTTCAATTTTTTTCGGCACGTTGCTTGGAGTGGGATTGTATTTGATGCGTAAAAGTCGTTATCATTGGCTGAATAGTATTGCTAACGGATATGCGATAGTGTTGCGAGGTATTCCTATGGTGGTATTGCTAATGATATTGTTTTATGTTATATTTACTGGTTTTAATAGTTTGGTAGTATCCATTATTGCTTTTTCCATGACATTTGCTTGTTTCGTTTCTTCAATGATGAATACGTCTATTCAGGCGGTCGGTAACGGACAAAATGAGGCTGGCATTGCATTAGGATTTACTCGTTGGCAAACTTTTCGTTACATTATTGGACCGCAGGCATTGAAAAAAGCCTTGCCTCATTTTAAAAGCGAAGCAGTATCTCTCATCAAAAACACTTCTATTGTCGGGTATATTGCCATTCAAGACCTTACTCGGGCTAGCGATATGATACGTAGTCGCACTTTTGAGGCTTTTTTCCCATTGTTACTCATTACGCTTATCTATTTTGTTTTAGCATGGCTTATGAGTAAGTTACTTGATTATTTATTTAAATGGGGGACAAAAATATGATTACAGTACAACACCTTACAAAGACTTTTGTTTCATCTGACGGCAAACAATTGCAGGTGCTTAAAGATGTGAATTGTCATATTGACAAGGGAGAGGTAATCTCTATTATTGGACCTTCCGGTACAGGAAAAAGCACTTTTTTAAGAACGCTCAACTTATTGGAGTTTCCTACTTCTGGCGAAATTATTGTCAATGGGAAAAATATCTTGTCAAAAAATTACCCGCTAAATAAATTGAGAGAAAAAATGGGTATGGTGTTTCAGAGTTTTAACTTGTTTGAACATCTATCTGTTTTAGATAATGTTACTTTGGCACCAATGAAGTTGCATGGTCTTAGCCGTTTGCAAGCGGAAAAAGAAGGTATAGAATATCTTCGTAAGGTGGGTCTGGCAGAAAAATTATCTGCAATGCCCTCGCAACTATCAGGTGGACAAAAGCAGCGTGTGGCTATTGCACGTACTTTGGCCATGCATCCCGATATTATTCTTTTTGATGAGCCCACTTCCGCCCTTGACCCTACAATGGTAGGAGAAGTACAAGGGGTTATACAATCGTTAGCACAAGAAAAGATGACAATGCTTATTGTTACTCATGAAATGAAATTTGCACGTGAAGTAAGCTCCCGTATCTTTTTCATGTATAATGGGGGGATTTACGAAGACGGAACTCCAGAACAAATTTTTGGAAATCCGCAAAAAACGGAAACAAGAAATTTTGTTCATCTTATTCGGAAGCTGATATTCGATATAGAAAACAAAGACTTTGATTTTTATGATATGACATCGCAAATCAAACAATTCTGTATTCGTTATGCCATGCCTGAACGCATGAATCCCATTACACATGTGGTGGAGGAAATGTTAATGTTGCTGTCAAAATATGAAAATCCTATACACATTGAAATAACATATAGCGAATTGGATTACTCCTCAATGATTGTTTTTGTTCATAAGGGGGAAACCATATCGCCCTTGGAGAGAAACGATGCCGATGAGTTGTCTGTGTTGATTATTCGTGGAATGAGTAAAGAGATACAGACACAACAGACAGCTGATGGAGTACAATTAACCTTTTTTATGGAATAGACAGAAAATATAATATTTATGAGAAAAAAGTTGAGCAAATGGAAGCGTTCATTGCAAGTTCGCAACGGATTACTTATACTGATACTTGCAGCGGTATTGATTCAAATTAATAGTGCTGTACAATATTTTTTCGCTCGTAACGGCATCGCTCAAGAGGTGGAGCAACTGGCCAAAACAGAATTGAAAGTCAAAAATATGGAGATTTTGCAAGTTGTAAAGTCCGTAGAAACAGCCGTTAATAATATGAGTTGGATTATTGAACGTCAAATAGACAAGCCTGATTCTCTATATATGATTGAACGTCTGTTAGTTTCGCAAAATAACATGCTGACAGGTGCATTTATCGGATTTGTGGCAGACTATTATCCCGAACGGGGACGATGGTTTGAACCGTATGTAAAACGTTATGATGATGGAACGCTCATTGAACGACAAATAGGGTCAGAAAATCATGATTATTTAAATGCCCAATGGTTTCTTGATGGTATAGCCGCAGATAGCGGATATTGGTCGGAACCATATTTGGACAATGAAGGAGCGGAGGGAATGATATGTTCCTATACATTACCGGTACATGATGCTGATGGCAAAACTATAGCCTTGATAGGAGTGGATATTTCGCTTAACTGGCTGGTAGATATGTTTATTACCAAAGATAATAACAAACAATCTTCTGTTTTGGTGAGTCGGAATGGATATATATTGGCGTGTCCTGATAAAACACTGGTGATGAAAACCACCATTAATGAAATAACAGACCAAATGAATGACACTACTGTAGATAGAATTACTAATTCTATGCTACAGGGTGATAGTGGACATGCTGAGGTGAGAAACGATAGAGGAGAAAAGAGTTATATTTATTATAGTCCTGTTGAAGGCGGAACAGGTTGGTCAATGGCTGTTGTATTTGCAGATAAAGAAATTTATCGCGGTTTGCATACAGTGGCATTTCAATTGACATTATTAATGATTTTGGGGTTAGCGTTAATGAGTTTTATTATGTATCGTGCCGCACGCGGTTATATGCGTTTACAAACTATTAATGCAGAAAAAGAACGTATTGGTAGTGAACTTCGTATCGCTAGTAATATTCAAATGGGTATGCTTCCCAAAACTTTTCCGCCATATCCCGATAGAGATGAAGTTTCAATGTTCGGCAGTCTTGTTTCAGCCAAAGAAGTTGGCGGCGACCTATATGACTTTTATATTCGTGATGAACAATTATTCTTTTGTATTGGAGATGTTAGCGGGAAAGGAGTCCCCGCCTCATTGGTAATGGCTGTAACTCGTAGCTTGTTCCGTATGGTGTCTGCACACGAATATGCTCCCGATAAGATGATAATGCAAATGAACAATGCCATGTCAGAAATGAATGAAAGTTCGATGTTTGTAACTCTTTTTGTAGGGGTGCTTAATCTTCGTAGCGGCTTGTTAAGATATTGTAATGCAGGTCACTGTCCTGTAGCATTGATGAATAAAACAGTAGAATTGTTACCCGTTGATGCCAATATACCTGTCGGGTTGATGCCTGATTGGAAGTATTCTATACAACAAACTTTTTTACAACCCAATGATACTATTTTCCTTTATACAGACGGACTTACAGAAGCGGAAAATCTAACCCATGAACTTTTTGGGGAGGCACGTATGATGAAAGTTCTTCAAACGGTATCACGTTCTCCACAAGAACTTATCGCCAATGTTACAGATGCTATACATGCTTTTGTAGGCAATGCAGAACAAAGTGATGATATTACTTTGCTTGCTATTCAATTTAATAAATATTTAAATGACACAACAAAAACAAACGATATTCAAACGCTTACTCTCCCCAATAACGTGGAAACAGTGCCGCAATTGTCTTCTTTTATCGAAGATATGGCTGAAAAACATGGCGTGGATCCATCTGTTATCATGAATATCAATCTTGCCATAGAAGAAGTTGTTGTAAATGTGATGAATTATGCCTATCCTAAAGACATAGTGGGAGAAGTAAATATCACTGCCACTTATGAAAATAGAATGCTTATTTTTACTATCAGAGATTCTGGTGTTCCTTTTGACCCGACTAGTGCGACTTCACCTGATATTGATTTGTCTGTAGATGAACGCCCAATTGGTGGTTTGGGAATTTTTCTTGTCCGACAAATTATGGATGAAATAAGTTATTCTTATGAAAATAATCAAAATGTTTTGACCTTAAAGAAGAAAATATAATAAAATATGAATACTATAATTAAAGAACAAAATGGCGAACTTATCGCCATATTCGATGGCCGTCTTGATACAGCAGCGGCTGTACAAACCGAAAAAGATTTGGCTCCTCTTGCTAATTGTGCTGGCAAAAATATAGTTTTGGATTGCAATGCTTTGGATTATATCTCATCAAGTGGATTACGCCTTTTCCTGACTATACTAAAAAATGCTAAAGTCCAAGGTAGTAAGGTGTTTATTGCAGGTATGAACAATGATATTCGCAATGTGTTTTCAATGACGGGATTTACCCAATTGTTTGAATTCCGTTAGAATTATTCAAAAATAACTGATTTCAAAATAAGTGTTTTTCGAAAAAAACACTTGTTTATTGCTTGTTATTTTGTGTGTGCGATAAAATCGGGCGGAACGAGTTTTGTGTGTTGAGTGATAAATAAAATAAGAAAGGAAGACAAACGGATTTATAGCGACATAAGGCTCCAACGTTTGGCGTACAAAGCCCTATTAAAATAAATGATAATAGACAAAATAAGAGCAAAAACAACGAATCGTTATCAATTTTTCTTTTAAACAAACGAATACACAGATTTATCGATAACCCGATAAACAATAAAGTTTCCATGCCCGCAAAAAAATGATATATATCTGTTGTTTGTATGGCAGGATAATAAATAACATTAAATAAAGCGATGGGAATTGCATTAAAAATTGACAAAAAACTATCTTCTAGAAACGGCAGATATATATCTGTTTGCCCGTCAGGGTGCAAATGTTGTTCCAATCCGATAAAGCAGTTGTTTTGATATTGAATGGCATACCATATATCAAAATAGGAGTCGTAGGCAAAAAATCGTACCACGACTGAAATAATAAACAGAATAAATAATCCGCAACCATATTTTATCAGCCATTTGTTGTTGTTATAGTAACAAAAGATATAAATGAACATCAGGGGTATAAATATAATTGCCAAATGTAATTTTGAATACATCATACCCGCTAAAGATAAACAAAGTATTACAATGTATTTGATACCCCATTTTTGATAAATACATTGGTGTAAAACAAACAATGTTAAAGATATAAAAAAGAAAAATAATACTTCTTTGGAAATGCCAGATGCCCAAAATATGGTAGAAGGTATCATAAAACAGGCAATAATAGATATTACTTGGTTTTTCTTGTCTTGTGGAGCAAAATATTTATATAGAAATACGCTGCCGCAAAAAGCAAAAAACGCATATATTAACAATAGTACCAGGTAATATGGTCCGCTAAAAAACATCAACAAAGCGGTAAGATGTACAACAAAACGGCTTTCGTGTGTGTAGTCTGTGCCATAGGGTATCTCATCTTCGGGAATAATACCGAAAATTCCAGAAGATTGAGTTTGGCGTCCGAAGGATACATTGCTGATAATATTAAAAAATTGTCGTGGATTATCAAAACTTTTTTGATACAAAGTTTTGGCCTGGGTGAAAAATCTTTGGGTGTCTGAAGGTCGGTCAGCGTTTTTATAATATGCAAAATAGAATCCACTGAAAAGTATTTTTATAACAAAAAGTCCAATGAGAATTTTTTTGCTCATTTGTGTGGATTGGAAAAATTTTCCATTGACAATAATTGCTATAAAAACAATAAAATATATAGAAAAGATAAGGTATTCCAAAATGATATTATTTATGAAATTTTAAAATAATCTTTCTTTTTAGGATTCAATGGCAATTGGTTTTATGCGGTTAAATCTTCGTCTGAAGTATTATCATCTGTGGTGTTTTCGTTTTCTATTTTTATAATAGGCATTTCAAAGAAAAGCATGGCTTTGTTAAGCACATTTTGTGGTGAATTGTATGGAACAAACAATGGATCTTTGTCTTTTTGTAAGATAATAAATCCCTTGTCGGCTGTAGAAATAAAATTAGATATATCCACAATGTCCACTTCTTCGCCTTGATAATTGTAGATAGATATTTTATCAAAATCAGAATAAACTTCTTTGAATAAAATATTCAAAGACTCTATGTTTTCTTGAATAGTAATGGCATTCCATATCCATTGGTCATCTAAAGGATTTAACAATTTTTCTTTGTCGGCAAACATTACAATTGCCTTGTAATCAACATTAAAAATATTTTTTTCTACATAAACAAAAGTTCCATCATCGGTTATATAATATTCATCTTCAGCTTTTTTAGAATAACTTTTGCCCGATTCGTAACCTTCATCTGATAAAGAATAGAGTTTGTCATATTTTTTTGTGATAATAATGCGATATTCTTCATCAATTTGTGTTTGCCAATATTCACTTTCTACATATTTTGTTTTTTCTGTTCCAACATTGCAGGCAATAGGAATTGCATCAATGAAAGTGCCATTTTCATCAATAGTTGCCAACAATTTAATGTATTGTTCGCCCTCGTTGGCAATTATCCAGATGTCAAAATTAGGCGAAAAACTTTCTATTTTGCTTTCTACAATCCAATTCTCTCTAATGTTAATTTTTGTGAAGAAACTTTTTTCAACTTTTTTCAATTGTTTGATAATAAAACTGCTTTGACTGTCGTCTAAAACTTGTGTGTTCTCGTTTTGATTTGTTTCACAAGTGATAGTGGTCGGGAGTTGTTGTTCATTTAGTATGATTTCCGCAACCTCATTGTCTGAAGAATGACAAGCAACTAACAATAACATTATCAAACTTAAAAATAATATTCGTTTTTTCATTTTATCCATTTTTTAGAATCGTGCAAAGATATAAAAAAAAAGAATGGGAGAATACGAAGTACAATAAATCAATATATTTTACGTATTAATATAATAAGCAGTTGTATGAGTAAAAAAATCATATTTATTATTTATATATGTTTGTGCTTTCCGATATTAAAAGGTCAGAATTTGGCAAAAATATATGGAATTGTAACAGATATTACAGGTTTACCCATTGAAAATGCCACTGTTGTATTGAAAAACAATGCTACATTAGGGACCTCAACCAACCAAAACGGACGTTTCGATTTGCTTATTCCTCACGACAAAGATTTGGTTATAGAAATATCTTGTGTGGGGTACCAATCAGTAGAACAGACTATTAATGTGCCTAAAGGCAAGCGTAAAGAATTTAATTTTCAACTGAAAGAATCCGTTACTCATATTCGTGCATTTACCCTTGATGAACGATATGTAATAGACAATGAAGACCTAAAACCAATCAATCCCAAGGTGCTGACACATATTCCCGGTGTGAATGTGGGGGTAGAAAGTTTGGTTAAATCGGCTGGTTTAGGTGTTTTTGCAAATAATGAATTGACTTCGCAATACAATGTAAGAGGGGGAAATTATGATGAAAATCTGATATATTTAAATGATATAGAAGTATTCCGTCCTTTTTTGATTCGGTCTGGCAATCAAGAGGGTTTGAGTTTTATTAACCCGGATTTGGTTTCAGCGGTGCATTTTTCTTCTGGAGGTTTCGATGCGTGCTATGGCGATAAAATGTCTTCGGTGCTGAATGTAAAATACAAAACTCCGACACGTTGGGCTGGTAGTTTATCTGGTAGTTTGCGTGGTGCAAGCGGACATTTGGAAGGGGTATCCAAAGATAAAAAACTATCGTTTCTATTAGGGGTTCGTTATCAATCGAATGCTTCTGTGTTCAAAAAAACACAAGATTCGGGTTATTATCGTCCCAATTTCTGGGACGGGCAATTTCTTTTGAATTATACGCCCAATAAAAAATGGACACTTTCGCTATTCGGCAATTATGCAAATAATATTTACAAGTTCCGTCCTGCAAGCAGAAATACGATAATGGGGGCGATGAACAATGCCAAAAGTTTGACCATTTATTTTGAAGGACAAGAAGTTGATGCCTATCAAACCGTATATGCTTCTTTATTGACAAAATACCAAGCAGATTCCAACCATACTTTCTCTTTTAGTGCAGCCTATTTTAACTCAATTGAAAAAGAAACTTTTGATATTTTGAGCGAATATTATCTGTCTGATGTGAATAGTTCTTTCGGAAGCAATGAGTTTGGGGAACGGTACAATTCGCGTTCGGTGGGTTCAGATTTGCATCATGGTCGTAATTTTTTGGTTTCTAATATTTTCTATGGAGGCTTCAATGGAGAACATCGTTTGCCTAAACGGAACACATTGTCTTGGGGACTGAAATTGCAAGGAGAGTTTATTGCTGATAAATTAACGGAATGGCGTGCAATAGATTCTTCTGGATACACGCTACCGTTTCACCCGAATACTCCAGGCGATTCTGTTGCTATAGACGATTCACTTAGATTATTCGCTCTTGATGATAATATGCTAAAAGTAAATAATACCTTGGCAACCTTTCGTTTAACTGGTTTTGTAATGGACAAATGGCAGTTTGGAAACGACAAGCATCTTTTTACTTTGGTAGGAGGCATACGATTCGGTTTTTGGTCGTTCAACAAAGAGTTTTTGTTTTGTCCACGGTTACGCTTGGTATATATACCCCAACATCTAAAACATGATATTTCGTTTTACCTGGCCACGGGTATGTACGCACAACCTCCTGTCTATAAGGAAATGAGACAAAAAGACGGTACTTTGAATAATCGTATTAAATCGCAATTGTCCTATCATTTTATTACGGGATTAAATTTGGCATTTGAAATAGCCCGCCGTCCATTTCAATTTTCTGTGGAGGTTTATTACAAGTATCTGGATAATATAATCACATATAGTGTTGATAACGTTAGGATTACTTATTCCGGTAGAAACGATGCTGTAGGTTATGCTGTGGGAATAGATGCTAAATTGAGTGGCGAAATTGTCCATAATTTGGAATCTTGGTTGGCCGTTTCCTTAATGAAAAGCATGGAAAGTATTGACCATGATATTTATACTCCTAGACCCACAGATCAACGATTTAGTGTCAATTTGTTTTTCCAAGACAGAATTCCTCGCTTACCGATGATAAAAGCACATCTCAATTTGGTATATGCAACGCCTTTGCCTTATAGTTTTAAAGACAAAAGGGTATATGACAGACGTTCAAAAGCATATTTCCGTACAGATTTGGGAATTTCTTGGCAATTTTTAAATCAGGCAACGCATGTAGGCAAAAAAAATCCCTTCAAATTTATCAATGCCGCTTTTTTGTCGTTTGAAATTACCAATCTCTTCAATTATTATAATATATTGTCTTATCTTTGGGTATCGGATATTGACAATCAATATTATGCAATACCTAATTATATGTTGCCCAGAATGTTTAATGTCAAATTGCGTTTTGAATTTTAATATAAAATAAAATTTTCAAAAAAAATTAGGTCAAAATATTCAATAGTATTTTTTTTTGTTATACTTTTGCACCAAAATTTGAATAATCTTAAAAAATAATAAAATTTAGTACTAATTTAAAATTTATCAAAAAATGAAAAAATTATTTTTATCAACAATCGCGTTAGCAATGGTTTTTGCTTTTACAAGTTGTAAGGACGATGTAACCCCTCCTGAAATTACCTTACCTACAGATGCTTCTGTTCCTGTATTCCAATTGGGAGACAAAACCGCTGCTCTTAATGGTGTTACTGCAAAAGATAAAAAAGACGGGGATGTTACCTCAAATCTTGGTGTAGAAGGTTTGGAATATGTTGATTCTGCAGCTACTTTGATTTATAGCGTAAGTGATGAAGCCGCTAATATGGCTGTTGCAAACAGAACAGCAACTATCTCTGCTGAAAAATTATTCGGCAACTATGGTGTAAGTGAAATTGTAGTAGGTGGAAGTGGTAATCCTGACACTTATAACGTAACAGTTGGAGCTTCTCAAGTAAAAGGTAAAGCCGCTTTGATTATAGATAATTTCTATGAATCATGGCAAGCAACCTTTGTAGGAAAAGCAGGTGAAGCCACTTTAGAGATGATACCTTTTACTGTAACTAGTGACGGTGGTGCTACAGCAACCGTATCTGGTCAATGTACTTATAGCAACAATGGAACTTATACTTTGGTAAAAGCTACATGGAAACTTGCTGAAGCAAATAAACCAGACATTGAAATGGAAGCAACTTACACAGTAAGATAAAAATAGTCAAAAAGTAAAAAAAAGGTCGTTCATTTGAACGACCTTTTTTTGTTGTCCTACTAGGATTCGAACCCAGACAAACAGAACCAGAATCTGCTGTGCTACCATTACACAATAGGACAGAATTGAGTTGCAAAAGTACAAAAAAATAATATACAAATTCCATTTTTTTTATTTTTTATTTATATCTTTGTAAAAAAACATTTTATCAATGAAAAATATCTTGATTTTTGTCTTATGTTTGTTTCTGTGTGGGTCATTAAATGCACAAATTTATGGCTGTACCGATATTCGGGCAAATAATTTTAATCCGCAAGCCCGTATTAACAATGGCACTTGTACATACGATGCTACAACTGTTACACCCTTTTATACCTGTAACTTGCCTGTACAATTGAATGGCACATCTGGACTTGTCTTTTTTGACAATAAATTGTTCTCACACAATGACCATTACGATAAAACTTTGTATCAAATATCCACCGATAGCGGACAAATTGTTGATAGTATATTGCTTGAGAATGTAGTTTATCAAGATGTGGAAGATATGGACCAAGATAGCCTGTATCTTTATTTGGGCGATTTGGGAAATAATGGTACTGGAAATAGAAACAACTTGCATATTCTTCGTATATCGAAAAGTTCTATGTTCACGGGAAATATAGAAATAGATACAATTTGGTTTTCGTATGCAGACCAAGATGATTTCTCTGCAACCAACAGCAATGCCACTGATTTTGATTGTGAAGCCTTTGTAGTTGCAGGTGATAGTATCTATTTGTTTACCAAACAATGGAATACCTATGGCACTTCTTTGTATGTTTTACCCAAATTTCCTGGTCGTCATCAAGCACAGTTTATTACCCATTATCATGTGGAAGGTTTGATAACATCAGCAAATTATAATGCTGAAACCAAACAAATTGTCCTATGTGGGTATTCCTCACTATTACAACCTTTTTTACTCTTGCTCTATGATTATCAAGACAATGATTTTTTTTCAGGCAACAAACGAAAAATAAATCTGAATTTGCCTTTTCATCAAGTGGAGGCTATTGCAGGTTTGGGCAATTATCAATATTATTTGACCAATGAATATATTTCACGTTATGAAGTTACTATTCCAGCCAAATTTCATAAAATTGACTTGTCAGAATTTTTATCTCCTGAAACTGTAAATGTTTTGGACAAAGACAAAAATACGGGTCATTTCCTTATTTATCCTAATCCGGCCAAAACAAACCTGTTTTTAGATGGAGAAATAGAATTTAGTGATATTTATGTTTATGATAATTGTGGTAAATTGGTGAAAACAAGCAATAATTGTCAACAAATTGCCCTTGACAATTTGGTCTCAGGACATTACTGGTTAAATATATGCCATAAAAATAAGATTATATCAATCAAACATTTTATTAAAGAATAGTTGGAAAAGAAGATTTTTTTTGATAATCTTTAGCTTTAAGATATTTGATATATGATTGAAAATGATGTGTGTATGTTCTTTTTATAGAGAAATAAATAAGATAAAGTTGATTTTTTCGGCATAGTTGTCAATAAAATATGAAATCTTATTAGATTTTTTTGTATTTTTGCAAATTAAATTTTTAGGAAAAATTGAGTGAAATGAATAAAGAAGTAAACAAACAGAGTGAGTTGCAGCAAAACGAAAATTTTTTGGTAAGAATTATCAATGCTTATCGTACAAATGAAAAGGTTGTCAATATCACAACAGGTGCAGTATTGGTGCTGGTTGTGGTAATATTGGGCTATTTTTTATGGTGGAGTCCCAAGAGACAAGCCAAAGCAGAACTTGCTATTTATAAGGCAGAACAATATTTTGCCATAGATTCAACAGCGTTGGCTCTAAATGGAGATGGTAGTTGTGTGGGCTTGATAGATGTTATTAAGCAATATCCTTGTACTAAAACAGCCAAAAGAGCACGTTTTATGGCAGGTGCATGTTATCTGAAACAAGGTCAATATGATGAAGCAATTTCTTATTTGAAAAAATTTAGTTCAAAAGATAAAATACTTCCGGGACAAGCTTTGTGTATGATAGGCGATGCCTATATGGAAAAGAATGATATTAGTCAAGCGGCTAAATATTATCATAAAGCAAGCAAAAAAAATCCTAACGATTTATTGACTTCTTTGTATTTGTATCGTTATGCTTTGGCTTGTGAAATGCAAGGCAATTGGAAAGATGCTATCGTTGCATATGAACAAATTCAAAAAGAGTATCCTCAATCATACGAGGCAACCTCTTTGGTTGAAAAACGCATAGAATACGCCAAAACACAAAAATAAAGTTTGTTTTTATGGAAAAAAAAAGGAATTTATCTCAATATAAAGAGGAAGAAATCCCTTTTAGTGATGATAAACACCATACTATTGCTATTGTTGTAGCGGAGTGGAATAGTGAAATCACTTATTCCATGAAAGATGCTTGTATTGATACATTGTTGCAACATGGTGTCAAACGAAATCAAATTATAGTAAAGCAGGTTGCTGGTAGTTTTGAGTTACCTTTTGTCGCCAAACAAGTGATATTGCATCAAAATGCCGATGCTGTTATTTGTATTGGCTGCATTATTCAGGGAGAGACCCGACATTTTGATTTTATAGCCCAAGCAACCGCCAATGGCATTATGAATGTTGGTTTGGAATGTAATGTGCCTGTTATTTTTGGTGTTTTGACAACCAACAATATGCAACAAGCCATTGACAGAGCTGGTGGCAAGCATGGAAACAAAGGAACAGAAGCCGCTGTTACGTGTTTGAAAATGCTTTCTTTGTAAATTTTTATAAAACAGAAATTACTATGCGTATTGTTTTTATGGGAACCCCTGATTTTGCCACAGGAATATTGTCGGCTATTGTTGAAGATGGTTCTCATGAAGTTTGTGCAGTGGTTACAGCTACAGACAAACAAGCGGGTAGGGGTATGCATGTGCAATATTCATCGGTGAAACAATATGCTTTGTCTAAAAATCTGCCTATTATTCAGCCTACAAAACTAAAAGATGCGGATTTTGTAGCTCAACTCAAGCAGTTAAATGCGGATATGTTTGTTGTTGTTGCCTTTAGAATGTTGCCTGAGGTTGTATGGTCTATTCCACCCAAAGGGACATGTAATCTGCACGCTTCGCTTTTGCCGCAATATCGTGGTGCCGCACCAATCAATTGGGCTATTATAAATGGTGAAACAACTACAGGGGTTACCACATTTCTTATTAATAGTGAAATAGATAAAGGTAAGATTATTCTTAAACAAGAGGTCGAAATTTTACCACAGGATACGGCCGGAACTTTGCATGATAAACTTTTAGACCAAGGCAAAATATTGATGTTGAAAACCTTAAATGATATTGAAAGGGAGATAGTGGTTTTGCAAGAGCAACCAGAAATAACTGAAAAACCTGCCCCTAAAATATATAAAGAAGATTGTTTAATCAATTTTTCGTGGACTGTCAAACAAGTGTATGATTTTGTGCGTGGTATGTCTCCATATCCTGCTGCCCATTTGTTCTATCTTGATGATAAAAATGAACCCAAAATGATGAAAATTTTTGAGTGTACTTATCAAGAAGAAGAAGTCAATGTTGCCCCCGGTATTATGCAGTCAGATGACAAAAATATGCTATCTATTTCATGCACAAATGGCTATGTTTTTATCAAAAATCTGCAATTAGTTGGAAAAAAACGCATGAATATCATGGATTTTTTGCGTGGAAATAAGGGATTTAATGGTAAAAAATGCCTAAATAGCAACAATTTATAATTGATAATCAATTATTTGTATTTTTTTTGCGAAAAAAGTTGCAAATAATAAAAAAAATTATATATTTGCGATATAAAACTTTCAAAATTTTTTAGATATGAATAAAGCAGAATTAATTGACGCAATGGTAGCTGAAACAGGCTTAATGAAAAAAGATGTAAAAGCTGTTGTTGAATCTTTTGTTAATGTAACAACAAAAGAATTGAAGAAAAAAGATGGTAGAGTATGTATCCCAGGTTTTATTACCGCAACTGCAATTCAACGTCCTGCTCGCAAAGGTAGAAACGTTCGTACTGGTGCTGTTATCAAAGTGCCTGCAAAAAGAGTTGTTAAATTCAAAGCTGGTTCTACTTTAGCAGAAGCAATAAAAAAATAATTATTGTTTCCGAATTTTTATCACAAAAATCTGCTTCAATACTCAAGAAGCAGATTTTTTTTTGATAGAATAAAGATTTATTTGTTAAAATATGAATGATTTAATTGCTTCTTTAAAAGAATATATTTCAGAAGAGCGTTTTAAAAAGATTGAAATGATTAGTGCCAATCGCACTAATCATGTAACCATAGCCGTTGAAAACCTTTATCAAAGTCATAATATGAGTGCTGTGCTACGCACCGCAGAATGTTTGGGTATTCAAAATGTACATATTATAGAAAACAGTTTTCAATATCAGATAAACAAAGAAGTGTCAATGGGTTCTGACAAATGGTTAACTATTCATCGTTATAATGGTAAACCCGACAATACGCAGGCATGTCTGCAACACTTAAAACAACAAGGGTATAAATTGGTAGCAACAATGCCATCGGAAAAGGATACAATGATAGATGATATTGATATTTCAATGCCGACAGCCTTTGTTTTTGGAACAGAATTATTGGGGCTGAGTCAAGAGGCGATAACTATGGCCGATGAATTTGTGAAAATACCTATGTATGGATTTACGGAAAGTTACAATATTTCTGTTTCTGTTGCCTTGACAATGATGAATGTTTGCCAAAGATTGCGAAAATCGGATATAAATTGGCGTTTGTCAGACAATGAAATTATGGCATTGCGTTTGGAATGGGTGAAAAAAAGCATAAAAGATGTTGATGGGATTTTGAAACGATACAGTGAGCAAAATGTACCAAAATAAAAGTGAATTTTTCTCTAAAAAGATATAAAAAAGGGAGTTGTTTTTTTTAAAAAAAGTCCATATTTAATCATATAATTATATTGTTAAAGATATTAAATAGTTGATTTTTATTTGTTTATATGTTTTTTTGAAAAAAAAGATAAAAAAAGGCAAAAGGATAAGAAAAAAATTGTACCTTTGCACCACAGAAATCACGGTGGGTATAGCTCAGCTGGTTAGAGTGCCGGATTGTGGTTCCGAAGGTCGTGGGTTCGAATCCCACTTCCCACCCAAAAGGTTCTCTTTCAAGGAGAGCAAACAAACACTTAAAAATATAAAAATAATGAAAAAAGGAATTCATCCAAAAGAGTATAGATTTGTAGTTTTTAAAGATATGTCTAATGATGTGGCTTTTTTGAGTAAATCCACCATCAATACAAAAGACACTATTGTTTGGGAAGATGGAAACGAATATCCATTAGTAAAATTGGAAATATCCAACACTTCACATCCTTTCTTTACAGGAAAAATGAAATTGGTGGATACTGCAGGGCGTGTGGATAAATTTATGAATAAATATAAAAACCACCTGCAAAAGAAAAATCAAAAATAAGGTAAGTAGTAGTTTTTTTTCATAGTTTTTTACCATCCTACTCTCGTAGGGTGGTATTTTTTTATTAATGGTTATCAGAAACCTTTGAAATAAGAAATATTATTTAGGGCTGATATAAATGAGTACTCCCGACAAGGCGGCATAAAGAATGTTGGGGGTCCATGCTGCCCAAAATGGAGAAAAACCGCCATAAATGGCAAACATCTGTGAAATTTGCAACAGCATGATAAATGAAAATGCGATAACAAATCCCATTAATAAATGTAATCCTGTACCTTGTCTGGATTTGCGGCTGGAAACGCAAAAACCGATTATGGTTAAAATTATTGTGGCAAAGGGAAAGGCTATTCGCCTATGTTTTTCAAATTCGTAACTTTTGACCATTGGAGAGCCTTTGGCAATTTCTTCATTGATAAATTGGCGGAGTTCTTGGGAGTTCATCAAAGCGATTCCATCTTTAATATAAACAAAATCAGATATTTGTATGTTTAACGAGGTGTCTAAAGTTTCGCCTTCCAACAAACGTTCTTCTTTGCCGTCAAACCATCGGATAAGGTAGGTCCCCAATTGCCATTGTTGGTTGGTTGAATCCCATTGTATAACCTGTGAACGCAATTTGTATGATATGCCATTGGGAGATATGGTTTCATACCAAAAATTAAATCCCATATTGTTTTTATTGTCCCAATAGTGTATATATGCATAGGTGTTTTTGTCTAATTTGATATGATTGTCCACTTCTTTGCTTCTGATTTGTCGGGAAACATATTTTTCTTTGAACAGCATCATATTTTTGGAGGTTTGGGGAATAAGAGAATTTGTTAAATACAATGAGAATAAACCAATACAAATTGCTGAAAAAACATAGGGGACCATTAGCCTGTAAAAACTAACTCCCGCATTGAGAATGGCAACAATTTCTGTATTGACAGATAAGCGTGAAGTAAAATAAATGACTGCTACAAATGTAAATAAGGGGCTGAATGTGTTTGCAAAGTAGGGGATAAAATTGAGATAATAATTGAAAAATATATCTTTAAAAGGAGCATTCCCATCTAGAAAATCTTGAATATTTTCCGCTAAATCAATAACAACTACAATCAAGAGTAGGAGGGAAAGAACGACAAAAAAAGTCCCTAAAAACTTTTTGACAATGTATAAATCTATCAAATAGGGGTGTCTTTTGAGGTGATTCATGTCGTTGTTAAGTTTGTTTAAATAATCACTCCGTCTTGTAGGTGTAAAACTTTATCAGCGATATTTACCAACGATTGACTATGGGTAACAATGACAAAGGTTTGTTTAAACTGTTTTTTCAGGGTAACGAACAATTGGTGTAATTCTGCGGCATTTTCAGCGTCAAGGTTTCCCGAAGGTTCATCGGCAAAAATGACAGATGGTTTGTTTATCAAAGCACGAGCAACAGCAATACGTTGTTGCTCGCCTCCCGATAATTCCAATGGTTTGTGGTTTGCCCGATTGGTCAATGAAAATATTTCCAATAATTGCATAGCCTCTTTTTCGGTTTCTTTTTTTGATTTTCCGCTTATCAAGGCTGGCAAACAAATATTTTCAATGGCCGTAAATTCCGGCAAAAGATGGTGAAATTGAAAGACAAATCCAATGTGTTGATTTCGAAATTTAGATAATTTTGTATCTGACATTTTAAAAACATCTTCACCGTTAATCAAAACTTGTCCGCCATTAGGTTTGTCCAAAGTGCCTAAAATGTGCAACAAAGTAGATTTGCCTGCTCCCGATGCACCTGTTAGGCAAACAATAGTTTCTGCCTCTACTTGAAGATTTATGCCTTTTAAAACCGCTAATTCTCCATAAGATTTTATGACATTGTTGGCAACAATCATTTCAGTTAGAGATAAATATTTTGATTTCTGTCAGCGCCAACAGAAACCAAAGTTATTTTTAAGTTTAAATAATTTTCAATAAAAGTAATATAGTCTTTTAGCGTTTGAGGCAAGGTTTGTGTGTTTGATTGGTCCCAACCTTTCAATATTTCATATTGAGGTTGCATATCATGGTCTGCATCGTATGGGATTTCATTGATAATTTGTCCATTGTGTTGGTATGCGGTGCAGATTTTTAGTTCATTGAATCCGTCTAACACATCTGCTTTCATCATAATCAGTTCTGAAACACCATCTAACATGCAAGCATATTTCAAATGTGGCAAATCCAACCAGCCACAACGTCTTGGACGACCTGTTGTGCTACCGAATTCTCCACCTTTTTGACGGAGTTGTTCACCAGTTTCGTCAAACAATTCGGTAGGAAAAGGACCTGCCCCTACTCTTGTGCAATAGGCTTTGAATAAGCCGAACACTTTACCGATTTTGTTGGGAGCAATGCCTAAACCGGAACAAACACCAGCGGTTACAGTGTTGGAAGAGGTAACAAAAGGATAAGAGCCAAATTCTACGTCCAACAAAGTACCTTGAGCACCTTCTGCCAATATTTTTTTGCCCTCTTGCAAGGCTTTGTTTAACAAGTATTCTGTTGCACAAATATGATAGGTGGCTAATTCTTTTGCTGCTTTTTGCCATAATCTTTCATACTCTTCAAATGGCATATTGTTAAGTTGCAATGTTTTATAGTCAAACCCCATGGATTGTATTTGTGCAATATGGAGATTTTTCAAATGTTGATACCTTTCTTGGAAATCAGGCAAAAGCAAATCTCCGACACGCAAGCCAACACGGCTGACTTTGTCAGTATAGGTTGGTCCTATACCTTTAAGTGTGGAGCCGATTTTGTTTGAGCCACGTTTGGTTTCGTTTACATAGTCCAACAAACGGTGTGTAGGCAAGATAAGATGAGCCTTTTGGGATATGTATAACTTTGATTTAACATCTGTTATAGATGAAATTTGGTTTATTTCCTCATTTATGAGAATAAATGGGTCAATAATTACACCATTTCCGATAACATTTAGGGTATTTTCTCTAAAAATACCAGATGGAATTGTATGTAATACTACTTTTTTTCCATCAAAATTAAGAGTATGTCCAGCATTGGGACCACCTTGAAAACGAGCGATAATGTCATAATTGGGGGTAAGAACATCAACTATTTTTCCTTTTCCTTCGTCTCCCCATTGCAGACCTAACAATACATCTACTTTCATTAGTTAGATTTTTTATGTTAATGTTTTTAATGATTTTCTTGCATAAGTGTTTCAATCTCGGCAACAGATTTTGCCAAAGGTTGTCCTAAAACGCGACAGCCATTGTCTGTGATAAGAATATCGTCTTCAATACGGATGCCGCCGAAATTGAGATATTCCCTTACTTTTGAATAATTGATATATTGGGTGAATTTTTGTTCACGCTCCCAAATGTCAATTAATTGAGGAATAAAATAAATACCGGGTTCAACGGTTACAATGAATCCCTTTTGTAATTTTCTACCACACCTGAGACTTGCATGTCCGAAAATATTGCTTCTTTGTGTTTGTTCGTCATAGCCGACAAAATTTTCGCCTAAATCTTCCATGTCATGTACATCAAGACCGAGCATGTGTCCTAAACCATGAGGCATAAACAAAGCATGAGCCCCTTCTTGGGCAGCGGCTTTGTAGTCGCCTTTCATGAGACCAAGTTGTGTTAAGCCTTCGGAAATAATGGTAGTAGCATTCAAATGTATGTTCCAATAGGGTATGCCCGCTTGGGCTGTTCTAATACTTTCCATATTGGCTTTAAGAACAATTTCGTATATTTCCTTTTGTTTTTGTGAAAATTTCCCATTAACGGGTATTGTTCTTGTATAGTCAGATGAATAGCCACTCACGCTTTCGGCTCCCATATCCGTCAGTAACAATCTGCCATCGGTGAGTATTTGTTCATGATTGTGATTGTGTAGTGTTTGTCCGTCTTGCGAAAGGATAACAGGAAAAGAATAACCATTGCCGTACGACAGAGATATGCCCTCTGCAATGCCCGCTAATTCCCGTTCTGTTTTTCCAATGCGACAGTCTTTCATTACAGCCGTATGCATCATGACACCGATGTCGCAAATTTTGTCCATTTCTTTGATTTCCTCTTCGCCTTTTATCGCACGAAGTGCAACAATGGCCTTGATTAATTCTGTAGAAACCTGTGCTGGTATGTTTTCTATGGCAATGCCTGTGATAAGGCTTAAAAATATCTTGTTGTCAGCACGATAAGGAGGCAGAAAATGTACCTTCCGACCGCTTTTTTGTACTTGGGAAATATAAGTGGTCAGTTTGTCCATACCTTGCACGTTGGCAACACCGCAACGTGCCGCCAAATCACCGATTGTAGGTTGATTGCCCATCCAAATAATATCATCAATGGTAAAATCATCGCCGAAAATAAAGTCTTTATCTTCATCGAAATCGATTACTCCAACCATACCCGGCATTTGAAGTCCGAAAAAATAAATGAAATTGCTATCCTGTCTGTAACGATATGTGTTTGAAGGATAGTTCATTGGAGCTTCATTGTTGGTGAGAAAAACCGCTATGCCATGTTTTATTTGTTGGCGAAGTTTGTTTCTTCTTTCAATATAAATGTCTTTTGTAAACATATTCTTCTTTTTTTTGCACTCAACTTGCAAAGATAGCATAAAAAAATGAAATTGTCAAAGATTTCTTTTGAAGTGAAATTTTGGAAATTCAAATTTTTTTGAAAATTTAATGTATATATATAATGTATATATAATCTGCAGTGAAGTGGAGGTGGTTAGGAGTAGTCTGTGTATGGCTCTATCGGCTAATGGTTTTTGTGTCAATCCAGCATGTCCGTACAATTAGGCAGCATTTTCAAAATAGAAGAAATGGAAGCCGACCACATAACACCGTGGTGCAAAGGCGGGCGTACTACGTGTGATAATTATCAGTTGCTTTGTCAAGATTACAATAGACGAAAGTCCAACAAATAAAAATAAAGAATGGCACTGAAATAAATGATTATTCAAGTGCCAATTTATTTTATTCCGTACTACATGCGGGATTCGAACCCGCGATCTTCAGAATGAGAATCTGATGTCCTAGACCTCTAGACGAATGTAGCGTATCTCAAAACGAGATTGCTGCAAAAGTAGCATTTTTTTTTATACCAAATGGCTTTATGCCACTTTATTTTTTTCAATAAAAACCTTGGGCAAAATGGGCAAACAATAATAAAATTTATGCTATCTTCGCAATATTGTTTTGAATTTTAAAATTGATTGAAAATGAAGAAAAAAGTTGTAAAAATTATGCTTATCATCGTTGCAAGTTTGATAGCCTTGCTTGTACTTGTGGCTATTATTGCCCCTCCAATCGCACACCATTATATCGAAAAACATAGCAAAGAGTTGTGCAATCGTCAGGTGAAAATGGATAAGTTGAAAGCCAATATTTTTACCGGTCGGGCTAAAATCATCAACTTCTGTTCGTGGGAAGAAAACGATAAAGATGTTTTTTTTACCTTTGATACGTTGTCGGTTCAAATCAATTTGTTCAAGTTGCTTGCCAAAGAAGTGCGTTTGAACGAAATCACGCTTGTCGGTCATGATTTGCCGATATTGCAAGACGGCAGTCGTTTTAATTTTACCGATATGATAGAATTTTTCTCGACAGACGAACCTGATACAACACCATCGCAATGGGCGGTCAATTTGCGGAATATAAACATTAGAGACGGGCGGATATTGTATAAGGATATGCAACGAAACAGTCAATTTGACCTGAAAGATATTGCCATTTATATTCCGGGTGTGTATTTCGGTACGGAAAATACCCACGTCGGTTTGGATTTGAAATTTAACGATGGGGGGGCATTGAGCATGAAACTCTTGTATGCCTTGGAAAACAAGACATTTGATTTATATGTTAATCTGCAAAAATTTGATATTGCCTCAATACAGCCTTATCTTCAAGAGGTGATGAATGTTAAAGATTTGCATGGCAAACTGACTACAGACTTGCACCTGCAAGGCAATACAGAACATATTTTGGATATTTTGGCCGATGGTAGCATCAATTTGGAACAAATGCAGATAAGCAACGGCTATGGTGAACAAATGGCTGCTTTTGACGATTTGACCATTCAAATAGGGCAAATCGATTTGCCGAAAAACAAATTCCATATCGATTCCATTGCTTTGAACGGTTTGGTGGTGAATATGGATATTTATCAAGACCATCAAACCTTTTCCAATTTGATGAAATTTACGGAAGCACAACCTCAAGACGAATCGGTAGGCGAGCAAACTCCTGTTGCCAAAGATACCAACAAGAGCCCGATGGATTTCAGGATAAACCGTATCAATTTGAACGACGGGGCTATCAGTTATAATGATTATACCTTGAAAACAGCCTTTAAATTTCCTGTCCGTCAAATCAGGCTCAATGCCACCGATGTGGATTTGAATACCTTGTCGCGGATGAATTTGGCGGCCACTCTGCCCGATGGCGGAAAGGTGATGGCCAATTGGCACGGCATACTCAACGGTTTGGCTTCGCATGAGTTGATATTACATATCAGCAATCTGAATTTGCGGCACGTTTCCCCTTACAGTGAACATTATTTAGCCTATCCGATAACCGATGGTATTTTTGCCTTTACGGGTTCTTACATTATCAAGAATGAATATCTGAACAGCAAAAACGAGATAGACATTCATAATTGTATGGTGGGTAAAAAAATGCCCGACCTGAAACCCGAATACAATATCCCCTTGCGGGTGGGCTTGTTTTTGCTGAAAGACAGAGAAGACAATATCAAAATAGAACTGCCTGTAACGGGGCATATCAAAGACCCCAATTTCTCGTTCAGAAAAGTGATATGGAAAGCCTTTGTCAATTTGTTGGTAAAGGTGGCGACCGCTCCGGTAGATTTGGTGGCAAATGCTTTTGGCTTGAATGCCGATAATTTTAAAGATATGCCTTATGATATTTTTGCGGTGGATTTTACTTCCGAACAATATGAACAGTTCAAGAAAATGGCAGAAAGTCTGATAGACAAACCTTCATTTTCATTAACTCTTGTCCAACATTATGATTTGGAAAAGAACGCAAGAGATTTGTCGGTATTTTTGTTGAAAAAAGATTATTATTACACCCAAGTGGCTACCGACAAAGATGCCCAAAAGATGATTGTCTCGGATATAAACGAGATAGAAAAAATATCTCTGAAATCCAAGGGTATGTCCGATTACCTGCGAGCCAAAGGCATAGACCCCGACAAAGACATCGCCCGACAGGCTCTTATGCAGGATAGCGTGAAAATAACCCAAATGGCACAACAAAATGCGTCCATGAAAGCCGAACTTGTCCGCAAGGTGTTTGTGGAGACATACAGTTTTCCCGCCGACAAGTTTGAAATGACCACTTCCAACGAAAAACAAGCCAAAGAAGGACAAAATATTTTTGCTTTTGAGGTACATCATAACCCTTCAGATGAAGAAATAGACCGTTCAGCGGCACAAACAGAAGAATAGAATTATGGATATAGTAACAAAGATAGCCCAAAGGCTGAATTTACAGCAGCCTCTTGTTCAAAATGTGTTGGATTTGTTGGCGGAAGGTGCCACCGTTCCTTTTATCGCCCGATACCGCAAAGAGGCAACAGGCAGTATGAACGAAGTGCAGATAATGGCTGTCAGAGACCAATACAAACAGTTGTTGGAATTGGAAAACAGACGGCTGTTTGTGCTCAACGCCATCAAAGAGCAGGAAAAACTGACACCACTGTTGCAAGAGCAGATAGAAAAAGCCGAAACCATGTCGGAGATAGAAGACCTGTATCTGCCCTACAAACCCAAACGCAAGACCAAAGCAACGATGGCAAAGGAAAAAGGCTTGGAACCTTTGGCCAAATGGCTCTACAAACAATTGCCGCAACCGGTGGAGGCGTATGCCCGACAGTTTGTTGATGAACAAAAAGGAGTCTCTTCGGTGGAAGAAGCCTTGGCGGGAGCACGGGATATTGTCGCCGAATACATTGCCGAACATTTGCAGACAAGGGAAAAAATAAGACAACTGTTCATGCATAGCGGGGTGGTTGTCTCCAAGGTTGTCAAAGGCAAAGAAGCAGACGGCGATAAATACAGAATCTATTTTGACAACCAAGAACCTATAAAAAGAATCGTTTCGCACCGTATCTTGGCGATGTTCCGTGGAGAAGAGGAGGGTTATCTCAGGCTGAAGGTCGCCCCCGATGAGATTACTGCCTTGGAAACCATTGACGATATTCATCTCAAAGCCGACAACGAGGCGGCAGACCACATTGCCGATGCCATTGAAGATTGTTACAACCGTTTGCTGCAACCCCAAATGGAAACGGAAATGCGGCAGATGATGAAAGAAAAAGCCGACAAGGAGGCGATAGACATTTTTGCCAATAATGTCCGTCAGTTGCTGTTGGCTTCACCGTTGGGACAAAAGGTGGTGATGGCCATCGACCCGGGATTCAGAACGGGCTGCAAGGTGGTGGTGCTGGACAAACACGGCAATCTGCTGGAAAATGACACCATCTATCCGCACCCGCCTCAAATAGATGTTCACCAAGCCAACGATTGTTTGAAAAATTTAGCCAAAAAATATCACGTGGAAGCCGTTGCTATCGGCAACGGGACGGCAGGACAAGAGACGAAAAACTTTGTCCAACATGTAGATTTTGAACAAAAGCCGCTTGTGGTCATGGTGAACGAAAACGGTGCCTCGGTCTATTCGGCTTCGGAGGTGGCAAGAGAAGAGTTTCCCGATTACGATATTACCGTTCGAGGGGCGGTGTCTATCGGCAGAAGACTGATGGACCCGCTGGCAGAATTGATAAAAATAGACCCCAAATCCATTGGTGTGGGGCAATATCAGCATGATGTCAATCAAAAACAACTGCAAAACAGTCTGGCGGAGACGGTGTCATTGTGTGTAAACGCTGTGGGCGTAGAAGTAAATACCGCCAGCAAGGAGTTGCTGGCATACGTTTCGGGCATTGGTGCGGGCTTGGCAAAAAACATTGTCGAATACCGCAAGGCAAACGGGAGTTTTAAAACCAAAGCCGACTTGAAAAAAGTGAGCCGTTTCGGCGACAAAGCCTTTGAACAGTCCGCCGGATTCATCAGGATTGCAGACGCCAAGAACCCTTTGGACAGGAGTGCTGTCCACCCCGAAAGTTATGCCATCGTGGAAAAAATGGCACAACAAATGCACTGTTCCATTGAGGATATGGTACAAAACGAGACTATCCGCCGACAAATCCGTCTGGCCGATTTCGTTACCGACAAGGTGGGTATGCCTACCTTGAATGACATTATGAAAGAATTGGCGAAACCCGGACGCGACCCCAGAGAACAATTCGACTTGTTTGAATTCGACCAAAACATAACGGATATATCCGATTTGCAAGTGGGCATGGTGCTCAAAGGGGTTGTGGTCAATATCACGGCATTCGGCTGTTTTGTGGATATAGGTGTCCATCAGGAGGGGCTGTTGCACGTGAGCCGTATGGGCAAGAAATTCGTCAAAGACCCCGGCAAGGTGGTTAAACTCAACCAGAAAATACGCGTAAGGGTAGAGGAGGTCGATGTGAGACGCAAACGTATCGCCCTTGCGATGGTGTTTGACCAATAGGCTTATTCTTCTATCCGTTCCAGCAAAAAACTCACAGGCCGGAAGCCGTCATTGCAACTAATCATCGCCGAGTGGGGGTTTTGCATCCAGCCGTCAAAGAAATTGCCGTTGCCTTTGGACAATTCTTCAACGAAGTAACGCATACTTTCCCAAGCGCTGTCGCAGAGTCCTTCGGGTTGCCTGCCCTGATGGGCGATATAGACCATACCCTCGGCGATATCGCAGGCGTGGGCGATGGGATTTTCGTATCGGGCTTGCAGGTCGCTGTAATCGGCCTTGCGGATTACGGTGATTTTTACGTCGTACATCTTGTTTGGTTTGGTTTGCAAAGGTAATAAAAAAAATTGAGAGTTGAGAGGTGAGCGTTGGGAAAAAACCTCAGCCCCGACCCCTCTCCACACTGGATAGGGGAGGATGTGAAAAATAATTTTGTTACCATATATTATATTAATATAATGTAATAATAATTTTTTTGTATGGATAACCCCCTTTTTGATATTATACAACTTTCTTTGATGACCCCAAAGAAAGTATTGAAACCGTATTTTTTTCATATTTATTCCATACGAATAAGAATAACTCTCAATTGGCTTCGCCCATTTTGCATCGTGTCTCGGAGTAGTTTAGCCTTGTTAAAACAAGTTTAAGCTCTCCACTTGACATTGGCAAATTTATAAACACTCAATTCTCATTAATTAATATAAGGTATAAAAATTTTATTCCGCAAATATATTTTTCTATTATTTTATACTTGCGGAATGTTCCGCAAATACCAAATTTTGTATTTTTTTGCTTGCGGGCGACCCGCAAATACTACTTTATATATTTTTGTACTTGCGGGCGACCCGCAAATGGTACTTTTTATATTTTTGTACTTGCGGAGAGTTCCGCAAATACTACTTTATATATTTTTGTATTTGCGGGCGACCCGCAAATACTACTTTTTATATTTTTGTACTTGCGGAGAGTTCCGCAAATACTATTTTATATATTTTTGTACTTGCGGGCGACCCGCAAATCATATTTTTTATTTTTTTTATACTTTTATAAAATTCCGTAAAGATTATATTAAAAAAAATTATATCTTTGCAAAGTTAAAAAAATATAATTATTCACTAATTTAAAATTACTAAAAAAATGTCAGAATTTACAAAATTTGATAAGACAAGACTTACAAATGCTTTACACGTAGAATTTATGTTTTTGTTCAAAGAAAAATTGTCCGCAACTGACCCAGCAGGCAATGAGGAACTCGAAAATTTTTTTTCTGCTTTCAGTGAAGCATACGATGAAGAAAACCGTTGCTACAAAGTCTCTCAAGGTAGCGATTTGACACCAACTATCAACCAAATTGATGATGACAGAGACCATGTTTATTCCTGTTTTCGCAATATCGTCAATGCTTGGGCAAATAACAGTGTTCATGCAGAAGAACAAGCCTCTGCTTTGAAGCTTAGGAGTGTCATCAATCTTTACAAGATAGACAACAATCAACAAAAAGATGAGCAAACAAGCCGTATCCGCAATCTGATTGAAGATTTGCAGAATGCTGAAATGCAACCCCATCTTACCAAATTGCACCTTGAGGCACTTATGCTGACTTTAGAGGACAAGAATTTGGAGTTTGCGTCCCTAATTGAACAGCGCAATACCGAAAACGGTCTCAAACAGAAAGGTGCTTTACGTCAGGCAAGGCTCAATATTGACGCTATATACGATGAACTTTTGGATTATATGGAAGCAGCCGAACGTTTTACTCACGCGGTGGCTTACACCAATTTCATTGACAGCTGGAACAATACCATTAATTATTATGTGAATATACTCGACCGCAAATCGTATAACTATTCAGATAATAATGATGACAATAACAATCAAGATGATAACAACGAAGACGAAACTGATGACCAAAACGGTAATGGCGGTACCACTTCAGTAGACAATCAAATTGTTACTGATCTGGATAATGGAACCGTTGTTTTTGATGGAAGTAATCAATAAGAGTTTATTCATAAATAATTTTATCTTTTTGTAGAGATACAATTAATTGTGTCTCTACATTTTTTGAACTTGTATCTTTTTAAAAAAAGTATTACCTTTGCAAAATAAAATAAACATGATTATGAACTCATTTAAAACATTTTTTACCATGAAAAGACTATTTTTATTATTAATGATGTTCGTGTTGTGCCGCGCAAATGCCCAAACAGCCATATACACGATAAAACACGACGGAATAGACAGAGAATATGTGCTGTTTGTCCCTCAAAACTACAACAATACTCCCACACCGCTGATGTTTGTGCTGCATGGCATGAACCAAGATATCAGAAGTTGGTGCAATATGTTCGATTTTCAAACATTAGCCGACAGCTCCAATTTTATCATTGTCTTACCGCAAGCGATGGAAGACAGCGCCACCTTTCCGATGGTCGGTGTCTATCATTTGGGACCCGTTTGGAATACAGGGATAAGCATTGATACAAGTATTTTTTCCTTTCCGATAAAATTTACACCCGGTGAACATACCGATGATGTCGGTTTCCTCTTTAACTTGGTCGATACGATAAAAGCAGGCTTCAACATAGACAACAGGAAGGTTTGTTTTGCAGGATTTTCTTTAGGTGCGTTTATGTGCCAACGTCTTGCGATGGAACAAACATCCAAAACCATCAGTTATATAGCCTCTGTCAGCGGAACGTTAGCCAAATCGTTCAATAATCAGACCCCTCATGTGCCTGTTTCTGTCCTGCACATACACGGAACGGCAGATGAAATTGTAAACTACAATACCGGAAATCTCACTTTTACCTATAATAATTTTAACTTGGATGTCTCTGTGGGCTTGTCGGCACCCAATCTCGTCAATTTTTGGGTTGTCAACGACTATTGCGGACGTACCCCAAAACAATCAAGCTATCCAAACACTTGTGAGGATGGTATAACTTTTGAACGCTACGACTATTCCAATGGCAGCAGCGGCAACAAAGTTTCGTTTATCGTCGCCAACCAAGGACAACACGCTTGGTACGAAAAACCGGACAACGATATAGACTATTTTGAGGAAATATTTGCCTTTATCAACGATAGCGGTATGCCAACTGCTATCTCCGAAGCGGCGCAAGAAGATATTTTTGTCTATCCCAATCCCGTCAGAGACAAAATATATGTCCACGGCGACAATATCGATAAGGTTGAATTGTTCAACAGCCTCGGTCAATGCCAACAGCAGACCTCTGCAAGCGGACAAGACCTTATTTTGACAGACCTTCAGGCTTTGCCTGCAGGCATTTACCTGCTGAAAGTTACCTGTCGGAACGGAAAAATCATTACAAAGAAAATATCGCTGACAAAATAATTCCTGCCTTTGTCAGTTCCGATATTAAATGTGGAGACGTCATACGTGCGTCTCCCTTTTTTTTATAATTCATATTTCTAAATTCATCAGCGTTCGTCCGATTTTATACAAAACTATCTTTGATAACACCAAGGATTGTTTTGCAAAGAAATGGTTTCGCAGTGAGCAACATTTTCTAAAAATGGGGAAGCGTCTCGCTAAAACTGCGACACCATTATTTGTTTCGTCGGCTGTATGGATTTGTATTGCGAATATTGTTTTTTCAAATCAAGTTAATATGGAACTTGTCCGCCCATTCTTTCATGCAGTTTTTATACGCTTCAAGTTTCACATTTTTGTACGGAAATATTTCTAAACCGCATTCTTTTTCTCTACGTTTTACATCAATATGGAAAATTTTAATTCCCAATTCTCAACTTTCAACACTCATTTCTCAATTGGCTACGCCCATTTTGCTTCATGTCTCGGAATAGTTTAAACAAGTTTAGCCTCTCCGCTCGCTATTGGCAAAATTCTCATTTCTCAATTCTCATTTCTCAATTCTCAATTGGCTCGTGTTTCGGGAACAATATCATAAAAAAATATAATTTTGCAGCAGTAATTTTTTGTATATCCACACAATGAAAAGGTGCAAATGGTGTAATGAGAAAAACGACCTCTACGTCAAATATCATGATGAGGAGTGGGGCAAATTAAATCTTGATGAACAATATTTGTACGAAATGCTTTTGCTGGAATCTTTTCAGGCGGGGCTTTCGTGGGAGTGTGTCTTGAACAAAAGGGAGCATTTCAGGCAGGCATACGATAATTTCGATATAGATAAAGTCTGCCGTTACGATGAACGGAAGATAAACGCCTTGCTGAACACCCCCGGCATTATCCGCAACAAGCGCAAGGTGCGGGCGAGCGTGGACAACAGTATCATTTTTCGCCAGATTGCTCAGGAGTTCGGCTCTTTTGCCAACTATTTGCACACTTTCACCGATGGTGCGATTGTCTATGAAACAGGTCTGACAACCAGCCGCCTCTCTGATGTCTTGTCAAAAGATTTGCAGCGGAGGGGTATGAAATTTGTGGGAAGTACGATTGTCTATTCCTATCTGCAGGCAGTCGGAATTATCAATTCCCATGACAAAGATTGTGATTGGTTTGCCGCCAACGATTGAGTTTTTGGCAGCCGTGTTAGTCTTGCTGCTTGGGGCTGCTGATTGCCCAAAGCCCGACAAAGGTCAAAAATCCATTGACCAACAACAATTCAAACCCGAATTGGTAGCCATGGAACCATACCGCCGAATATTTGTTGAGTATGAAACACAATATGGGCGACAATATGGCTATAAACGGAGTGAGGTGCTCGTATTTTAAGGTACGTTTGGTAAACAAGCCGAAGGAAAACAACCCCAACAAAGGTCCGTATGTATAACTTGCCACATTGAATATGATGCGTATGAGGGCATCGTTGTGAAAATTGGAGAAAAACAGAATAATCAACAGGAACAAAAGGCTAATGCCCACATGTATCCATCGTCTGATGCGGATTTTTTCTTCCTGTGTTTTCTGCATTTTTTCCATATCCAAAAAATCAATGCATATCACCGTTGTCAGCGAGGTGAGCGTGCCGTCCGCACTGGAATAGCCTGCCGCTATCAGTCCCAACACAAAGGTGATGCCGGCAACGGGCGGCAGATAGTCAAAGGCTATTGTGGGAAATATCCTGTCGGTTTGCATGGCGGACATATCTATGCCTTTTTCGGTGGCATATACGCAAAGCATACCGCCAAGAATGAGAAATAAAATATTTATGACTAACAAAATGGCGGAAAATGAAAACATATTGCGTTGGGAGGAGGGGAGATTTTTGCAACTCAAATTCTTTTGCATCATGTCCTGGTCCAAACCGGTCATCGTAATGGTGATGAACATGCCGCTGACAATTTGTTTGAGGAAAAAATTGGAATCGTGCCAATTGGTGTTAAACATTTTGGTATAACCCATACTGCTCATCTTGTCCCACATATTGCCCAAGGTGCAATGCAGGTCTCGGGGAATGTATATAATCATTAATACAAGTGCCAACAATAGGAATGTGGTTTGTAGTGTGTCGGTCCATACGATAGTTTTTATCCCCCCTTTGAATGTATATAACAGAATAATGACAATAAACACCACCGATGTAGCCCATAGGGGTATATGCCAGTATGAAAAAACAAATTCTTGCAGGACAAATATCACCAAATACATTCGCAAGGCTGAACCCAACATTCTGGAGATGATAAAAAAGAATGAGCCTGTCTTGTGGGAATATCTGCCGAAACGTTGTCCCAAATAGGCATAAATGGAGGTTAGTTGCAATTTGTAATACAAGGGCAACAGCACCAAAGCAATTACGGCATAGCCCAGCAGATAGCCGATGACAATGCCGTAATAGGTGAATTGGGTCTTATAAACATCGCCGGGTACCGACAACAAGGTTACCCCCGACAATGAAGCCCCTATCATACCGTAGGCAACAATAAACCATGGTGATTTCCTGTTGCCTACGAAATAAGTTTCATTATTGGCTTTTTTTGATGTCATACGCATTACTGCAAAAAGCAGTACAGTATATACCACCAAACACAAAACCATAATAATGTGCATTGTGAAGTCTGTTTTTTTATTTGATGTCTAACAATTCAACGTCAAATACCAACGAAGCGTATGGCGGTATAACATTACCTGCACCGTTGCTGCCGTAACCCAATTCGGAAGGGATTATCAATGTGGCTTTGCCGCCTTTTTTCATCAGGGCAACGCCTTCGTCCCAGCCTTTTATCACTTGACCTTGTCCTAAGGTAAATTCAAACGGTTGGTTGCGTTCCACCGAAGAGTCAAAAACGGTTCCGTCCAACAACTTGCCGGTATAGTGCATGACGCAGGTTTGTCCTGTTTTGGGGTTGTTACCTTTGCCCGCTTTGGTTTCGATATATATCAGGCCGCTTTCTCTGGCTTCTTCATCAATGTTGTTGGCCAACAGATAGGCTTCCAATTCTTGGCTTTCTTTTTCGGCTCTTTCTTTGGTTATTTTAGCAATATATTCAAGATAGCCTGTAATATCTTTTACTTTGAGGGTGAACCACAACATGGTTTTGTCATCTACAAATTCGGGAATTTGGTTGTAGTTGTAAACTTCAAAATATTTTTTTGCATCTAAAATGAATGTAGCCGAATCGCCGATGTGCATCATGGACAAACAATCGAAAATGTCGCCTTCGTATTGGGATTCTTGCATAAGAATAGGCACTTCCGCCAAGTCATTGAGCACGGAATCTTTGGTGGCAATTTGCATGGATATTAAGAGAACATCGTTATTCTCTGCCAAACGTGCTGTTTCGTTTTGTTCAAAAAAGCGATAATACATTTTACCTTTTCCTTTTTTGAAACCCGAATAAGGATTGCAAGCGATGCATAAAAGTGCCATCGCAACGATGCTTAGTGATTTGATAAGTTTCATAATATCTAATAATGGTTTGTTTATTTAATAATATCTATAAGTTCAATTTCAAAAAGCATAGGCGTACACAATGGAATGTTTGGATATTTGCCTTGGTAAGCCATTCTGTCCGGACAGATAACTTTGTATTTGCCGCCTTTTTTCATCGTGGCAATCGATTTATCCAAAACAGGCAACAAAGGTTGTTGTCCATAGATGAATTTCAATGGTTCACCTGTACCCATCTCTGCGGACGAATTGATGATGGTGTCTGTTTTGAGGTCTTTGAGTGTGATGTTTACGAGAATGGTATTGTTGCTGTCCACAACATTTCCTGTTCCTGCTTCTATTTCTTCAATATACAATCCGTCTTCGGTAGGTGTTGCGGTGATGTTGTTGTCTTGAACATATTTGGCTATAATATCGGCTTCTTCTGTCATTAATTCTTCTATAGTAGCCACTCTGTTCAATTTTAATTTGATATACAAAACATCTTCGGAAGAAACAACACTTGGAATAGAGGTGGGGTCGAAACCAACCAAGAAAAACGAGTCGGCTTTCAGTATAAATTCTTTTTCTTCGCCTTCTTTCATCATAGCATAGGCCTCTTGAAGGTCATGGGTATAATATGATTCTCCAAGCATATCGGTCATATCTCTGTTTTCAAAACTTTTGAAAAATTCCGAATTGTTGATAGAATCATTGTTGGAATGACACGATACCGTCAAGAATAGAATGTCGCCCATTTGGGGTACCTGACCGTCTGCGTTTTTGGTAATTGTCCGGTAATACATACCGCTGTCCGATTTTTTAAACCCTTTGTAAAGACCGCCTTTACAAGCAGAAAGCATAAGGCTTCCGATAATCATCATTGTTGCATAGAATGCTATTTTTTTCATTTTACTATTTATTTATGTTTATTAATTTTATTTTACAAATCAAACTTGTTGCCCCATCAATTTTGTCTCCATCACCCGAAATGCCGTAGGCTAAAAAAGAAGGAATAATAGCGTTGATGGAATCTCCTTCGTGCATCAGTTGTACCAATTCGTGTAATCCGACAAAATCGTCAGAGCGATTTACCTGAAAAGTTTTCTTTCCGTCTTTTGGGCTGTCAAAAACCGCTACCCCTGCAGGGGTGGCAATAGTGCCTGTTATGGTTACCATATCGCCTGCTGTGGGCATGGAATTTTGATGCTCTTTTACTATTTCATACATCAATCCGGAAGATGTTTGTGTCAAATGCCAATTGTATCGTTTGGCGATAAGTTGAATGTCTGCCATTTCCCGTCTTGCTATTTCACGGTGTACATCAACGGGCATTTCCGTAGAGAGGTGTTGTTCTGTTGGCGATACAATGTCTGAAGTTTTTGGGCTATTGCAAGCAAAGCACAACAAGATGGATAGTATGCAAAGTATTCTTAATCCCACGGTGTAAGCAGTTCTTGTTGATATCGTTTTAATAGGGCTTCAAACTTGGCTATGGTTGTGACCATATCATCGTATGAATTGCCACCTGAGGCATTTTTATGTCCCCCGCCATTGAAGTGTTGTCTCGCAAAACGATTGACGTCAAAATTGCCTTTTGAACGGAACGAAATCCGTATTCTATCGTCTCTTTCGGTGAAAAATGCCGTAAAACGAATAGTCTTTATAGACAAGCCATAATTGACAATACCTTCTGTATCTCCTTGTTGATAATGGAAAGTATTCAAATCTTTTTGGGTGAGAAATATGAATGAAGTGGCATATTCTTCTCTTATATGCAATCTGTTGGACAAACAATAGCCCAACAATCTGATTCTGCTTTCCGAAAAAGTGTCATAGACAAGTCGGTGTATTTGTTCGCAATCAATTTGTTGTGCCACCAAAGCACTGACAACACTGTAGGTTGAAGGGTGATTGCATGAATAACTCAATGACCCCGTGTCGGTAATTATACCTACATATAAACATTCTGCAATGGCTTTGTTTATGGCTTCGGGCTCTTGCATTTTGTCTGCAATAAAACGATAAACCAATTCACAAGTAGAAGAGGTTTGTTCTGAATTGGAGTAGGAGATGTCAAAGTAGGGCATAGGGTCGATATGGTGATCTATCAATACTTTGAATTTTTTAGTGTCCGTTAATAAATTTTCTAAAACACCAATGCGATTAAATGCGTTGAAATCCAAACAAAAAATCATATCGGCAAGCTCGATAATCTTTTGACAAGTGTCAAATTGTTGTGTGGCTATGTAAATAGTTTCACTTTGAGGCATCCAAGACAGATAAGTCGGAAAATTGTTTGGGGATAAAATGTCCGCTTGATGTCCTTTTTGTTGGAAAAACATTTTCAAAGCCAAAGCAGAACCTATGGCATCACCATCGGGATTGTAATGAATAACGATGGCAATTCTTTGTTGTGTTGCCAATCTCCGCTTTATTTCCAAAATATCTTCCGTCTTCAATGTGCCTTTGTTTTGATTGATAATGTGCAAAGGTAGCATAATTCTTTTAATTAACGGCAGAAACGGCAAAATAAAATTCAATATATTGATGTTTTATTGTCGTGTATCTGTATCAGGATTTCTTTGGTTTTAATGGATTGAGGTTTGATAACTTGTTAAACCATTGTTTTAACAAAGACAAATCGCTCAATCCCGCTTCGGTAGAGGCTTTGTAGAGCAGGAATATTCCCAAGGGCAATAGTATCATGGAAGCAAACCAAACGCCTAAAAAAGGAGAGATGGTTCCAATACGTGCCATGCGTTCTCCCGTTGTTGTAACTACCCAATAAACCACAAAGATAAAAACAGAAACTGTTAGCGGAATGCCTAAGCCGCCTTTTCTGATAATGGCACCAAGGGGGCAACCCACAAAGAAAAGCAGTAAACATGCCAAAGATAATGAGAATTTTTTGTGCCATTCTATCTCATAACGCCATTTGTTGCTTGCAATGGATTCATACTCCATTAAATCAAATTCGGTTATTCCTGTTCCGTCTCTAAGGGTTTGTATGGCCGTAGCATACATGTTTATTTGTTCTGGCAAAGTCAATTTCCGTATATTGTCTTGGGTGGTGGGATATGTTGCTGCCATGCTGTCTTGATAATCTCTGTTTATATAGATAATGCGTTCCAATAAGTTGTTGCCTCTGCATTTGCCCATTGCGGACAATTCTTGTTGCATGGTGTCTATAAAACGATTGAGTTGTAATACATTCAGCATTTCGTAATTGTCTTTGTAAAAGTCTTCCCCAATCGATTGCCGTTGGAAAGACGATAAGTCGAAACACATTTGTTGACTTTTGAAAGTTCCTCTGGTTAAAGGCATTTCGGAGGCTTTTAATGATGGATCGTAGTTGCGGTTTTCGTCATAAATGAACCCATTTTCCAAAGTGAACAACAGATATTGTTTGTCTTTTGTCATTTCCATTGTTCCTTTTTCTGCATAGGTCATTGTTGTATAGCCTGTGTTTCTCGTATGGTCATAAATAATAATGTCATGAATGGTTTTGTTGTCCTTGTCTTTTTCTCCGATACGAATAATATAATTGTCAATTTCTCTGTAAAAGATACCTTCTTCAATATTCAGAGCAGGTTTTTGTGCTTGAATGTCATGCAATAGAGTTGTGAATTTCAGACTCATATAGGGTACAACATTGTTGGTAAACACAAAGGCAACACATGTGATGGCAACAACGAATATTAAAATAGGTTGTATGATTCTATATAATGATATGCCTGCCGATTTCATGGCAGTCAATTCATTCCGTTCTGCCAAATTGCCGAATGTTATTAGCGAGGATAGCAAAACTCCAAGCGGTAAGGCCATGGGAACAAAAGTAAAAACGCTGTAAAAAAATAATTTTCCCAGCGTTAGAATATCCAAGCCTTTTCCAACCAAATCGTCTATATATTTCCATAGGAATTGCATGATAAATACAAACAAAACCACAAGGAAAGTCAAGAAAAAAGGTCCTATATAGGTTTTTAATAGAAATTTGTCATTGACTTTCATGACAGAAGCAAAAAATCGGCTTAATAATCGCCTAAAGTTTCTTCTAACTGACTTAAAGCATTGGCTAATTGCTCATCGTTAGGAGCAGAACCGTGCCATTTGTTGTTCCCTTGCATAAAATCAACGCCATATCCCATTTCAGTGTGCATCAAAAATGCAATAGGTTTGCCTTTGCCGATGAATGTTTTGGCTTTTTGCAAATTTTCCAACAAAAGTTCCATATCGTTGCCTTCGCCCACGATAACTTCCCAGCCGAATGCTTTGAATTTGTCTTCCAAATTGTCCAACGAAAGCACTTGTTCTACCGAACCGTCAATTTGTTTGTGGTTGTAATCAACGGTAAGAATGATATTGTCCACATGTTTGGCACCTGCATACATAAATGCTTCCCACAATTGTCCTTCTTGCAGTTCGCCGTCACCTGTTAGTACATAAACCAAAGATGTGTCATTGTTAAGTTTTTTGGCTTGAGCCACACCCAAGGCAACTGAAGCACCTTGCCCCAATGAACCTGAAGCCATTCTTATGCCGGGCAAATTATGTTGATTAGAGGGGTGTCCTTGCAATCTTGTGCCCAATAGCCTGAAAGTACTTAATTCTGATACCTCAAAATATCCTCTACGTGCCATTGTGGAATACAAACATGGGGTGATATGACCGTTGGATAAGAAAAATACATCTTCATTATGTCCTTCAAAAGTGAAGTTTTCAGGATTGATGTTCATTTGTTCAAAAAACAAGGCAACCATAAAATCGGCACAGCCTAACGAACCGCCTGGATGTCCTGATTGTACACCATGAACCATTCTCAATGCATCTCTTCTAATCTGTGTTGCAATTTTTTGCAATTGTGTAACTCTTTCTTTTTGTATCATTTTTATATTGTTGTTATAAACGTTGCAAAGGTAGCATAAAAACCAATATATTTACACCTATTTCAATAAATTTTATCGTAGGGCTTCAATTCATTGGGCAATTGATATACTTTTTGTTTGATAGATTGGGCTATGGCGAAATCTGAACGTTTGTCTGCCAACAACTCTTCATTTTTGATAACATGGCTTACGATGACATTAAATTCAGAGTTGCGTTGTTTGAAAAATTCATTAGGCAAAAATATTTGTTCAATATTGGCTTTGATATGCAATGCTGTACGCAGTTTGGCCAAATTGTAGAAAAAATTTGAATTTTTGCCTTCAAAATAAATCGGTAAAATATCATGTCCATATTGTTTGGCTTTGCTGATAAAAGTTTTTTTCCAATCTAAATCAATAATTTTTCCTTTTATTTTTCTCGAGCATAAACCTGCTGGAAAATATAAAATAGTATCATTCTCGGCAAACAATTTATCAAAATTTTTGGCCAATTCTATGGTGTTTTTTCCTGTTTTGTTGATAGGTACAAAAATTGATTGGAAATTAGATAAATACATTAAAATATCATTGACAGGACATTTGACATTGCTTCTTATATTGCCCAACAAACTGATGAGTGCAGTGCCGTCAAAACCTCCCAACGGGTGGTTGCTGACAATAATTAATTTATTGTCCAAAGGAATTCGCTCTTGATGTATAAGGTTGATTTTGACGTTGAAATCACGAATGATAAAGTCTGCAAAATCAACGCCATAGTATTTCTGATAGGCACGAGTTAAGATATCGTTTACCTCATTTTGATGGACAATATGTTTAATATATCTTACCACAAAACGAGGTAAATATTTGTATAGTTTTTCATTTTTGTTTTTGATGATTGCATCAATATCAACTAATTGTAATTTTTGCTCTTCCATTTTAGCAGACTTTGTTTTCTATTTCCGAAAAAATATTTTCTATTTCTCCAACATTATCGCAAGTGAGTAGTCGTATGCGGGTTTCTTTAAAATTTTTGATATCTTTAAAATAGTTTTTATAGTGCTTCCTCATTTCTAAAACGGCTTGTTTTTCATTTTTGTATTTCAATGCGAGATGAAAATGTTG
This sequence comes from uncultured Bacteroidales bacterium, assembly GCA_905233585.1. Classification (GTDB taxonomy): domain Bacteria; phylum Bacteroidota; class Bacteroidia; order Bacteroidales; family WCHB1-69; genus UBA1205. Next base: position 50,141 of record CAJOFD010000004.1, read on the forward strand.
TCTGCACTCCTCCAAACGTTCTGCATTGCTTGGCAGTTGCATTTGAACATTATTATTAATAAGGCTTTTGCATTGTTCAAAAATCCAAGGATTGCCTATGGCGGCTCGACCAATCATAATGCCGTTTATAGGGTAGTTATTTTTTGCTTGAAGACATTCTTTATCGCTGCAAATATCTCCGTTGCCAAAAATTGGAATGTGGATATTGGTATTTTGGGCTACTTGTCCTATCAAATTCCAATCTGCCAGACCATGATACATTTGCGAGCGGGTTCTGCCATGTATGGTTAGGGCAGCAATGCCTATGTCTTGAAGTTTTTGCGATAAATCGACAATAATTTTATGGTTGTCGTCCCAGCCGAGACGGGTTTTTACTGTTACAGGAATATGTACAGCCTTGATAATTGCTGCTGTGATTTTTACTAACAAATCCGGATTTTGCAACATTCCGCTGCCCGCACCTTTTAAGGCTACTTTTTTGACGGGGCATCCCCAATTGATGTCAATAAAATCTGGCTGATAACTTTCTATAATTTTTGCGGCTTCCACCATCACCGCTTCGTCATTGCCAAAAATCTGAATACCGAATGGTCGTTCACATTCTTCAAAACGAAGTTTGTTCTTTGTTTTTTCAACATTTCTAATAAGGGCGTCTGAGGCGGCAAATTCGCTAATTAAAATATCAGCTCCATGTTTTTTGCACATCAAACGGAATGAAATATCTGTAATGTCTTCCATGGGAGCCAACAGAATAGGAAATTTTGGAAGATTTATATTGCCGATTTTAAGTTGTTTATCCAATTTGATAATAATTTTTTCTTTGTGATTTCAAACACTCTATTTGTAGTTTCAGCAGTTGATTTTTTTCTTTTTCCAAATTAGGGTCATCATTCAAGATATTTTTGGCTATATCTCTTGCAGCTGATATAATTCTTTCATCTTCAATAAGATTAAGCAATTTGAAATGCAGTATTCCGCTTTGTTGGGTTCCAGATAAATCGCCGGGACCTCTCAACTTTAAATCAACATCTGCAATTTCAAAACCATTGTTGGTGTTCACCATAGCCTCCATTCGTTTGCGGGCATCGTTGCTAAGTTGATAATCGGTAATTAAAACGCAATACGATTGTTCACTTCCCCTACCTACACGCCCTCGCAATTGATGGAGTTGAGACAACCCAAACCTTTCAGCATTGACAATCACCATCACTGACGCATTGGGAACGTCAATGCCCACTTCTATAACCGTAGTGGCTAAAAGAATATGGGTTTCTCCTTGTTTGAATTTCAGCATTTGAACGTCTTTTTCTTCGGCAGACATTTTGCCATGTACATAACTGACACGATATTTAGGCTCTGGATAGGTCTGTTTAAATTCTTCGTATCCGTCGAGCAAATTACTCAATGTCAATTTTTCTGATTCCTCTATCAAAGGGTAAACAACAAATACTTGTCGTCCTTTGTCTATTTCCGCTCTTAAAAATTGATTGATTTTAGCACTATCTTTTTTATAGAAATGTATTGTTTTTACAGGTTTTCTGCCTACGGGCAATTCATCGATAACCGATAAATCAAGGTCGCCATATACTGTCATGGCTAAGGTACGTGGTATTGGAGTAGCGGTCATTACCAAAACATGGGGTGCAATCAGGCTTTTTTTCCACAATTTGGCTCTTTGTTCCACTCCAAAACGATGTTGCTCATCAATAATAGCCAATCCCAATTTTTGGAAAACAACGGTGTCTTCGCATAGGGCATGAGTGCCGATCAGAATTTGAATGTTGCCATTGGCTGTTTGGGGCAACAAGTCTTTTCTTTCTGCCATTTTGGTGGAACCCGTTAGCAACCTGACTGCAATAGGCATATCTGCCAATAATTTTTGAATGGTATTGTAGTGTTGTTGTGCCAGAATTTCGGTAGGAGCCATCAAACAACATTGAAAACCATTGTCTATAGCCAATAGCATAACCAATAGTGCCGTAATGGTTTTGCCGCTACCGACATCGCCCTGCAACAAGCGGTTCATTTGTTTGCCCGTGAGAAAATCTGCACGTATTTCTTTGATTACGCGTTTTTGGGCGTTGGTGAGCGGAAAGGGCAGATGTTGGTGGTAAAAGGTATTGAACAATGTGCCAACCTTGGAAATAAGATAACCTTTGTTTTTAGAATTGTGATTATATATTTGTAACAGAAATATTTGCATAAAGAATATTTCTTCAAATTTTAATCGGCGAGTGGCTTGTTTTATATCTTCTGCATTGTGTGGAAAATGTATTTGTTTGATAGCATTCTGTTTGTCAATTAGTTGTAACTTTTCTCTAATATAGTCGGGCAATGTTTCTTGTACCTCATTTATGTGATTGTCTATTAGTGTTTTGCATAGTTTTTCAATGCCGCGACTATCCAAGCCGTTTTTTTTGCATTTATCGGTAGAATTATACATAGGCATAAAAGGGATTTGATTCCATGTATAACTTTTTTCCTCCAAAGTAATTTCAGGGTGCGACATATTTATTTGCATATTAAACAAGGTCGGTTTGCCAAAAACGATATAGACCTTGTCTGTTTCTATCATGGTTTGGAAATATTTGATATTGTTAAACCATACCAATAATATCGTACCAGTATTGTCTGCCAATTCGCAAACCAAGCGTTTGCTTCTGTTTTCGCCTAAAATTTGTTTGCTGATAATTTTGCCTTTGCATTGAACATAAATATTTGTATGTGTGTGCAATTCGCCAATGCAATAGAATTTGGATTTGTCTATATAACGATAGGGATAATAATTTAAAAGGTCATTAAGGGTGAAAATATCAAGTTCCGTATTAAAGACTTCAGATTTTTTTTCACCGACACCTTTCAGATAAACAATGGGTTGGTCCAAATAATTCATATCTGTTATATAAACGTAAAATACAATGCAAAATTATAAAAAAGATGCTAAAGTTTTTGTTCAAGGGGACATAAAAATATATATTCAATTTGGAAAGTTATAAAATTTAGGAGAAAACATATCACCGCCCTACAGCGGTGATATTAGGAAAAATGCTACATTTTCGGTCTCTAAAAAAATGAATATGGCACATTTAAATACACAAATTATAGAATGCAAAGAGCAGGAAAAACACAGACAGAAATAGCCTTAACTATAGGCACTTCACAGGCTACCGTTAGTCCCGAGGCTGAATATTATGTCATGAATATGTAAAAAAATACAAGGATAAAAAATCCTTGTATTTTTTGTATGTTATAAAAGAGGTCTTCTATTCTTGTTCCAACAAAAAATGTTCGGCATCAATAGCGGCTTTGCAACCGCCGGCAGCTGCCGTAATGGCTTGTTTGTAGGTTTTGTCTTGCACATCACCTGCGGCAAACACACCTTTTATGTTCGTGCAAGCACTGCCGTTATAGGTAATAATGTAGCCCATTTCGTCTAATTCCAGTTGCCCTTTGAAAATTTCGGTGTTAGGGTGGTGTCCTATGGCAATAAAAATACCGTCCACATCAAGGGTAGATGTTTGGTTGTCTATGATGTTTTTTAACAATATGCCTGTGACACTTTTGCTGAATTTGGATTCTTGTCCTAATATTTCTATAGGAATGCTGTTCCAAATCAGTTCAATATTAGGGGTGTTAAAAATACGTTGTTGCATGGCTTTGCTTGCTCTGAGCTCTCCTCTGCGGTGTATAAGATATACTTTTTGACACAATTTTGCCAAATAGGTGGCTTCTTCTGCGGCAGTATCTCCTCCGCCAACAACGGCAACCGTTTTGTTTTTGTAGAAAAATCCGTCACAGGTGGCACAAGCAGAAACACCGTAGCCATTGAATTTTTGTTCTGATTCCAATCCCAACCATTTGGCTGATGCTCCCGTTGCCACAATCACTGTTTCTGCTATAATAGTAGTGCCGTCGTCGGCTATGCAAGTGAATGGTCTGTGGCTGAAATCCACTTTTACAATTTCGCCTTGTCGTATATCTGTTCCAAATTTTAGGGCTTGTTCTCTAATTTCGTCCATCATGGCAATGCCATGTATGCCTTTGGGGTAACCGGGAAAATTTTCCACTTCGGTAGTAATTGTCAATTGTCCACCCACTTGCATACCTTCATATAAAATAGGTTTCAGGTCGGCTCTTGAAGCATATATTCCAGCCGTATAACCTGCAGGTCCCGAACCTATTATCAAACATTTTGTGTTGCTTTCCATTTTTTTATTTGGTTTGTTCTTGATTATCTTGTTTTAGGGGATGTTCAGTTTGTAGTTTTTCCTCTTGTTTTTGAGGTTTGTTTTGTTGTTTTGCTTGTTTTTGTTGTTGGTTTTGTTGATTATTGACAGTATCCTTTTTCTTTTTCTTTTTTTTCTTTCCATTATTATTTGTATTGACTTGAAGTTTGGTATTGACTTCTGTCAATATTTTCTTGGAACTCGGAAAAACAAAATCAGGGGATAATTGCAGCTTGTTGTCAGACAAAACTGCCAAATGTTCGCGTATCAACTCATCGTTTACAGAATCTCTATTCCAAATCAGATATTGTCTTTTCAGGTGTCTGGCCATATCTTTCACCACTTCTGTTTTTTCGGGACAATCTTCCGTTTCTGCTACAGAATGAATGGCATTTTCCATTAAATTTCCGTATGGTCTGAATTTTATATTATGCTTTTGATAGCCAATATGTTGAGGCTTTTCTTCCGCAACAGGTTTGGACGGTTTGGGGTATGGGCTGTCAATATCAAGTCTAAAGTCTGAAATTACAAAAAGCAAATCCCAAAGTTTGTGCCAAAAATCATCAGAATCTTTAGGACCTTGGGTCATAAATGCCATGGTTTTTACAATGACTTTGGCTTGTTCATTCCGCAATTGCCGACTTTTGATATTGATAGTATATTCTATCATTTTTTGAATATGGCGACCGAATTCGCCATTTATTAATTTAGATTGTTGTGTATTATATTCCATAAAAATCTGCAAATATTCCGTTTCCAGCGGTATTTTTTATCTTTTTATTTCTATCAAGAAAACTTATTTTGCCTGTTTGTTTGGTTTTAAATAATTGTATAACAAATGTTTACAATAAATTTTTCAAAAATAATTGTTTTAATCTATAAAAAACATAACTTTGCAGCAAAGTTATAAAAAAAATCAATATGGGAAAAGTATTAATTATTGGTGCCGGTGGCGTAGGTGCGGTAGTTGCTTTTAAATGTGCAATGTTACCCGAAGTTTTTGAAGAAATTATGTTGGCAAGCAGAACCAAATCCAAATGTGATAAAATTGCTGCCGCTATAGGTAATAATCGTATAAAAACTGCACAAGTTGATGCGGACAATGTTGAAGAAACTGTTGCTTTAATAAATAGTTTTAAGCCTGATTTGCTTATCAATGTGGCTTTGCCTTATCAAGATTTAACTTTAATGGAAGCCTGTTTGAGAACCCAAACAAACTATTTGGATACGGCAAACTATGAACCGAGAGATGTTGCTAAATTTGAATATAGTTGGCAGTGGGCATACAAAAAACGTTTTGAAGATGCGGGCATTTTAGCGGTATTGGGTTGTGGTTTTGACCCGGGCGTAACAGGGGTTTATACGGCATACGCTGCAAAACATTATTTCGATGAAATTCACTATTTGGATATTGTAGATTGTAATGCAGGCGACCATGGTAAGGCTTTTGCCACCAATTTTAATCCCGAAATCAATATTAGAGAGATTACACAAAAAGGACGCTATTATCAAGATGGGCAATGGGTGGAAACTCAACCGATGGAAATTCACAAATCGGTGGAATATCCAAATATCGGGAAAAGAGAATCCTATCTTTTGTATCATGAAGAATTGGAGTCTTTGACAAAAAATTATCCGACAATCAAAAGAGCAAGATTTTGGATGACCTTTGGTGAAAAATATCTCAATGTGCTGAATGTTTTGCAAGAAATAGGCATGACAAGCATTAAACCTATATTATATGAAGGTAAGGAAATAGTTCCTTTGCAATTTCTTAAAGCCGTTTTGCCTGAACCTTCATCTTTAGGGGTTGGTTACAAAGGGCAAACTTCTATTGGTTGTCAAATAAAGGGTATAAAAGACGGCAATGAACGCACCTATTATGTTTGGAACAATTGCGACCATGCCGAAGTGTACAAAGAATGTGGGGCTCAAGCCGTTTCTTATACAACAGGTGTGCCTGCAATGATTGGGGCAATGATGGTTTTAACCAAACAATGGACAGGTGTTGGGGTTAAAAATGTTGAAGAGTTTAATCCAGACCCATTTATGGAAAAACTAAACCAATATGGTTTGCCGTGGAATGAACAAATTGACAAAATTTTACCGATAGAACAATAAAAAGAAGGAAAAAACGTTAGTATTTCGCTAACGTTTTTTTTGTTTTTTATGTTACTAAAAAAAATATATTTCATTTTATTGTTGGGTATTTTACCAACAATGGCGGTTTTTGCACAAACCGATGATGTTGATGTGTCTTATTTTAAATCCAATCAGAATAGGGATATTACCCAACAAGCGACAGAATTGCGGCAAGACAGGGCTGTGAATAGTTTTCTTTCCAAAATGACAGTTGGGGGGACACTGGGTTTTAATTTTAATAGATATAATACCAATATAGAAATATCTCCTGAAATTGCCTATCATTTCAACGATTGGGTATGTGTAGGTGTAGGGGCTACGTATATGTTTTCTCGTTACAACAATAAATCAAGTTTTGAAGAGCCAATTAATTCGCATGTTGGAGGGGCCAGGGCTTTTGTCGAAGGGCATTTGTTTAATTATGTAGCATTACATGTAGAATACAGATGGTTGAATTATGATTTATATACCTATAATATACATAATTCACTAGAAAAAAGTCGCACCAATTCTCATAATATATTACTGGGAGGAGGTTTCTATCGCAAAATAGACCGATTTGCTGTTTATTTCCAAATATTTTATAATATTAGCAACAAACCTCGTAATGAAAATAGATTAGACGATGTTGTTTATAAAGCAGGTTTTTGCTTTTTCCTAAGATAAAATATAGTGAATCTAAGTTTTTATTTTGCCAAACGATTATTACATAAAGACAAATGGACATTGTCGGCTACTATTGCAAAAATTGCCATTGTCGGTGTTAGTTTGGGCGTAATTGTATTGATACTTTCATTTGCTATTACAACGGGCTTCCGTCAAGAAATTCAAAACAAGGTTGTGGGTTTTGGTTCTCATATCAATATTGTACATTATGATAACAACAATTCTTACCAACAAATGCCTATAGAGGCTGATGAATCTGTAAAAACAGCCATTGCCGCTTTGCCTAATGTAAAAAACATACAAGCATTTTCCACTATCGCGGGTATTGTTCGTGGAACTGAAGATATTGAAGGTCTTGTTTTCAAGGGTGTTGGAACAGATTATGATACCACATTTTTCGCTAAAAATATTGTTCGTGGGCGATTTTTGTCTGTGAATGATTCTTCATTTAGCAACGAAATTTTAATTTCGGAAACATTGTCCCGAAAATTGCAAATAGACATAGGAGATAAAATAGAGGCTTTTTTTATTCAAAATACCTTAAGACAACGCAAATTTACTATTGTCGGCATTTATAATACGGGTTTGGTCAATTATGATGAAACGTATTTGGTGTGTGATATAAATCAAGTACAAAAGTTGCACAATTGGACTGCTAATAAAATAGAAGGCTGGGAAGTGCTTATCAATGATTTTGATGAATTGGAGAATACAGCGGCTGTTGTCAATAAACTCGTCAATTTTGATATGCAGGTGCTTACGGTTAAAGAAATATCACCAATGATATTTGATTGGATAGATTTGGTTAATCAAAATGTGTTCATACTTATCATTCTTATTGTTGTAATAACATCAATTTCGTTGATTTCAACACAATTAACGTTTATTTTGGAGAATATTGCAACTATTGGTATTATGAAAACAATGGGTTGCCCAACAAAAACAATCGCCAATATTTTCTTGTATATTTCAACAAACATTCTCTTGAAAGGTTTGCTGGTGGGCAATATTGTTGGTTTGTTGTTTTGTTTTGTACAACAACACTTTCATCTGATAAAACTTAATCCAATGTATTATTATATGTCTTACGTGCCTATACAAGTAGAGGTCGGACATATTTTTCTTATCAATGTTGGTGTGTTTATTATCAGTTTGTTGGCATTGGTTCTGCCTGCTTATTGGGTTGCGCAAAGAATAAGTGCAATCAAAGCGGTAGCAATGAAATAGCCTTGTTTATACTATATCACCAAACAATGTAGCGGCACTACAAGAAGTGATTTTGACTTGTACATAGTCGCCTTTTTGTAGATTACCCTTTGGGAATATCACCACTTTGTTTTGGCTATTGCGTCCAAAAAGATGTACTTGACTGCGTTTTGATGTTCCTTCAATAAGTACTTCAAAAGTTTTGCCGATGTCTTTTTGGTTGCTTTGTAAGGATAGTTGTTGTTGCAAGGTGATAATTTCTTCCAAACGTCTTGTTTTAATGTTCTCAGCAATATTGTCAATTAAATGTTTATGGGCATAAGTGCCTTCACGCATAGAATACTTAAACATAAAAGCATATTCATAACCGACTTCTTGCATAAGAGAAAGCGTTTCTTTGTGTTCTTCTTCTGTTTCTCCGCAAAAACCGGCGATAATATCTGTGCTGATAGCACAATCCGGTATATGTTTGCGAATGCTCTCAACTCTGTCCAAATACCATTCTCTGGTATATTTTCGATTCATTCTTTTTAAATTAGTACTGCTACCTGATTGGGCTGGCAGGTGAATACTTTTGCAAATATTGTTGTATTTTGTCATCACTTGTAGCAGTTCATCTGACAAATCTTTAGGGTGAGAAGTGGCAAATCGTACCCGTAATAGTGGATTTATTTCTGCTACCTTTTGTATAAGATATGCAAAATTTTTTCCTTCGAAGTTATATGAATTAACATTTTGTCCTAACAAGGTAACTTCTCTATATCCTTTTTGGAACAAATCTCTTATTTCATCAAGAATAGATGTTATATTTCTACTGCGTTCTCTACCACGTGTGTAAGGAACAACGCAATATGAGCAAAAGTTGTTACAGCCTCGCATAATGGAAACAAATGCTGATATGCCATTGCTGTCGTAGCGAATAGGGGAAATGTTTTCATAGGTTTCTACTTCTGACAAAATTACATTGACATTGGGGGTGTGATTTCGTAACATGTCAGGTAAATTTCTATAAGCGTCAGGGCCTACCACCAAATCCACTTTCATTGTATTAAGCAATTCCTCTTGTAATCGTTCTGCCATACAACCAATTAGCCCGACTTTAAGATTTTTGTTTGACTTTTTTAATCCGATAAGTTCTTTCATCCGATTAAAGACGCGTTGTTCGGCATTGTCTCGAATAGAACAGGTATTCACTAAAATTAAGTCGGCTTCTTTTTCTTGGCTTGTTATTTCAAAATCATCGGAAAGAATCGAGGCGACAATTTCACTATCGGCAAAATTCATTTGACAACCGTAGGTTTCTATATATAATTTTTGCTTATTCACTATACATTTATATTAATTATTGAATTGTGCAAAGGTATCATTTTCTTCTGTATGTTCTAATAAAAACTGAAAAATACATTACGGAATCAGGAAATTTTATGTGTAAAAATCAAAAATGCTTATATATTATAGTATCAAATGCCCTTAAAATGTTTTCGTTTGCATATTTTATTGTATTGAGAATCAAAATTATTTACATTTTTTGTTAAAAAAAATAAAAAAATGTGGTTTGATTGAAAAAAAAGTTGTACATTTGCATTCCACTTTGAAGATGCATTTCGCAAGGTGAATGCCACTGTAGCTCAGTTGGCCAGAGCAGCTGATTTGTAATCAGCGGGTCGGGGGTTCGAATCCCTCTAGTGGCTCAGTTCTTTGTTTTTTGTTGAATGGGGGGATACCAGAGCGGTCAAATGGGGCAGACTGTAAATCTGTTGGCGCAGCCTTCGGAGGTTCGAATCCTCCTCCCCCCACGATAATAAAGAAATGGAACGGCAATAAAAGTATATTTTTGTTGCGGTTTTTTCTTATTGTTTGCGGAAGTAGCTCATTTGGTAGAGCGAAAGCCTTCCAAGCTTTAGGTGGCGGGTTCGAGCCCCGTCTTCCGCTCAGGCAAAAGCCGTTGTAGCTCAGTGGTAGAGCACTTCCTTGGTAAGGAAGAGGTCACGAGTTCAACTCTCGTCAACGGCTCATGACATTAAATAAATGTGAATTAAAAGTATAATTATAACCTTAAAATTTTAAGAAAAATGGCCAAAGAGAAATTTGAAAGGACCAAAAACCATGTAAATATTGGTACAATTGGTCACATTGACCACGGTAAAACTACATTAACAGCAGCAATTACTCAAGTGCTTGCTAAAAAAGGTTGGTCAGAATTCAGAAGTTTTGATTCTATAGACAATGCTCCTGAAGAAAAAGAACGCGGTATAACTATTAATACTGCACACGTTGAATATCAAACAGAAAATCGTCACTACGCTCACGTAGATTGCCCGGGACACGCTGACTATATTAAAAACATGGTAACAGGTGCTGCTCAAATGGACGGAGCTATCTTGGTGGTTGCTGCTACTGACGGTCCTATGCCACAAACAAGAGAACACATTCTTTTGGCAAAACAAGTTGGTGTGCCAAGAATGGTTGTTTTCATGAACAAATGTGACATGGTTGATGACCCAGAATTGTTAGACCTCGTTGAAATGGAAATTCGTGAATTATTATCATTCTACGGATTTGATGGTGATAACACTCCAGTTATTCGCGGTTCTGCTTTGGGTGGTTTGAATGACGATCCAAAATGGGTAGAAAAAATCGTTGAATTGATGAATGCCGTTGATACTTGGATTGAAATGCCTCAACGTGCTGTTGATAAAGATTTCTTAATGCCTATCGAAGACGTGTTCTCTATCACTGGTCGTGGTACTGTTGCTACAGGTCGTATTGAAACAGGTGTAATCAAAACTGGTGAACCTGTTGAAATTATCGGTATGGGTGCTGAAAAATTGAAATCAGTTGTTACTGGTGTTGAAATGTTCCGTAAAATATTGGACGAAGGTGAAGCAGGTGATAATGCTGGTTTGTTATTGCGTGGTATTGACAAAGATGAAATCCGTCGTGGTATGGTTATCGCAAAACCAGGTTCCATCAAACCTCACAAACATTTCAAAGCTGAAGTTTATGTTTTGAAAAAAGAAGAAGGTGGACGTCATACTCCATTCCATAATAAATATCGTCCTCAATTCTATTTCAGAACAACTGATGTAACAGGTGAAATTACTTTACCAGAAGGCGTAGAAATGGTTATGCCAGGCGATAACTTGACAATCGAAGTTAATTTGATTGCTGAAATCGCATTGAATCTTAATCTACGTTTTGCTATCCGTGAAGGTGGTAGAACTGTTGGTGCTGGTCAGGTAACTGAAATATTAGATTAGTGATTTAATTGTTAATAAGATAAAAAAGAGACTCTTTTGAGTCTCTTTTTTAGGAGCATAGTTCAAGGGTAGAATAGAGGTCTCCAAAACCTTTGATGTGAGTTCGAATCTTACTGCTCCTGCTGTAAATAATAATAATTATTATATGAAAATAGGTAATTACATACGAGAATCTTACGATGAATTGATGCATAAGGTATCTTGGCCGACATGGGCAGAACTGCAAAATAGTACGGTGGTTGTTTTTGTCGCATCGTTGATTATTGCATTAATCGTATTCTTAATGGACTTTCTTTTTGGAGTGCAACATATTTCGTTTGGATCTTTCATTTGGAAAGGTTTGTTAGGTTTTTTGTATGGGGTTCAATAAAAGAAAGAATATATTGTAGAAATAATAACATCTTGCTTCCATAAGTTTTTCTTATATGAGATGTTAATAATAAAAAAGGTAATTTAAATGGATAGTATGAGCGAAACAAACAGCAATTTACGTTGGTATGTGTTACGGACCGTTACGCAGCAAGAAAGGAAAGTGAAACTTCATATCGAAAGTGAGGTGGTAGCTTCTGGCCTTCAGGCTTTTGTGTCGCAAGTACTTATACCAATAGAAAAAGTTTTTCAGATTCGTAATGGTAAAAAAGTTACGAAAGAAAAAATTTTCTATCCGGGTTATGTATTTGTGGAAGCCGATTTAACTCAAGGAGAAGTAAAGCATTTGCTTAGACAAACTCCTGGGGTTTTAGGTTTTTTAGGCAATAATGATCCAGAACCATTACGTCAGACAGAAGTGATGCGTTTGTTAGGTAAGGTTGATGAACTTATTGAAAACGAGGAAGAAGTTGTCGGCACGTTTATGGTTGGTGAATCTATTGTAGTTACCGATGGTCCTTTTAATAGTTTTACCGGAGTGATTGAAGAAGTCAACAACGAAAAGAAAAAACTGAAAGTTACGGTGAAAATTTTTGGTAGAAAAGCCCCTTTGGAATTGAGTTTTTATCAAGTAGCCAAAGAGTCTTAAGTTCTTAAAATTATTGAAAAGATCAGTTAATAATTAATTTTTTAATCAATAAAAAAATGGCAAAAGAAGTAGCAGGACTTATTAAATTACAGATTAAGGGCGGTGCTGCAAATCCATCTCCTCCTGTCGGACCTGCATTGGGTGCAAAAGGCGTGAATATCATGGAATTCTGCAAGCAATTCAATGCTCGTACGCAAGTTCCGGAAATGGCAGGTAAGGTTATTCCGGTAATTATTACCGTGTACTCTGACAAGTCTTTCGATTTTATTGTTAAGACGCCGCCTGTTGCTGTTCAAATTATGGAAATGTCCAAAGCCAAAAAAGGTTCCTCTGAACCAAACAGAACAAAAGTAGCATCTATTACTTGGGATCAAGTTCGCCAAATAGCCGAGGGTAAAATGGTGGATATGAATTGCTTTGAAGTAGAAGCCGCAATGAGAATGGTGGCAGGAACAGCACGCAGTATGGGTGTAACGGTTAGTGGACCTAATCCATTTGAAAAATAGTCGTTTAAATTAAAAAAAGAATCAAAAAATGGCAAAAGTATCGAAAAAACGCAAAGAGGCAGAAGCAAAACATGACCTTCGTCAAATTTATTCTCTCTCTGATGCAGTTCAAGTAGTAAAAGACATTACCTTTACAAAATTTGATGCTTCTATTGATATTGATGTACGTTTAGGCGTAGATCCACGAAAAGCCAATCAAATGGTAAGAGGTATTGTAACATTACCGCATGGCACAGGTAAAGTTGTGCGAGTTTTAGCATTAGTTACTCCTGATAAAGAAGAAGAAGCTAAAGCAGCGGGAGCCGAATATGTTGGTTTAGACGATTACATCCAAAAAATTAAAGAAGGTTGGACCGATGTTGATGTAATCATCACAATGCCAAGTGTAATGCCTAAAATTGGTGCATTAGGAAAAATTTTAGGACCGCGTGGCTTAATGCCTAACCCTAAAACTGGTACCGTTACCATGGAAATAGGTAAGGCTGTAAATGAAGTTAAAGCGGGTAAAATAGATTTCAAAGTAGATAAATATGGTATTATTCATACCTCTGTTGCAAGAATGTCTTTTTCAAAAGAGGCTATTCTTGATAATGCAAGAGAAGTGATTCAAACCATTATCAAATTGAAACCAACTGCAGCAAAGGGAACTTACATTAAAAGCATTTATATGTCTAGTACAATGAGTGCGGCTGTACAAATTGATCCAAAATCAGTTACATTATAAAAATTGTAGTTAGTTATGAGAAAAGAAAATAAAGCGATTATTATCGAAGAGATTGCAAATATCATCTCTAGTTACAACACGGTTTATGTAGCTGATATTTCGGGTTTGACTGTTGAAAAGAGTAATGAGTTGAGAAAACTCTGTTTTAAGAAAGGTGTGCGTTTGAAAATGGTAAAAAACACTTTCTTGAAAAAAGCTTTGGAACAGTTAGATACTGATTATTCGGAATTGTATCCCGTGTTGCACGGAACTTCTGCAATTATGGTGTCTGAAACGGGAAATCTTCCGGCTCGCATCATTAAGACTTTCCGTGGAAAAAATCCTATTCCTGCAATTAAAGCAGCACATATTGATCAATGTGTGTATGTAGGAGATCAAGTGGACTTCTTAAGTAGTCTAAAATCGAGAGAAGAACTTATCGGCGATATTATTACTCTATTGCAATCACCTGCTAAAAATGTTGTTTCAGCATTGCAATCGGGTGGCAATAAGTTGTCTGGTATAGTAAAAACACTCTCAGAAAAAAATAATTAAATAATTGTATAACATTAAAAAAAGTAAATAAAATGGCAGATTTGAAATCATTTGCAGAACAATTGGTTAACTTAACCGTAAAAGAAGTTAATGAGTTAGCTCAAATATTGAAAGATGAATATGGTATTGAACCAGCCGCTGCAGCCGTAGCAGTAGCAGCAGGTCCAGCCGCTGGCGGTGCAGCCGAAGCAGCTGAAGAAAAAACATCTTTTGATGTAATTTTGAAAGAAGCTGGTGCTCAAAAATTGGCAGTTGTTAAATTGGTAAAAGAATTAACTAGTCTTGGTTTGAAAGAAGCTAAAGAATTAGTGGATTCAGCTCCTAAAGCTGTTAAAGAAGGCGTTTCTAAAGAAGAAGCTGAAGGCTTGAAAAAATCTTTGGAAGAAGCTGGTGCTAGCGTTGAAATAAAATAACATAACGCTATTTTTACGCATAAGATTCTCTATTTTTATAGGGAGTCTTATGCGTGTTTTTACAAACAAACGACGTTCTTAAATTTTTTTCAAAAACATTTTAAAACCTAAAGCTTTGGTTAAAAATAACAAACGAATAAGTTTTGCTACTGTAGATTCAGTAGAATGTCCCGATTTTTTAGATATACAATTAAAATCTTTTAGGGACTTTTTTCAAGTGGATACTAATCCTGAATTGAGATGTCAAGAAGGACTCCACAAGGTATTCATGGAAAATTTTCCAATTTCTGATACAAGAAATAGTTTTGTATTGGAATTTATGGATTATTTTGTAGATGCACCTCGTTATTCTATAGAGGAATGTATTGAAAGAGGTTTGACCTATAGTGTACCTCTTAAAGCAAAATTGCGTCTATATTGTACAGATGTTGAACACGAGGATTTCGAAACCATTATTCAAGAAGTTTATTTGGGATTGGTTCCATATATGACTCCCAAGGGAACTTTTATTATTAATGGTGCTGAACGTGTAGTTGTTTCCCAATTGCATCGTTCTCCTGGTGTATTCTTTGGTACCTCATATCATACCAATGGAACACAGTTGTATTCTGCTCGAATTATTCCTTTTAAAGGTTCGTGGATAGAATTTACAACAGATATTTCTAATGTTATGTATGCTTACATTGACAGAAAGAAAAAATTACCCGTAACGACTTTATTGCGTGCTATCGGATATGAAACCGATAAAGATATTTTGACTATTTTTGATATGGCCAATGAAATTAAGGCCAATAAAACCAATTTGAGAAAATATTTGGGTTCCAAATTGGCAGCAAGAGTCGTTAGAACTTGGAACGAAGATTTTGTTGATGAAGAAACTGGTGAAGTGGTAACAATTCCTCGTATCGAAGTTTTAATTGAACGGGAAGAAATTTTGGAAGAAAAACATATTAATTTGATTGTGGACAATGGTATTAAAACCATATTGATACACAAAGATGATCCAAGTCAAATTGATTATTCTATTATATTTAATACTTTACAAAAAGATCCTTCAAATTCAGAAAAAGAAGCAATTGAATATATTTATATCCAGTTGCGTAGCACCAATCCACCTGATGAAGAAACTGCTCGTCAAGCATTGGATAAATTGTTCTTTTCTGATAAACGATACGATTTAGGAGAAGTTGGTCGTTATCGTATTAATAAAAAACTGAATTTGAACATTCCTCCTGATGTAAGAGTACTTACTAAAGAGGATATTATTTCTATTATCAAGCATTTGGTTGAATTAATCAATTCTAAAGCAGAAGTTGATGATATTGACCACTTGAGCAACAGAAGAATTAGAACCGTTGGAGAACAATTATCATCTCAATTTGGTATTGGTTTGATGAGAATGACACGAACTATCAAAGATAGAATGAATGTTCGTGATAATGAATTGTTTACGCCAATAGATTTGATAAATGCAAAAACATTAGCATCAGTTATCAATTCATTTTTTGGCACCAACCAACTTTCTCAATTTATGGACCAAACCAATCCTTTGGCAGAAGTTACTCACAAGCGAAGAATTTCTGCATTAGGTCAAGGTGGTTTGTCAAGGGATAGGGCAGGTTTTGAAGTTCGAGACGTTCATTATACGCACTATGGACGTTTATGTACAATTGAAACTCCTGAAGGTCCTAATATTGGTTTGATTTCATCATTGTGTGTATATGCAAAAATCAATAATTTAGGATTTATAGAAACACCATATCGAAGAGTTGTTGATGGAAAAGTTGCTTTGAATGAACCATTGGTATATATGGGGGCAGAAGAAGAAGAAAACTTAACCATTGCACAAGCAACAACACCATATGACAAAAAAACAGGTGAATTTAAAACGGATAGAATCAAGGCACGTAGAACCGCTGATTATCCTATTGTCGCACCAGACCAATTAGATGCCGTTGATGTTGCTCCAAACCAAATTGCATCAATTGCTGCTTCTTTGATTCCTTTTTTGGAACACGATGACGCAAACCGTGCTTTGATGGGGTCAAACATGATGCGTCAAGCGGTGCCATTGTTGAAACCCGAGGCTCCAATTGTTGGAACTGGTATAGAAGAAAGTGTTGCTCGTTGTTCTCGTTCTCAAATATATGCAGAAGGAGAAGGTGAAGTTGATTATGTTGATGCAACACAAATAAGAATAAAATATGATAGAACGGAAGTTGATGATTTGGTAAGTTTCGATAATAATTTGAAAACTTATCATCTGATAAAACATCAAAGAACCAACCAAAGTACCTCTATTAATATTCAACCGATTGTACGTAGAGGGCAACGGGTTACCAAAGGTCAGATTTTGACAGAAGGTTATGCTACTAAAGATGGTGAATTGGCATTAGGACGTAATCTTAAAGTTGCGTTTATGCCTTGGAAAGGGTATAATTTTGAAGATGCTATTGTAATTTCCGAAAAAGTAGTAAAAGAGGATTGGTTTACTTCTATTCATGTAGATGAATATACTTTGGAAGTAAGGGAAACCAAACGCGGTGCTGAAGAACTTACAAACGATATTCCTAATGTCGGTTTAGATGCAACCAAAAATCTTGATGAAAACGGATTGGTCTGCGTTGGTACTCATATTAAAGAAGGTGATATTCTTATCGGAAAAATTACACCTAAAGGCGAATCTTATCCGACACCGGAAGAAAAATTGCTTAGAGCGATATTCGGAGACAAAGCTGGTGATGTGAAAGATGCTTCATTAAAAGCACCACCATCAACAGAAGGCGTGGTTTTGGACAATAGATTGTTTTCACGTATTATGAAAATGAAAACAAGAAAAGGCAAAATCAAGGAGAAAGAAACCGTTAAAGATGTAGAAAATCAATTTGAAAAAGATGCAGATGCATTGAAAGACAAATTGGTACAGAAATTATATAAAATACTTGAAGGTAAATTATCACATGGCGTTCAAGACAATATGGGTAACATATTGATACCAAGAGGACCGAAATTTTCACAAAAAGCATTATCAGCCATAGATTATAATTGTGTGAATTTGACAAAATGGACAACTGATAACAAAGTAAATGCTTTGGTAGAGCGTGTCGTTCGCAATTATAGTGAAAAATATCGTGAATTGGTAGCCGTAACAACACGTAAGAAATTTGCGATTACCGTTGGTGATGAACTTCCATCTGGCATTGTTCAAATGGCAAAAGTTTATTTGGTTAGCAAACGTAAATTGCGTGTAGGTGATAAAATGGCAGGTCGTCATGGTAACAAAGGTATTGTTGCTAAAATTGTAAGAGAAGAAGATATGCCATTTATGGAAGATGGAACTCCGATGGATATTGTATTGAACCCTCTAGGTGTGCCTTCTCGTATGAATATTGGGCAGATATATGAAACCATATTGGGTTGGGCAGGTAAAATATTGGACAAAAAGTTTGCTACCCCAATTTTTGATGGTGCTACTATTGATGATGTTAATCGTTATTTAAAAGAAGCAAATTTGCCTGAAAATGGTAGTGTATATTTATACGATGGTGGTACTGGTGATAGATTTGAACAACCTGTAACAGTTGGTTATATATACATGTTGAAATTGCATCATATGGTTGATGATAAGATGCATGCCCGTTCAATTGGACCGTATTCTTTGATAACACAACAACCATTAGGTGGTAAGGCTCAATTTGGTGGACAACGTTTTGGAGAAATGGAGGTTTGGGCATTAGAAGCATTTGGTGCTGCCAATATTCTTCGTGAAATATTGACCATAAAATCTGATGATGTGAATGGACGTGCAAAAACCTATGAAGCAATTGTGAAAGGTGAAGTTGCACCAACCCCAGGTTTACCAGAGTCGTTCAATGTATTAGTAAATGAATTACGTAGTTTATGTTTAGAATTAACATTTGACTAATACAGAGTAGTTAATATAATTTTGAATTTGTTTATACAAGAGAATCATGGCTTTCAGAAAAGATAATAATGTACGAAAAGATTTTTCAAAAATTACGATAAGTTTGGCTTCACCTGAACTGATATTAGAACGATCCAAAGGAGAAGTAACTAAGCCTGAAACCATTAATTATCGTACCTATAAATCAGAACGTGATGGTTTGTTCTGTGAAAGAATATTTGGTCCGATAAAAGATTGGGAATGTCATTGCGGAAAATACAAACGGATTCGTTATAAAGGTGTTATTTGCGATCATTGTGGTGTAGAGGTAACAGAAAGGAAAGTACGTAGAGAACGTATGGGACATATTCAATTGGTAATACCTGTTGCCCATATTTGGTTTTTCAAATCTTTGCCTAATCGTTTGGGCTTGTTTGTCGGTTTGCCTTCAAAAGCATTAGAAGCAATCATTTATTATGAAAGATATGTGGTTATTCAACCGGGAGCAGCAGCTGAATTGGGGGCATCTCGTTTGGATTTGCTTCAAGAAGAAGAATATATGGACTATTTGGACAAACTTCCAAAAGAAAATCAATTGTTGGAAGATTCTGACCCCAATAAATTTATTGCCAAAATGGGGGCAGAAGCCATTCAAGATTTGATTTGCCAAATAGATATAGACAAAGAATCTTACGAATTAAGAGATAAAGCAAATAAAGAGACATCTCAACAACGTAAACATGAAATTTTAAAACGTTTGCATGTTTTTGAATCATTTAGAGACAGTCGCAAACGTATGGAAAATAAACCGGAATGGATGATTGTTAAAGTTATTCCGGTTATTCCACCAGAATTAAGACCCTTGGTACCATTAGATGGTGGACGTTTTGCTACATCAGATTTAAATGAATTGTATCGTAGGGTTATTATTAGAAATAATCGGCTAAAACGTTTGATTGAAATCAAGGCTCCTGATGTAATTATGCGTAATGAAAAACGTATGTTGCAAGAGGCTGTTGATTCATTGTTTGATAATTCAAAGAAATCAGTATTTAAATCAGAGGCTCGCCCGTTGAAATCATTGTCTGATAGTTTAAAAGGTAAACAAGGTCGTTTCCGTCAAAACTTATTAGGTAAACGTGTGGATTATTCAGGTCGTTCTGTAATTGTTGTAGGTCCTGATTTAAAATTAAACGAATGTGGTTTGCCAAAAGAAATGGCTTCTGAATTATTCAAACCATTTATAATCAGAAAGTTATTGGAGAGAGGTATTGTGAAAACGGTAAAATCGGCCAAGAAAATAGTTGATAGAAAAGATCCTGTTGTTTGGGATATTCTGGAAAATATATTAAAAGGTCATCCAGTTTTGTTAAACCGTGCTCCGACCTTGCACCGTCTTGGTATTCAAGCATTCCAACCTAAGTTGGTTGAGGGTAAAGCTATTAGATTGCACCCCTTGTGTTGTACCGCTTTCAATGCCGACTTTGATGGTGACCAAATGGCTGTACACGTTCCTCTTGGCAATGCTGCTATATTGGAAGCACAAATGTTGATGTTGGCTTCTCATAATATATTAAATCCAGCTAACGGTGCTCCTGTTACAGTGCCTTCTCAAGATATGGTACTTGGGTTGTATTACATTACCAAACCTTTGCGTTCTACTGAAACAATGAAAGTGAAGGGAGAAGGTATGGTATTTTATTCTCAAGAAGAAGTTGTAATGGCACATGCTGAAAACAAAGTGCATACCAATGCTGTTATCAAATGTCGTGTAAATAAAGACGGAGACGGCAAAATGCAGTTGATAGAAACAACAGTCGGTAGAGTTTTGTTCAATAGAGTAGTGCCTGATGAATTTGGTTTTATTAATGAATTATTGACCAAAAAAGCATTAAGAAATATTATCGGTGAAGTTTTGAAAAAGACAGGGACTGCAAAAACTGCCAAATTCCTTGATGATATAAAAGACTTGGGATATTTGATGGCATTTAAAGGCGGTTTGTCTTTTAATTTGGGTGATGTTATTATCCCTGAAGAAAAAGCCAATTTGATAAAAGAGGCTAACGACCAAGTAGATGAAGTTACGATGCATTATCATGGCGGTTTGATTACTGACACCGAAAGATACAATAAAGTAATTGATATTTGGACACATACAAATGCTAAATTGAGTCGGATTTTGTTAGATAAATTATCTAAAGACAGACAAGGATTCAATTCAGTATATATGATGTTGGATTCTGGTGCCCGTGGTTCTCAAGAACAGATTCGTCAGTTATCAGGTATGCGTGGTTTGATGGCAAAACCAACCAAAGCAGGTGTTTCTGGTGGTGAAATTATTGAAAACCCCATTCTTTCTAACTTTAAAGAGGGTTTGTCAGTGTTGGAATACTTTATTTCTACACACGGTGCTCGTAAAGGTTTGGCCGATACCGCTTTGAAGACTGCCGATGCAGGTTATTTGACAAGACGTTTGGTTGATGTGGCTCATGATGTAGTTATTACAGATGAAGATTGTGGTACATTGAGAGGTCTATTGGTTACTGCATTAAAGAAAAATGATGAAGTGGTTGAATCCTTGTACGATAGAATTCTTGGACGTACTACCTTGCATGATGTTTATCATCCGGAAACAGGTGAACTCATTGTTAAAGAAGGTGAAGAATTGACCGAAGAAATTGCAAAACAAATCGAAGATGCAGGCGTGGAAGAATTGGAAATACGTTCCGTACTTACCTGTGAATCCAAACATGGTGTTTGTGCAAAATGTTATGGTCGAAACTTGGCAACTTCAAAAATGGTTCAAAAAGGTGAGGCTGTTGGTGTTATTGCCGCTCAATCAATTGGTGAACCTGGTACACAGTTAACATTGAGAACATTCCACGTGGGTGGTGTTGCAGGTAACTTGAGTGTTCAGGCAGATGTAAAAGCAAAAGTTGATGGTCAAATCGAATTTGATGAATTGAGAACAGTTGCTGTTGTTGCTGAAGATAAAGATACAGGTGAAACTATAAATTGCGATAGAGTAATCGGTCGTTCCGCTGAAATGAAAATTGTGGATAAGACTGGATTGATCTTGATGACGGCCAACATTCCTTATGGCTCATTCTTGTATTTCAAAGAAGGCGATTATGTGAAAAAAGGAAGTGTAATTGCTGCGTGGGAAGCATTTAACGCATTGATTATTTCTGAAGTTTCAGGACAGGTTGTTTTCAATGATATTATAGAAGCGGTTACCTATAGAACCGAAACCGACGAACAAACGGGTATGACTTCTAAGATTATTATGGAAAGTCGTCAAAAAACCAAGAGCCCATCAATGAGAATTGTTGATAAAAACGGAGATGTATTAAAAGAATACGATATTCCTGTTGGTGCTCGTTTGGAAGTAAATGATGGTGATATGGTAGAAGCTGGTGGTATCTTGGTAAAAATACCAAGAACATTTGGAAAAACAGGCGATATTACTGGTGGTTTGCCACGTGTAACCGAATTGTTTGAAGCCAGAAATCCTTCTAATCCTGCTGTTGTTGCTGAAATTGACGGTGTTGTTTCGTTCAGCAAAAAATTGAAGAGAGGTAATCGTGAAGTTATTATCACCTCCAAAACAGGAGAAGAAAAGAGATACCTTATCTCTACTTCCAAACAAATTTTGGCACAAGAAAATGACTTTGTTAGAGCCGGTACCCCATTGTCGGAGGGTTCTTTGACTCCTGCAGATATTTTGGCTATCGGCGGACCTATGAAAGTTCAAGAATATATTGTAAATGAAATTCAAGAGGTTTATCGTTTGCAAGGTGTGAAAATCAATGACAAACACTTTGAGGTAATTGTTCGCCAAATGATGAGAAAAGTGGAAATAGAAGATCCAGGTGATACTCGTTTCCTTGAAGGAGAATTGATTAATAAAGTTGATTTCCATGAAGAAAATGACGAAATTTGGGATAAGAAAGTCGTTGTCGAAACTGGAGATTCAACACGTTATCAAAAAGGTCAGATTTTGACAGCCAGAGAAGTAAAAGAAGAAAATTCTGCTCTTAAACGTCAAGACAAACAATTGATGGAAGTAAGAGACGCTTCGCCTGCAACGGGGAAACAAGTGCTTCAAGGTATAACAAGAGCATCGTTACAAACACGCAGTTTCATTTCTGCCGCTTCATTCCAAGAAACAACAAAAGTATTGACAGAAGCCGCTATCAATGCTAAAATTGATGATTTGGAAGGGTTGAAAGAAAATGTTATAGTAGGTAAACTTATTCCATGTGGAACAGGCTTGAAAGATTATAATAATATTATAGTGGGTTCTGCAGAAGAATATGCAAATTTGATGGCATCTAAACAAAAATAATTATGGCAGACGAAGATAACAAAGGGCAAAAAATTGACATTACTTTAGGTGAAGATGTTGCTGATGGTGTTTATGCCAATTTGGCAATAATAACGCATTCGCATTCGGAATTTATTGTGGATTTCGTTGCATTGATGCCGGGAGTAACCAAAGGTAAAGTTAAATCAAGAGTAATCTTAACTCCTCAGCATGCAAAAAGATTGTTGCTTGCTTTAGATGAAAATATCAAGCGTTACGAAAGTATGCACGGACAGATTCAAGATTATGACGACCCAAGAGCTTTGCCCCTAAATCTTGGTAGAACCAAAGGTGATGCCTAAACAATAAAAAAAGCGTGTGTTAAACACGCTTTTTTTTATTTAAAATAGCCTTATTTATTTTTCATGAAAAATAATAAACTTCCTATTATTATACTCATAAAAAAATTGTACTTTTGTATTTACAAATATGATTTGATACCGATAAATTTATGTCTAAAAATTTCACTATGCGATACCTAAAAATATGTGTTGTTTTTATAGGCTTGGTCTCAACATTGTTGGCACAGCCTATGAAACTGAATTTTAATTGTTTGAGTTTTGAATATACGACAGATTCTGCATATGCCGAATTGCAATTTTTATTTTTAGGCAAAACCATGTCTTATGTTGCTATAGCAAATGGACAATATCAAGGAGAAGCTATTGTGGATATTGATTTTCAATCACAAACAGATGGAAGTCGTCATTTCTTCTTTCAAAGACATTTTACAACAGAAGTTTATGCCGATACTATTGTAGCAAACAAAAGCAATACCTATCATTTGTTGCGATTGCCCCTGCCTAAAGATAAATATGTGTTGAAACTCAAGGTTGCAGATGCCAATGATACGGCGAATAATATCATCAAACACAGCCAAGCGGTTGATATGGTATTTAATAATAATATTGTTGCTCTTTCGTCTATACAATTGCTATCGGAGTTTGAACCATCGACTTCGCCTTCGTATTATAGCAAACATGGTTGGGAATATTTTCCTTATTTTTCTAATTTTTATCCTGAATATGTCAATTCATTATCTTTTTGGACGGAAGTTTATCATACAAATATTATAGGTGAAAATATGGATTTTGTCGCCGATATTGCTATTGTTCCAAGCAATCAATTGGAGGTCTTGCCCAAAGAATATCATAGCACAAAGACCATGAAAACATTGCAAAATGCCTTGTTGATGAATACTTTTGATATATCGGATTTACCATCAGGTAATTATTTGTTAAAGATAGAAATTAAGGATACACAAAATATTATTTATGCCTATTCTTCATTGTTTTTTCAACGGAGCAATCCTTCTGTAATGCAAGTTCAAACACAATCGGTGGAAAATGTTCCATTTGATACCTTAAAACGCTATTTGGATTATATGCATGTAATTGCCAATGAACAAGAAAGGGCTTTTATTGATAAGTTTAAATCGGAAGAACAATATGAAGACGGTTTGAATTTTTTCTATCGTTTTTGGAATACACGAAATCCTGAAGATCCACAAGCGGCATGGGCAGAATATTACAATAGGGTATTACAAGTGAATTACAATTATTCCACATTACGTTTTAAAGGCTATAAAACAGATAGGGGAGTTTGTTATTTGAAATATGGTCCACCGGCAGAGATAGAACCCCATAATTTTGATGGAACAAGGTATCCCTATGAAATTTGGCGTTATTATAACGTTCCCAATGGGCAAGTGAATGTGTATTTTGTATTTTATAATCCTGATAAAGTATCCAAAAATTACCGTCTTTTACATTCAACGGTTAAGGGAGAACTGCAATTCCCCAATTGGGAACAAGAAGTTCAGAGTGGCGGCGCTATCTTAAATTCAGAAGACGAGGAGGAAACTTATTGATGTACAAACATTTTTTTAAACGTTTTTTCGATATTTTATTTTCCTTAGCAGGATTGTTGTTCCTTGCTCCTATTTTGTTTATTATAGCCATTTTGATAAAGACTACCTCAAAAGGAAGAATATTTTATCGGCAAATACGTGTTGGAAAAGACAATAAGGATTTTTACTTGTTGAAATTTAGAACCATGAAAGAAAATGCAGACAAAAGCGGTTTGCTTACCGTCGGTAATCATGATAACAGAATTACCAAAATAGGTTATTACCTACGCAAAACAAAAGCAGATGAATTGCCACAATTGCTGAATGTTTTGAAAGGGGAAATGAGCATTGTAGGTCCAAGACCCGAAGTGCGGAAATATGTGAATTATTATACCGAACAACAACGGAATGTTTTGCTTGTCCGTCCCGGTTTGACCGATATAGCCTCAATTGCTTATATTGATGAAAACGAGATTCTGGCACAAGCAGAAAATCCAGAACAAACTTATATTGAAAAAATTATGCAAGAAAAACTAAGTCTGAATTTTGAATATATTGCACATATCTCTTTGCGATATGATGTGCGTATTGTTTGTGAAACATTATTTAGGATAATTTGGAAATAAAAGGTATGAAAATTTTGACCAATAAAAGGATTGTTATAACAGGAGGAGCCGGATTTATCGGGTCTAATCTTTGTGATTTTTTTGTTCAACACGATAATTTTGTTGTGTGTATGGATAATCTTTCCACGGGGAAGAGAGAGAATATAGCCCCCTTGGAAACATTATCCAATTTCCAGTTTTTTTTGGCGGATATTCGTAATTTAGAGCAATGCAGAGAGGCTTGCAAAGGGGCTGATATTGTTTTTCATCAGGCGGCATTAGGGTCGGTTTCCCGCTCTATAGACGACCCCATAACAACAAATGCTGTCAATATAGGCGGACAATTGAATATGTTGGTGGCCGCTCGAGATGCTGGCGTGAAAAGATTTATTTCGGCTTGCAGCTCTTCGACTTATGGAGATTCAAAAACATTGCCCAAAGTGGAAGAAAATATCGGAAAACCACTTTCACCATACGCGGTAACAAAATATGTGAATGAATTGTATGCCAAACTTTTTCATGATTTGTACGGATTGGATTATATTGGCCTGCGATATTTTAATGTATTTGGTTATAAGCAAGATACAGAAAGTACATATGCTGCCGTTATCCCTATTTTTGTCAAAGAATTGTTGAATTTGCGTTCTCCCAAAATAAATGGAGATGGAGAGTATTCCCGAGATTTTACTTTTATAGAAAATGTCGTGCAGATGAACAATTTAGCGGCAACAACAGAAAATAAAGAAGCCTTGAATACCATTTATAATGTGGCTTGCGGGGAAACGACTACATTGAATCAGTTGGCATCGCATTTAAAAGAGATTTTGTCTAAGTATAATCCTAAAATTGCGGATATATCGTTTCAGTATGGTCCCAATCGTGCCGGTGATATACCTCATTCTTTGGCTTCCATAGAAAAAGCAGAACGTTTGTTGGGCTATTGTCCACAATATAAAATAAAAGAAGGCTTGGAAAAAGCCTGTCAATGGTATGTAGAACATTTATAGAAACAAGTGATTATAAAACAGAAATTTGGGAGGAGGCGACAAAATAGTCTTTCTCCCAATTTATATTTGGCGGGGTTTGTCGAAAAATGCCAAAAACAGTAGCTCCGCTACCTGATAAGGACGCATAAACGGCTCCGTGGTGATAAAAAATATTTTTTACTTCTTCCAATTGGGGATAAAGAGGAAAAAGCGTTTTTTCAAAATCGTTTATTAATAAATTTTTCCATTGTTCTATAGGCAAGGCAAGTATTTCGGCAATAGATATTGTCGGTTGTTGGGGACGGCAATTGTTGTAGGCATCAGCGGTGGATATAAACAGATTGGGTTTGACTAACATAATATAACAATTTTGCAGTTGCGGTATTGTTATCGGGTTAAGTTCGTTGCCAAGGCCTTTGCCTATTGACGGTTGGTTTTGAATGAAAAAAGCACAATCGCTACCCAGTTGAGATGCCATGACGACTAATTGGGCGACTGATAAGTGGGTTTTAAACAAATCGTTGAGCAGCAAAAGAGTGAATGTCGCATCTGCACTGCCACCACCAAGTCCGGCTCCGGTGGGAATACATTTGTGTAGACTTATATTTACATTGCCACAATGGGTGTGCTGTTGAAACAATTTAAATGCTTTTACCACCAAATTGTTATCCTCATTACCCTGAATAGGAATGCCTGTTTGAAAAAATGCAAAATGTTTGTTAGGAACAATTTCCAAAACATCGGATAAACTTGTAATAGGGAAAAAACACGTTTCTATATTGTGAAAACCATCATTGCGTTTAGCAACAATGTTAAGTCCTAAATTGATTTTACAAGAAGGAAAAACAATCATATCAACATGTTTATGATTGAATAAAAAGAGAGCGGAAAACGAGACTCGAACTCGCGACCCCAACCTTGGCAAGGTTGTGCTCTACCAACTGAGCTACTTCCGCTTGTTTTGATTTGCAAAAGTAGCATTTTTTTTAATACAAAAATCATTTTTGTCGATTTTTTTATGCAAAGACAATAATAGAATTTGATAAATATGTTGTAAATAAGGTATTTAATATTGTTTAAAAAGGGTAATCGAAAGTTTGCTTTTTGTTGTGTTTACTCCTTTTTGTTTTCACTATAAAAAATAGATTCGTAAATTGTTTGTAATTATTTAAAAATAAATGTTTTATGAAAATGATAAACAAGAATCGAATAAAAAGATAAAACCAATGCAAAAAAGTGTTATCTTTGCAATATTATTTTGCAGTTGTAGAGCGGAAGATAAAAACAAAGAAAAA
This sequence comes from uncultured Bacteroidales bacterium, assembly GCA_905233585.1. Taxonomy (GTDB): domain Bacteria; phylum Bacteroidota; class Bacteroidia; order Bacteroidales; family WCHB1-69; genus UBA1205. The sequence goes on from CAJOFD010000004.1 coordinate 77,841, forward strand.
CAAGATAGAAAAAATGAGATTTTTTGGAGGGAACAGCCTTGTATTTTTTGCGAAGAACATGCCGTTTTTCGCCCTTGGAAAACGTAAGTGCTTGATTACTTCTCTCTCTCACACTCTCTCTCTAATATAATCCTATATACATTTTTTACTGGCAGAAAAAATGTTTTTTCTGCCAACGGTTGCTTGCTTGTCTTATTTTTGTTGTTTTTATCATTTCTTTTCTATGTATATAACAAGAAAGGAAATGGGCTTTTTTTTGTGTCTTTCGAGGGGTATCATTTAAGATAAGAACAAAATATATGAAAAAGGAAATCAAACAATGCAGAAATATGAATAATCGATTAGGTCGAGAATCAAATGCAGAATTACTCCGTATTATTTGTATTTTCATCATACTATTACACCATTTTTGTGTACATGCATTGTATCCTGAAGTATTACCATTAGATATTATTGACAAAGGCTGGGATAGTCATCTCTTGCTATTTATTCATGCATTTTTGTATATTGGGGTAAATTGTTTCGTGCTCATTTCTGGCTGGTATGGCATCAAACCAAAATGGCGAAGTTTTGTCAATCTCTATCTTATCTATGCTTTCTATAATCTGTTACATCCTTTTCTGGATATTGCAAGAGGATTTATACAGGGAGATGGTTTTATGTTGCCATATTCTCTTCATGATATTGTCATGCATACAATTTTTCCTTTTGGTTATGGTTTTCTTCATCTGTGGTTTATGGATTGTTATCTTGGCTTATTTCTCATGGCTCCAATGCTGAACATAGCAATTAAAAATATGAATAAGGCGCAATATGAATATGTTCTTCTTCTTCTATCTATTGCAAATGTGTACTTTGGAGATTTTTGGAGTAGGGGGTTAATAAACTCCTATGGATTCTCATTAGCAAACTTTATTTATTTGTATATAATAGGTGGTTATCTGCATAAGTATATTACCATAGAAATAATAAATAAAAATCGTTGGCGTTGGTTCTCAATATATTGTGTGTATGGACTTTTATGGGGCATCTGTTCCATGCTTTCAGCGTATCATATTAAGGTTCCTCATTGGAATGCTTTTGCATATAATAATTTATTCCTATTGCTAACTGCAATATTTTTCTTTTTATTTATGATGTCATGGCATTTCAAAAATCGTTTCGTTAATTACATTGCAGCCTCAATGTTAGGAGTTTATATGCTTAATGCAGGTGTTGTCAAGTATGAATTTATCAGCCCATATTCGCATAAGTTCACTCCAATTACTCAATTGACTTTGTGGATAGGAATATCGGTTGGATTCTTTATTGTAGCTGTTGGAGTAGATCAAATACGTATATTTTTAACTAAACCAATATGGCTAATATATAATCGCTATATTGAGAATATATTATCAAAAATATCTGAAAAATTTAATTGTGCGAAATCTGAATAGATAAAAATTATTTTATGAGGGTGTACGAAAAGAATCTTATTGTCTATGCTTAAATACAATACATATTTGGCAAAATGTAAAAATAGCATATTTTTTATCAATAGACCTATTTTTACAATAATTCTTGTGCAGTAAATTCACCCCAAAGCATAGAAACATTGAATGTAAAGCAGCGATAAATATTAGTAGCCATATTTATCTTTCCAAAGACTTTTAAGGCGTTTACGAATGTCATTTTCGCGAGCATTATCATTTGGATTATAAAATTGGTGTCCAGCAATTTCTTTAGGCAGAAACTCTTGATTGACAAAATTGTGTTCAAAGTCGTGAGCATATTTATAATCCTTGCCATAGCCGATTTCTTTCATCAATTTGGTTGGAGCATTGCGGAGGTGTAGCGGCACAGGTAGTTTTACAAGTAACCTTACGGGATTGACCCATAGTACCACCTATTATGTGCGTGCTTACGCTTCAAATACCGCCGGCACCGCCTATGGTAACCAGATTACGGTTTCCACAGAAAGTGCCTCATTTTCAGTTTCTGCAAGCACCCGTGTGCTTTTCTCACCCGGTAATCTGCAGTGGAGTGCCAAGAACGGCGGCAGCACAGCCACTACCCATGTTACTGTAGACGGCACCGCCGCAGGCACATGGCGTTTTGCACCCAACCAATGGGACACTATTGGAGTCAACAACAAATATATATCCTCTTCCTACTCTGGCTGGATAGACTTGTTCGGTTGGGGAACAAGCGGGTATAACGATCCTGATGATGCATACAGCCTTAATTACTATCCATACTCTTCGAGTAGTTCCATAGTAAACACCACCTATAATTATTTTGGCTATAGTCCTTCCATAAATATGGTGAATATTCATATTTCTGGCACAAACTACGACTGGGGCGTTTACAATGCCATCTACAACCCCCAAACTCGAACCACTGATGCACCGCGTACATGGCGTACCTTGACAACAAATGAATGGGATTATTTGATAAATAATCGTAGTACCACCTCAGGCATACGTTATGCCAAGGCTACTATGAACGGGGTGCCAGGACTTATCCTTGTCCCCGACAGCTGGAAAAGTTCCACATATACTTTGAACAATCCCAACTATCAAGGTGCGGATTACGATTCCAACGTTATCTCTGCCGCCCAATGGAACACATTGGAGAATGCTGGTTGCGTATTCCTTCCCGTTACAGGCTTTCGTACTGGGGTTTCGTTCACAGATATTGCCGAAGGTAACTATTGGTCGACTTCGACTGAAAATTCAGGCAATGCGGGGTACCTTTACTTTACATGGGCCGTCATGGGCGTGGACTTCAGGTGGCTCGGAAGTGGAGAGGTGTATCGTTACCTAGGTTTAGCGGTTCGCCTTGTTCGCTCTGGATACTAAACTTCACAATAAATATAAACCTACAAAGCCGATATATTTTATATCGGCTTTGTTTTTTGGGGGCATTGAACTTGCCCAAGTATTCCTGTAATTTGAGTGGTGTAAGGATGCACGCTTGTGCCTTTACAAATATAAAATGAGGCTGTCATCATATGACAGCCTCTACATGTGTTTATTATGCCTTATACAAGATGTGATTAATAGGCATCAGGTATGGCTTTTGCTTCTTTTTTGTGGGTATCAGGATATTGTAATACCTGTCCATTGTCATTGACAATGCGGCGATAATGTTCATCGTTGTAGTTGGGACGTTGGGGTTGCATGGCGGTGCCGAAATAGGGTAGGCGGAATGTGCCGTTTCCATTGTCTATTTTTGCATTGCCATCAATATATTTTATCAATAAATAATGGTCAAGTTCAGTCCATTCGTCCATCATTTTTTGTGCTATCCGGCTTGAAAATTCATTTTCCATAGCCACAAGGTTTGCGTCTTCGGCAATATTTTTGGCTTTTTCGTCAAATTTTGCGGTTTCTTCCACAAATTCTTTTTCCAATTTGCTTTGCACTTGTTTTATATCAACAATCATATCTTTGTAGCGACTATAAGCGAAATTGGCCACACGATTGAACAACCAGAATGCAGATGTTGTACTATATTTGTTCATAGAACCATTGCCTTGTCTGAAACATTCAGGCGGTATTGTCAAACCGCAATATAGCGGACAATATACATTGGAGTAAGTATCATCTACCCCAAACCAAAGTATGCCGCCTACTTTGTCGGGCAACCAGCCACGGCATTGTGCTATGAGACTGAAGCCTGTTTGTTGAGTGGAAACAGGACGCTCATTTACATATTTTTTCCCGTCTATTTCCCAGCGTAAGGGCAGGGAACGATAGGGACATCGGTAAGGACCAGCACCATAGTCTTTTGTCATATCCATTGGAGTGCCTTCGTAGTGGTCGCGGGTGAGTTGCATCACTTCATATACATCTACTTTGTGGTCAGGTTTTATCCATAAGGGCAAACGTTCGGCGGAAACATCGCCCATGGCGTATGTTTCGTATTTTTTTATCTCTTTGTTCAGTTTGAGAAACATTGCATATATACGGGCATCGCAGGCACGTATGGTTTCAAATTCAAGTGGATTGTACGTATCGGCAAAACTGAAATCTTCGTCTTTGCCGTCAAACCATCCTCGCATACGTGCAAAGGATATAACATCGTAAGAATAGACACATTCCACTTCCGGTTCGTAGATGTAGTCCAAATGTTTGTTGCTAATGGCTTTATGTAAGCCTTTTCCTTTGGTTGGGTTCCATTTTTTGTTTTCTTGCGGGAAAGTAGTGATGCGTGCTTGGTTGGCATGACCGCTCACATATCCGTCAGGTATGCGGCGTGCCACCCATACGGCACCGTCTTTGTAGCCTTTGTATTGTTTTTTCAAAACGGGTTTTCCGTTTATAGTGTCATATTCCGCACGTTTGCTCATCAGTTCCAATATCCAAACCTCACCTGTATCGCTTATGGAAAAACTTTCTCCGTTGTTGCAATATCCGTACTTGTCCAATAGTTGGGTCATGACAACAATAGCTTCTCTTGCTGATGTAACTCTCTGTAGAACAATGCCTATTAATGTTCCATAGTCTATTCCAATCATTGGAGTAGCCCAACATTCTTTTCTTCCAGTAAACGTGCTTTCTCCCATGGCTACTTGATGGTCGTTGAGATAACCGAGTACGTTGTAGCAGTGGGCAACTTGAGGAATGCGTATTTGTGGTACACCATTTTTGCGGTATAAATCAATGGTTGTTCCGGCAGGATTGTCGCATACTGCGTGGTAATACAATTCTCCGTACAAACCATAAGAATCTGCCATATAGGTAATGATGGTGGAACCGTCTTTGGTTGCTCCTTTGGTAAAAAGAAAATCAGTACAAGCGAAACTTGTACTGATAAAACATGCTATGAGGACAACACAAAACAAATGTCTTTTTTTCATCACTATTTCAATTTATTATCCTTAGGAAATATACATATCGGTTGATGTTTTTTTGCTTCTTCGGGTGTCATGGTTGCGTATGAAAGTATGATGACAATATCTCCGATGTCGGCTTTGTGTGCTGCTGCTCCATTCAGGCAGATGATGCCACTGCCGCGTTCGCCTTTGATAACATAAGTAACCAGTCTTTCCCCATTGGTTACATTTACCACATGTACTTTTTCGTATTCTATCAGTCCGGCAGCGTCCATCAAGTCTTCGTCAATGGTTATGCTTCCAATATAATTTACATTGGCTTGTGTAACTTTTACTCGGTGTATTTTTGATTTTAAGAGTTCTATTTCCATCTTAATTATTTTATAAACATATTATCAATCAATCGGACGTTGTCCAACCAAACGGCTATACAAATAATAACAGACTGAGCATCTTCATATTTGTCAATACATTGCAATGTGTTTGCATCAACAACATACGCGTATTCCAATGAAAATGCTTTTTGTGTTTCAAATTGTCGGGCTATCCACATTTCCAATTGTTTAGGAGCCATGTCGGTACTCTTTTCTTTGGCTTGGGACAAGGTTTGGAAAATAAACGGTGCCAAGGCTCTTGCTTGTGGCGACAGTCTTTTGTTGCGGGAACTCAAGGCCAAACCGTCTTCTGCTCGTACTATTTTGACAGGGCAAATGCTTATGGGTAAATTCAATTCCTGTACCATTCTGCGAATGATGGCCAATTGTTGAAAATCTTTTTCTCCGAAATAGGCTTTGTCGGGTTGTACCAAATCGAACAATCGTTTTACAACTATACACACGCCATTGAAATGTCCCGGACGCATAGCCCCTTCCATTACCGTTTCCAAACTTCCGAAATTATAACTTTCTTGTGGGGCGGTAGGGTACATTTCTTGTTCTGTCGGCGTAAAACAGATATCGCATATCGTATCAATTTGGGCAATATCCTGTTCTATCTGTCGAGGATATTTTGCCAAGTCTTCTTTATTGTTAAATTGAATCGGATTGACAAAGATGGAACAAACGACAATATCATTTTCTTGTTTGGCTTGTCGCATCAATGTCAAATGCCCTTCGTGCAAAGCGCCCATGGTCGGAACAAAACCGATAGAAACGGATTGGTTCTGATTTTTCCGCTCTGCAATGGCTTCTTGTAATTCTTGTTTTGTTTTGCAAATTTTCATTTTACTTTATTTTTTTGTATATTTAACAATATTAGCAATTTACTATGTGTCAAAATAATACACATAGTTCCTATATAAGGGATAAATTTTGCAAAATTACCACTTTTTTACTT
>CAJOFD010000005.1:0-32503 GCA_905233585.1 uncultured Bacteroidales bacterium
GGAACAATTCTTTCTCAAGACCCTAGTGCAGGGACTAATGTGAAAAAAGGAAGAAAAATATATGTAACAATTGCTACAAGTGTTCCACCACAAGTAGAAATGCCCAATTTGTTGGACTTATCCTTACGTCAAGCAGGCAATTTGTTAAAAACAAATGATTTGAAGTTAGGCCAAGTGATATATAAAGCAAGTAAGTATAACAATGTTGTTTTAGAACAACGATACAAAGGTCGTATCATTGCCGCTGGTGCAAAAATACCCTATCAATCTGAAATTACGCTCATTGTTGGAAAGGCACAACAAGAACAAATGTTGGAAGAAAACGAATAAAGAATCACGTGTCAAAAAATAAGTTAATCAAATTTGCCGAAACGGAAACCTTTCCGAATTTTTTTCAACCTTCACGAGAAGAATTGTTAAGTGACCATTTTGATAAAAAAGGGCAATGGCATGTTTTTTTTCAAAACCACAATCCTATTGTTTTGGAATTGGGGTGTGGAAGGGGAGAATATTCTGTAGGTTTAGCTCAACTATATCCAGATAAGAATTTTATCGCTATGGACAGAAAAGGGGCAAGAATGTGGAAGGGTTGCAAATATACTGTTGATAACCAAATGAATAACGTGGCGTTTTTGCGTACGCAAATAGATAATGTCAATTTTTGTTTTGCTAAGCATGAAATTGATGAAATATGGATTACTTTTCCCGACCCTCAACCTAAAAAGGAAAACAAACGTTTGACCTCTCTTCGTTTCTTGGACAGATACCGTCAATTTCTTGCTTCTGATGCAAAAATTAATTTGAAAACAGATAGCGATTTGTTGTATCAATATACGCAAGAAATTATTGCGAAAAATCATTATAAGACACTCATACAAATAGATGATGTGTATGCACAAGTCTTTGTGAGTCCTGAATTGAATATTCATACGTATTATGAAAATCTATGGCTTGAAAAAGGTATGAAAATAAAATATTTGCAATTTGTTATAGACTAAAATTTTTCAAAGGTAAATAAATATTAAGTCTAATAGACAAAATGATAAAAACTTTTAGGTGAAACTAAAGATATTATTATTTAAATACAAATTATTTCATTTGTGTTCACTTGAGAAAACAAGTCATTGTTATTCAATTGTAAATTTTCTGTGATTGTTTTTATTGCCAAATCAGATTGGTCTATTCCAATCCAATACCTACCTAAACGTTGTGCAGCTTTTAGTGTTGTTCCTGACCCTGCGAAACAATCCAAAACAATGCTATCGGCATTAGATGATGTTTTTATAATTAAATCTAACAAATCGGCATTTTTTTCAGTTGGATATATCGGGTACATAGGATCTTTAAATTCCCAAATATCCTGTACTCTTTTACCGTTTCGTTCATCTGCGAATATTTTTTTGCGGGGATTGCCATTGTCTGACCATTCAATTAAACCTTCGGCATCCCATTTTTCCAATGTTTTTACATCTGTTCGCCAATGTCTTCCTTTGGGCGGATAGATGCCCTTGAATGGTTGAGAAGATTTTCCATGATCGGTTTCACCAGGTGCATGAATTGGAACAGTCGTGTATCTTCGACCATTTTGGTCAATTTTGGCAAATAGACTATCTATATCTTGTTTGGTGTAGGGCTGACGTGGCTCATTCCAGATAGGATTATTGGTTTTGGTATAGAATAATATCATATCTTTAATATTTCCATATCCTATGCGGTCAAAGTTTTTGGGGTTGCATTTAATTCGAGTAATATCATTGCGAAAATTTTCAATGCCAAATACTTCGTCCATCATAACTTTGACATAGTGACCAATTTTATAGTCAATATGGAGATAAATAGAGCCTTGGTTAGACAACAAGTCTTTTAATAGTATGAGTCTTTGACGTAAAAATTCAATAAATCCTTTTCCTTGTAAAATATCGGAATATGCAATGTTTCCCTTTCTTGAATTGCTAATTGTTGTTGCCCGACCGTCAGTAATTGTAAAATGTCCGCCAGTCGCAAAAGGTGGGTCTATATATACCAAATCGATTTTTCCTGCATATCCTTTGTTTAAAAGGAATTGCAAACCAAGTAAATTGTCGCTATGAATCAGTAGATTATTCATTAGATAGAATATAAAAATTCTCGTAATACAAGTGCACTCATAATATTCTCATTACTATAAGTTTTTGTTATTGCTTTATACATTTTGTTGTTTGAAGGAATATACAATACACCATCAAGGATTGCTATTTTAATGGCTTTCACACGTGGTGTTTTTATTGTGCTAATGGCATCACTGAATTGAGCGTTTTGATGTCCGCCAAAATCTGTCAGAAATTTTGCTTCACCAATCACATATTTGCCATTAAAACGAGCAACAAAGTCAAGACCTTTATCGTGTTTGTAGTTTAATTCTTCACGAGCAAAATCCATCATTTGTGTGTCACTTGCATCAAGTATTGCATCATTAGAAGAGGAAATAAATTTATTGAGGGGTACTGGTGTTATTCCCAATGCTTTTGAACGAATCCACTCTTTAAAAAGCGGACCAATTTGTCTATTGGTTTCTTTGGGTTCTGTACAACGTTCAAAAAGTTTGGATAGCCCTAATTCATAAATTCGACCACATAATCGATTAATAGTTCGAGGATTATGTTCTATTGCTTTATGGTCGCGACGTAAATATGCAATATAACTATCTTTTATTGGGAAAAGGTCTAATTGTAACAGGCTTTCAATTAAAGCCTTGTTGTTTTTCTTTTTAAACGCACTCTCAACTTGCTTCCATTTTAATTCGTCAATATCTCTTATTCCTTCCGGAATAGTAGGATAAACTTGAAATAAATCATCAAGATAAGAATATTGGTTTGCATATTGAATGCTTTGTTGTATCCATTTATTCATAATAATGAATTTCTATAGTAAGTACATTTATAAAATGCAAATATACTATTTTTTGTCTTGTTCCAGTTATTTAAAACAAAAAAAGTCTCGAATAATATATGTTCGAGACTTTTTGAATATAATAGATTGAACTATTTATTGCCTTTAATAGCGGCTTGTGCAGCGGCCAAACGGGCAACGGGTACTCTGAATGGAGAACATGAAACATAGTTCATGCCTGCTGTGTAGAAAAATTCTGCTGCAGTTGGGTCTCCACCATGTTCACCGCAAACACCGCATTTTAGTGTCGGGCGAGTGCTACGACCTCTTTCTATACCTATTTTAACAAGTTCACCAACGCATTCGCGGTCAAAGTTGTTAAATGGGTCAGCAGGGATAATCTTTTCATCTACATATTTGTGAATGATAGCATTAACATCATCGCGAGAGAATCCAAAGGTCATTTGGGTAAGGTCGTTGGTGCCGAATGAGAAGAATTCTGCCACGTCTGCAATTTTATCGGCAACGAGGGCAGCACGCGGTATTTCAATCATGGTTCCGAATTTGTATTCAAAATTGATACCGTATTTTTGCTCAACTTCGTTTTTAATTGCAGTTGCAATGTTCTTTTGGTGTCGCAATTCTTCTGCATTGATAGTTAATGGAACCATTATTTCAAGCATAGGATTGAAACCTTCTTTTTTCAATTCGGCTGTTGCACTGAACAATGCTCTAAATTGAGCTTTGGTAATTTCTGGATAAATAATACCTAAACGAACACCACGCAAACCCATCATTGGATTAACTTCATGCAAAGAATCCACACGTCTTTTCAGTTCGGCAAGGCTCATGCCACGTTCTTGGGCTACTTCACGTTGTTTTTCTTCTGTTTGAGGTACAAATTCATGCAATGGAGGATCCATCAATCTGAATGTTAATGGTTTGCCATCCATTACTTTTAAAGTACCTTTGGCAGCATCTTTAATGTATGGTTCAAGTTCCTGCAATGCGTTCACTCTCTTTTCTATCGTGTCGGCAAGAATCATGTTACGAAGTTTTTCCAATGGTTTTTCGCTGTTTTTGCCATAGAACATGTGTTCAATACGGAACAAACCTATACCTTCTGCACCAAATTTGATAGCATTTTGAGCATCTTCAGGGTTGTCGGCATTGGTACGTACGCCCATTACTCTGAATTTGTCCACAAGTTTCATAAATTCTTGAAAACGTGGGTTTTCAGTGGCATCAATCATTTCAACTCTTTCAGCATAAACCCAACCTTTAGAGCCGTTAAGACTTAAAGTATCGCCTTCTTTGAAAGTATGGGTTCCAATATGTATTTCATTGTTTTTGAAATCAATTTTAACATCTTCACAACCTACAATACAGCATTTGCCCCATCCACGGGCAACCAAAGCAGCGTGTGATGTCATACCACCACGTGCTGTAAGAATACCGTCTGCTGCACGCATACCTTCAACATCTTCCGGATTGGTTTCTTCACGAACAAGGATATTTTTAATTTTTGCTCTATTGTATTCCATGGCTTTGTCGCTGGTGAGGGCAATTTTGCCGACAGCACCGCCAGGACCTGCTGGCAAACCTTTTGCAATTACTTCGTGTTTCTTTTCGTCTGCTGCATTAAGAATTGGGTGAAGTAATTCATCCAATTGTGCAGGTGTGAGACGCATAACTGCTTCTTTTTCATCAATAAGACCTTCATGAAGCATATCAAGTGCCATTGTCAAAGCGGCAACACCGGTGCGTTTGCCGACACGACATTGCAACATATACAATTTATTGTCTTGAATGGTGAATTCTATATCGAGCATATCATGGAAGTTTTTTTCAAGAACGGTACGTATGTCGCAAAGTTCTTTGTAGGTTTGTGGCATAAGTTCCTGCATGGACTTCATGTGTTTGTTTTGTTCGTTTTTGGTATCGTCATTCAATGGGTTGGGAGTTCTAATACCAGCAACAACGTCTTCACCTTGAGCATTTATCAACCATTCACCATAGAATTGGTTGTCGCCTGTTGCGGGATTACGGGTAAAGGCTACACCTGTTGCGGAATTGTCGCCCATATTGCCGAATACCATGGCTTGAACATTTACTGCTGTACCCCAATCGTCTGGAATTCCTTCAATACGACGGTATGAAATAGCTTTTTTGCCGTTCCATGATTTAAAAACGGCTTTAATTCCACCTTCCATTTGTGCTTTTGCATCATCTGGAAATTCAGTGCCAAGCACTTCTTTTACTTTTGCTTTAAAATCTTCTGCCAATTGTTTCAATTCATCGGCAGTAATTTCTGTGTCGGATTTATAACCTTTGTTGGCCTTGAATGAATCCAACATATCATCTAATATTTTACGGATACCCTTACCGTCTGCAGGTTCAATGCCTTCTGCCTTTTCCATAACAACATCGGCATACATCATAATTAATCTGCGGTAAGAATCATATACGAAACGGGGATTATTTGTTTTCTTTATCAAGCCGGGAATAGTTTTGGAACACAAACCGATATTCAAAACCGTATCCATCATACCAGGCATTGAACTGCGTGCACCTGAACGACATGATACTAAAAGGGGATTATCTGGATGACCATATTCCATGCCCATAATCTTTTCAACATTTTTCATGCCTGCCCAAACTTCATCCATCAAACCATTGGGAAGTTGGCAATTGTTGGCATAATATGCTGTACAGCATTCTGTTGTGATTGTTAACCCTGCGGGGACAGGCAAACCTAACAAACACATTTCTGCTAAGTTGGCACCTTTTCCCCCTAATAAATTTTTCATTCCTGCTGTGCCTTCTGCGGTTTTTCCGCCAAAGGTATAAACGTATTTAATGCTCATTGTAATAACAATTTTTTTATTAAAAATTCTAAATAACTCGCAAAGATACAATAAAATATTATATGTTATGTTAATTTTATGTTAATTTTCGCAATCTATTTTTCCGCCGTTGTTGATTATCAGTTTTTTTTGAAAATTTCGCATTTTCTGTAAAAAAAATATTTTTTTTGCAAAAATCCCCTCAAAAAATATTATCTTTGCACTTTCTAATATGATTTAACTAATCGGTTAAACAGATTGATTAATGGAGAAAAAAACAGAAGATAATATCTTATGGGCGGCAGAGCAAGAGTTTCTGTCCAAAGGGTTTGCTCGCACTACCACGGCAGATATTGCCAAACTGGCAGGTACGAACCATGCGTTGTTGCATTATTATTACAGAAGTAAGGAAAATTTGTTTATCAAAGTGTTTGAAAAAAACATACAAACAATAATTCCCTTATTTTGTTCATTGACAGACAATAATTTGCCCTTAAAAGAAAGAATACAAAATTTTATAGAGGTTCATTTTGATTATATTGTTCAAAATCCGCGCCTTCCATATTTTATTATCAATGAGATATTGTCCAATGCCAATTGTGTGCAAATTTTTCAAAAACAATTCCAATCCATTATTAATGAAATAAATGCCAAATTGGAAGCGGAATTACGCCAAGAATACGAAACAGGACATATTAATAATATAACAGCAGGAAACCTTATATATGAAATAATATCTCTCAATATTTGTGCATTTGTGGCCATGCCTGTTGCCACCCAATTGTTGAATATCAGTCAAGAGGAATATCTTCGATTTGTGCAACAACGTAAAGCGGAAAATGTTGTTACAATATTGGGGCGTTTATATAAAAAATAAAAAGATTATGCAAAAGAATATTCCACATTATAGTGTAGGTATAGACATAGGTTCAACAACTTTTAAAATAGTTGTGGTAGATGAACAACAGAATATTGTTTTTTCAGATTATAGAAGGCACAACACCGATATAAAACAAGCCGCCCGAGCAAGTTATGAAACCATGTATCATTATTTGGGTGGTGATTGCCATTTGCATATTACTATGACAGGTTCTGTCGGTATGGGCTATGCGGAAAAAATAGGGGCAAAGTTTGTTCAAGAAGTGGTAGCGGCAGCCGAGTTGGTCAAAGTGAAATATCCGGAAGTACGAACATTTGTGGATATTGGCGGAGAAGACAGTAAAATGATATTCTTTGAAAAAGGAAAAATTCCCGATATTCGTATGAATGGCAATTGTGCAGGTGGCACTGGGGCTTTTATTGACCAAACGGCGGCATTGTTGGAGATAGAAACCCTAAAACTTAATCAGTTGGCCGAAACTGCGGAAAATATCTATCCCATAGCAAGTCGTTGTGGGGTTTTTTCCAAAACAGATATTCAAAATTTGGCAAGTCGCAATGTCAGCAAAAACGATATTGCTGCTTCTGTATTCAATGCCGTTGCTATACAAGTAGTTAGTTCTTTGGCAAAAGGTACGGATATTTATCCGAAAGTTTTTTTCTGCGGAGGTCCTTTTGCATTTTTACCGGAACTGAAAAAAGCTTTCCAAAATGTTTTGAATCTAAAAGATGAAGATTGTATTCTGCCTGATAAAGCACAGTTTATTCCAGCATGGGGTTGTGCATTGATTGCCAGAAACGAGAAAAAAACGAGTATCAGGCTGACAGAAATTATCTATTTGTTAAGATTTCAAAAAGATGACCCCTTTGCCAGCGAAACAAGCAACAGGTTGCCTGCATTGTTTTCCTCACAAGAAGATTTTGAACAATGGAAAAAAGAAAAGACCGTCTTTTTTGTGCCAAGAACAACTTGGGAAAATTTGGAATGTACCGAGTGTTTTTTAGGAGTGGATTCAGGTTCTACAACCACAAAATTGGTTCTGTTGGACAAAAAAGGGCAGATAGTTTACCAAGATTATCTGCGAAACAAAGGGGATAGTTTTAATGCTTTTTTGCAAGGTCTGCAAAATCTTAAAAAAGAAGCGGATGTACATCATAAAGAGATTAAAATAATAGGTAGTGCCGTAACGGGTTATGGTGAAAATTTACTTAAAACTGCATTCAATTTGAATAATGGGATAGTGGAAACCATTGCCCATTTCTTGGCTGCCAAACAAGTAAAACCCGATTTGTCTTTCATTTTGGATATTGGTGGACAGGATATGAAAGCCATTTATATTGAAAATGGAAGTATAAATCGATTGGAAATCAATGAGGCCTGTTCATCAGGTTGTGGCTCTTTTATAGAAAGTTTTGCTAATATGTTGCACTATCCTGTAGCAGAATTTGCTCAAATATCATGCTTTGCCAAACAACCATACGACCTTGGAACACGTTGTACTGTCTTTATGAATTCAAAAGTAAAACAAGCCATGCGCGAAGGGGCAGCAACAGAAGATATTGCGGCTGGTTTTTCCTATTCCGTTATCAAAAATTGTTTGTTTAAAGTATTAAAAATAAAGAAAATAGAAGAACTTGGCGACAATATAGTAGTACAAGGTGGTACATTTAAAAATCTGTCTATCGTTCGGGCTTTGGAACACATGACTGGTAAAAGCGTTTATTATTCCGATATTCCTGAATTAATGGGAGCATACGGAGCGGCTTTGTATGCTTTTCAACAATGGCAAGAAAACCAAGTAGTTGATTTGAACCAATTGTTGCAATCTCAAGCATATACCGCTGATTTTGAACATTGTAAAGGTTGCGAAAATCATTGCATGGTTAAAATTTTCCATTTCTCCAATGGAAATACATTTTATTCGGGCAACAATTGTGAAAAGATTTATTCCAATAAAAGTGAAAATTTTGTTAAGGGAGTAAATCAACATCAAATAAAATATCAGCAATTGTTTCACCGTACTATACCCAAAGACCAACAACCTTTAATGACAATAGGTATTCCAAGGGCTTTGGGCATGTATGAAAATTATCCGTTTTGGCATGCTTTGCTTACATCTTGTAATATAAAACCAGTATTGTCAGCACCATCAAGTAATCGTTTGTATGGCAAGGGTATTAGAAGTCTGATGTCTGACAATATCTGTTTCCCTGCCAAATTGATGCATGGGCATGTGATGGATTTGATTGAAAAAAAGGTAGATAGAATATTGTATCCTTTTGTCGTTTTTGAACAAAAAGAAGATAAAAGTTCTATTAATAGTTATAATTGTCCTATTGTTGCCGGTTATTCCGATGTGTTAAAGAGTTCTATTGAACCTCAGGAACAATATAATATTCCATTAGATGCTCCGATAGTTTCATTTAACAACGAAAAGTTGTTGAAAAAATCATGTACAACTTATTTGAAGAGTTTGGGTGTTGCTACAAAATTGATTTCTAAGGCTATACAAAATGCCTTGGAAACACAAAAAGCATATTTGCAACAACAAACTCAAGAGGCTTTGACTATCGTTCAAAATGCCAAAGCCAACAATCGTATGGTTATTCTTTTGGCTTGTCGTCCTTATCATATCGATCCGCTTATTCAACATAAAATATCTGATTGTATCGCCGATATGGGTATAGATGTGATAACAGAAAATGTTGCTGCATATTCCAATGATAATGTTTATAATGAATTGCATTCCATATCACAATGGGCATACCCTAACCGTATTTTCAAGGCAGCTAACTATGTCGCAAATAGTTCGGATAATGTTTATTTTGTACAACTTACATCTTTCGGTTGTGGACCTGATGCCTTTATTTTAGATGAAGTGGGGGACATTTTGCGAAGAAAAGGCAAGAATTTAACCTTGTTAAAAATAGATGATGTGAACAATATCGGTTCGCTTCGCTTGCGTATTCGTTCAGTTGTGGATAGTTTAAAATTCAAAGGGTCCAATCAAAAACATATTCCGTTTAAAACTACCAAATTGTTTACCGTATCCGAACGTAATCGTACGATATTAGCACCATATTTTGCCGCAGGTTATTCTGAATTTTTGCCACCGTTATTCAAAATTATGGGCTATGATTTGGTTAATTTGCCTTCGGGTGATATCGAATCTGCAGAATTGGGCTTGAAATATGCCAACAATGAAGTGTGCTATCCTGCAACAATAGTTATCGGTTCCATATTAAAAGCCTTGAATAGTGGTAAATATGATTTAGACAAGGTGGCTATTGGTATGACCCAAACAGGTGGTCAGTGTAGGGCTTCTAATTATATTGCTTTGATAAAAAATGCTTTGGTTGCTTCCGGATATGAAAATATTCCCGTTATTTCTGTTGCTTTTGGTAACGATATGAGCAATCAACAACCCGGATTTGAGTTGAAATGGAGCAAATGTATGTCAATAGCATTGTTCGGTCTAATGTTTTCCGATGCCTTGTCGAAATTGTATTATCCTGCGGTAGCAAGGGAAACCGAAAAGGGGGTTGCTGAGGCTTTGAGAGTAAAATATTTGAATGCCGCTTGCGAACTTGTCGGACAAAAAGACCGTAAAGGGTTAATGAATTTGTTGAAAGAGGCTGTCAAAGATTTTTCCGCTATTACAACTCATAAAGAGGTCCCCGTTATCGGTGTGGTAGGAGAAATTTATATCAAATACAATTCCTTTGGGCATAAGCATGTTTTACAATGGTTAAGCGAACAAGGCATTGAAGTTGTTGCTCCTTCCATGTATAATTTCTTTGTCAATAGTTTTGTTAATCGTCATTTTAACAAACGCTATAATATCAAAGAGGTAAGCTCTCCTTTGTGGATAAGTGATACAATTTATAGATTAGTGCGACATTATGCTGCTAAATTTGACAAAATCGGACAAAATTATCCATATTATCGTCCTTTCGCTGATATATTCCACGATGCCCAGTTGGCAACACAAATCATCAATCCCGCTGCCAATTTTGGTGAGGGGTGGCTTATTCCTGCTGAATTAGCAGGTTTTGCTCAGCAAGGTGTCAATAATGCAATAAGTTTACAACCTTTTGGCTGTATTGCCAATCATGTGATTAGCAAGGGTATAGAAAAAAGAGTAAAGAAATTGTATTCAAAAATGAATTTATTGTCATTGGATTTTGATGCTGGAACATCCGAAGCAAATATTTTCAATAGATTGCATTTTATGGTGGAAAATTGCAAAAAACAAGTGAATAACGAATTATAATAAAAAACGTTGGCTTTGCCAACGTTTTTTATTAGTCAATTTTCAATACTGCAAGGAATGCAGATTGGGGTACTTCTACATTACCGATTTGTCGCATACGTTTTTTGCCTTTTTTCTGTTTTTCCAATAATTTGCGTTTACGGGTAATATCTCCGCCATAGCATTTAGCAGTAACGTCTTTCCTTACTGCTTTGACGGTTTCTCTAGCAATAATTTTTGAGCCGATAGCGGCTTGTATGGCGATGTCAAATTGTTGTCTTGGAATAAGTTCTTTCAGTTTTTCGCACATCCTTCTGCCAAAATCGTATGCGTGGCTCACATGGATTAAGGTTGAGAGTGCATCAACGGCATCTCCGTTGAGTAAAATATCCAATTTTGATAATTTCGCTTCTTTGTAATCGCTTAAATGATAATCAAATGAAGCATAACCTTTGGAACAACTTTTTAATTTATCGTAAAAATCAAAAACAATTTCGCCTAAAGGCAGATCAAATGACAATTCAATACGGTCGGTAGTAAGATATACTTGAGATTTTAATGTTCCTCGTTTATCCAAACAAAGTTTCATAATAGAGCCGATATATTCTGCCTTGGTAATAATTTGAGCGAAAATATACGGTTCTTCAATATGGTCAATATTATTCAAAGGCGGCATGCCTGATGGATTGTGTACATCAATAATTTCTCTTTTGGTAGTATAAACTTTGTATGAAACGTTGGGTACGGTTGTAATAACGTCCATATTAAATTCTCTATCCAAACGTTCTTGGATAATTTCCATGTGCAATAATCCTAAAAATCCACAACGGAATCCAAAACCTAGAGCGGCAGACGATTCCGGTTCAAAGGTCAATGAGGCATCGTTGAGTTGAAGTTTCTCCAATGAAGAACGCAATTCTTCATAATCATCGGCATCAACGGGATAAATGCCTGCAAACAACATTGGTTTTACTTCAGCAAAACCTTCAATTGCTTTTTCGCAAGAATTTTCCACATGGGTAATTGTGTCTCCGACACGAACTTCTTTTGCATTTTTTATTCCGGAAATAATATACCCTACATCACCGGCTTCTAATGTATTTCTAGGTTGTTGTGTCAAGCCAAGTACACCTATTTCATCTGCATGATAGTCTTTTTCTGTGGCAACAAATTTAACAAAATCGTTGGTCTTGATTTGTCCGTTAAAAATGCGGAAATAAGCAATAATGCCTCTAAATGAATTGAACACTGAATCAAAAATCAAGGCTTGCAAGGGAGCGTTTTTGTCTCCCTTGGGTGCTCTGATTCGTTTAACGATAGCCTCTAATACAGAATCTACACCTTCGCCTGTTTTTGCACTTACTGCCAATACCTCATCGGCATCACAGCCCAACAAATCTACAATTTGGTCAGTAACTTCTTCGGGCATAGCACTGGGCATATCCATTTTGTTCAGTATCGGAATAATGTCCAAGTTGTTGTCTATGGCTAAATATAAATTGGAAATTGTTTGAGCCTGAATGCCTTGTGTGGCATCAACAACGAGCAATGCACCTTCGCAAGCGGCAATAGAACGGGATACTTCGTAAGAAAAGTCCACATGCCCCGGAGTATCTATCAAATTAAGAATGTAGGTTTCATTGTTATATTGATATTTCATTTGTATGGCATGACTTTTTATGGTTATGCCTTTTTCTCGTTCCAAATCCATATCATCTAACAGTTGATTTTGGAAATCACGTTCTCCAACAGCACCTGTTTTTTGTAAAAGCCTGTCGGCCAAAGTGCTTTTGCCGTGATCAATATGGGCAATAATACAAAAATTTCGTATATGATTCATTAATTTTGTGAATGTTCGTTGTTAAAATCAGGTTGTACACCCAAATAATTAAGTGGGCTAATTGCTTTTAACTCTTGTTTGATATTTTTGCTAATATTTAGATTATCAATAAATTCATGGATGATTTCTTTGGTTATATGACCTTTTCCGCGAGTTAAGTTCTTTAATGCTTCGTATGGATTAGGATAGCATTCACGTCTTAATATTGTCTGAATGGCTTCCGCAACAACAGCCCAATTGTTTTCTAAGTCAGCATTTATCGCTTCTTGATTGAGAAGAAGTTTGTTCAATCCTTTTAACAAAGAATTTAAGGCAATGATACTATGTCCGATAGGCACGCCGATATTTCTTGTTACAGTACTATCGGTAAGGTCTCTTTGTAAGCGAGAAACAGGAAGTTTGGCTGCCAAACCTTCAAAAAGTGCATTGGCTATACATATATTACCTTCAGAATTTTCAAAATCTATAGGATTAACTTTGTGTGGCATTGCTGAAGAACCTACTTCACCTGCTTTGACAACTTGTCGAAAATATTCCATAGAAATATATGTCCAAATATCTCTATCTAAATCCAATAAAATATTGTTAATACGTTTCAAAGCATCAAAATAGGCTGCCATGCAATCATAATGTTCTATTTGTGTTGTTGTTTGCAATCGTTTGATATTCAATTTGTTGTTTAAGAATTCATTGCCGAATTTTATCCAATCTATATTTGGATAAGCAACATGGTGAGCATTGAAATTGCCTGTTGCTCCGCCAAATTTTCCGCAAAATGGAATTTCATCAAGCAATTGCATTTGATTGTTTAATCTTTCCACAAAAACATAAAACTCTTTTCCCAATGAAGTAGGTGAGGCTGGTTGTCCATGAGTGTGTGCCAACATGGGAATATTTTTCCATTCTATGGCTTTGGTATAAATATTGTCAATAACATTCAGCAACATGGGGCGATATTCATTTTGATGAAAAGAGACCATCAAATAGGGTACAGCTGTATTGTTTATATCTTGAGAAGTTAAACCGAAATGTATAAATTCCTTATAATTGGCAATATGGAGTTTTTCAAACTCTTCTTTCAAAAAATATTCAACTGCTTTGACATCGTGATTTGTTGTTTTTTCAATCTCCTTGATTCTCAGAGCATTTTCTGTCTTGAAATTTTTGACGATATTGCGTAAATCTTCAATTTTAGCCGTATCAAAATCTTTCAATTGAGGTAAAGGAAGTTCACATAAAGCAATAAAATATTCAATTTCAACGTGTACTCGTGCTTTTATTAAAGCATATTCGGAAAAATAATCAGATAATTTTTCAACAACTTTGTAATAGCGTCCATCAAGTGGAGAAATTGAGTTTAATGTATTGATTTCCATAAATTTTATTCTTAAATGCTAATAAAAACTGCAAAATATTTGATATAAATTACAAAAATACAGAAAAAGAAAATACAATAAGTCATAAAAAAAAGATTTTTTTATGCTTCTTTTATAACTAGATAGAAATCAAAGTAATAAATTTTACTTATTTAATCTTGCAGTTTGTTTTT
Source organism: uncultured Bacteroidales bacterium (assembly GCA_905233585.1). Taxonomy (GTDB): domain Bacteria; phylum Bacteroidota; class Bacteroidia; order Bacteroidales; family WCHB1-69; genus UBA1205. Next base: position 14,236 of record CAJOFD010000005.1, read on the forward strand.
TAACTTTTTTCTTTGTTCTTTGAGTAGTTGTAATTCGTCACGAAGTGATGCCGCATTGATAAAATCCAAATCTTTGACGGCTTGTTCCAAGGTTTTTGTTTTAGATGAAATCAAATTGTCCAATTCTTTGGCATTGAGAGTATGCAAAGGTTTTTCCGGTTGTGTTTTTCCTTTTGAAGTAATGTCTTTTTCTTCTTTATTCAATATTTTATTATCTATTTCTATTGCAAAAGTAGAGGTTATAATATTCTTTTTTATAGTTTTAGGCGTAATGTGGTGTTTGATATTGTACGCCATTTGTTTCTCTCGGTGTTTGTTGGTGGTATCAATAGTTGCTTGCATTGATTTGGTGATTTTGTCCGCATAAAAAATCACTTTTCCATTAGCGTTTCTTGCGGCTCGACCTGCTGTTTGTGTCAAAGAACGTTCTGACCGCAAAAATCCTTCTTTATCGGCATCTAAAATAGCGACTAATGACACTTCAGGCAAATCCAAGCCTTCTCGCAATAAATTTACTCCCACCAATACATCAATAATCCCTTCTCTTAATTGATGAAGTATTTCTACACGTTCCATAGTATCTACTTCAGAATGAATATATTGTGTTTTTATGTCTAATCTCACTAAATATTTGGTCAAGTCTTCTGCCATTCTTTTGGTAAGAGTTGTAATTAAAACACGTTCTTTTTTAGATACAATTTTATCTATTTCTTCCAATAAATCATCTACTTGATTGATGCAAGGTCTAACTTCAATAATAGGGTCTAATAATCCTGTTGGGCGAACAACTTGTTCAATAACCACGCCGTTTGATTTGTCTAATTCAAAGTCTGCGGGAGTGGCGGAAATATATATTGTTTGTCCTGTCAGTTGTGCAAATTCGTCAAATTTAAGCGGTCTGTTATCCAAGGCGGAAGGTAAACGGAATCCATATTCTACCAAATTGGTTTTTCGGGAACGGTCTCCTTCATACATTCCTCCAATTTGAGGTACGGTAACATGGCTTTCGTCTATGATGGTGATAAAATCTTTGGGAAAATAATCTAACAAACAGAATGGACGGGAATGAGGCGGACGGCGGTCAAAATATCGGGAATAATTTTCTATACCGGAACAATAGCCTAATTCTTTTATCATTTCAATATCATAATTCACTCGTTCTTCCAAACGTTTGGCTTCCAAATGCCGTCCTGTTTCTTTAAAAAAGTCCACTTGAAATTTTAAATCCAATTGAATTTCTTTAATCGCCTGATTTATTGTTTCTTGTGATGTTACAAAAATATTTGCCGGATAAATGATAATATGGTCTAAATCTTCGATTTTTCCAGAAGATATTGGGTCTATTATTGAAATAGCGTCTATTTCGTTTCCCCACAATAATATCCTATAGGCTATATCTCCGAAAGCAGGGAAAATATCAATAGTGTCTCCATTTACCCGAAATTTTCCCCGTTCAAGATTCAATTCGGTACGGGCATACAAACTGCTGACAAATTTTCGTAAGAGTACATTTCGTGAAATTTGTTGGCCGATATGTAATTCAGTTGTCCCCTTTGCAAATTCTTCAGGATTACCAATGCCATAAATACATGAAACAGAAGAAACAACAATAACGTCTCTACGCCCAGACAATAGGGCAGAGGTGGCTGATAATCGCATTTTGTCAATTTCTTCGTTTATGGCCAAATCTTTTTCAATATAGGTGTTTGTTGTCGGAATATAGGCTTCTGGTTGATAATAATCGTAATAGGAAACAAAGTATTCTACGGCATTTTCGGGAAAAAACTCTTTAAATTCTCCATATAATTGTGCAGCCAATGTTTTATTGTGGCTTAATACCAAAGCCGGCCGATTTATTTCGGCTAATACATTGGCAATGGTAAAAGTTTTACCCGACCCTGTAACCCCTAAAAGTGTTTGGTGAAGAGCATTTTGCCTTACCCCATTGACTAAGTCTTTAATGGCACTGGGTTGATCTCCAGAAGGTGAAAAAGGAGCATGTAGTTTAAAATTCATTGTTTTTTTTATCTTAACGAAGTCTATCGGCTGCTCTTACCTTTTTTTCATCATTTACAATAAACTTGTTGGCAAAATAGAATAAAGCAATAGATATAATAGGTAAAAATGCTCCAATACTATATTGTGTATTTAATGTTTGATTTTCCATGGCGGGTATTTTGACAAACAAAACATCGGGATAAATCCACAACATTAAAATTACAACAATGAGATTCAACAAAACTCCTGCCATACATATTTTGGATTGAACCATGCGTTTTTTATACAAAAAAATGCAAACCAAACCTAATACTGCTAAAATAATATCTAATATACCTAAGATAAAGGTGGGATATATTGTTTGCCCATCAGGTATGTTTTCGTGCAAGGTCCATGTGCTATAGCTATAATACATTGTATCTGTTGTAATTGTGCCAATTGGCATAAAACAGGCAACTGCCAAACATACACAAGCGAACAAAAGTAATAAAGATTGAATGCGTTGTATCATATTTGTTTCTTATTTTTATTAAACTAATAAAAATACTATTGTTTGTATAATTGTAAAATTACACAAACAATAGTATAAAAATAACTAAAAATCAATTATTTATTTGCTTTTTCAAAATCTTGCATACAAGCAACAAGTGCTTCAACAGATTCAATTGGGCAAGCATTGTATAAGGAGGCACGGAATCCACCAACAGAACGGTGTCCTTTAATACCAACCATGCCACGTTCTTTAGCAAATGCCATAAATGCATCTTGAAGATTTTCTTTACCTTCTGCCATTACCCAGCAGTGGTTCATGATAGAACGGTCTTCTTTGTTTTCAACAGTACCACGGAACATTGTGTTTCTGTCAATTTCTTCGTAGAGCATATTGGATTTTTTTACGTTGATTTTGTTCATATTTTCAACACCACCAATAGTTTCTTTTACCCATTTCAATGTTTCATGCATAACGAAAATTGGCAATACAGGAGGCGTATTGAACATAGAAATGTTTTTCGCTTCTTCTGCAGCATGAGTACGATAGTCAACCATTGTTGGAAGTGGATTCATATATTGGCGATCTGTAATTTTTCCTAAAATATCTTTGCGAACAATTACAAAAGTAACGCCTGCAGGACCAACATTCTTTTGTGCACCACCATAGATAAGACCATATTTAGTAACATCAACAGGACGGCTCATAATATCAGAACTCATATCAGCAACTAACATTACATTATTGATTTCATTTGCAGCAAAATCTTTGCGTATTTCAGTACCATAAATGGTATTGTTGGTTGTGATGTGGAAATAGTCAGCATCAGCAGGAACATTCCAACCTTTTGGAATATAACTATAAGTTTTATCTTCTGAAGATGCAACAATTTCTACTGCTCCGAAGTTTTTAGCTTCTTTTGCTGCTTTTTTTGCCCAAACGCCTGTTTGTAAATAAGCGGCTTTTTTGTTTAACAAGTTTGCTGGAACAGTGAAAAATTGAGTGCTAGCGCCACCACCAAGAAATAGAACTTCGTATTCTGCCGGTATATTTAACAACTCACGCCACAATTGACGAGTTTCTTCCATTAATTTTTCCCAACCTGGAGTACGGTGTGATATTTCCATTAAACCGATACCTGTGTTGTCAAAATTACGAATTGCATTGATGGTTGACTCAATAGCCTCTTTAGGCAATACGCATGGACCTGCGTTAAAATTATGTGTTTTCATTACTATTTATTATTTTAATTTTGTTTTTATTCTAATTATCTTTGATAAATTTCTGCAAATTTAATAAAATATTTCAAAATAAATGGTGTTTTTTGCAAGATTTTATATTTCTTATATTCAATTATTTATGTTTATTTTTTGTCGAAAAAATAAAAAATAGTATTTCTTTTTTCATGAGAATGGCAACTTTATTCGTTTAAAATAACAAAAACAGTTCTTCGGTTCATAGCACGTCCTTTTTCTGTGGTATTGGTTGCTATAGGACGAGTATCGGCAAAACCTTTATATGATAATCTATTGGGATTTATATCATTATTAATGAGATATTCATAAACTGCTTTAGCACGATTCTCTGATAGAATCATATTGTCCTCTCTTTTTCCTATATTGTCAGTATGTCCTTGTATCTCAATATTAATAGTTGGGTTATCTTGTAAAAATTCAATTAAAACTTCTAATACAAGCGATGAGGCTTGCGTAAGTTCGTATGAGTTGGTTGCAAAATTTATGTCGTTGATTTTGTAAGATTCACCTTTTTCTATACTATGCATGGAAAAATCCACATTATTAATGCTTTGACTGGAATCAATAATCATTTTTGCACTAATATATTTTGCCTCATATACATATCCTTTTTGTTTAACAGTAAGCAAATGGTCAGTAGTTGTATCTTTAATAATGACGGCATATTTTCCATTGTCCTCATTGATATGAATTTGTTGGGAGGTTTTGTTGTTTAGGTTTTTCAATTCTATTACAGGTTTGGTTTCTTCTGTTTCTTTCGATATGTTGTTGATTTTACCTTTTATCAACATAACAGATTGCGGACGGGCTTCAGAATATAGGTCAAATTGGCAAATATCGTAATTCCCTGTTATGGCATTTGTAGAAAAATAGGCTTTATCTCCTAAAGTATTGATAAACATGCCAACTTCGTCTTTTTCTGAATTGATAGGGTAGCCGATGTTGATTGGTTTTTGCCATGTGCCTGCATCTGATTGACGAGAAAGAAAAACATCATATCCGCCAATTCCAATATGTCCATTTGAAGAAAAATAGAGCGTTTTACCGTCGCTATGTATAAATGGAGACCGTTCGTTTCCGGGGGTATTGATAATTGGCCCTAAATTTTGTGCCTTTTGCCAATTACCATTGGCATCTCTAAGTGAAAAATAAATATCGGTATTGTAATTTTCTCCCGTACCACCAGGACGGTCGCTGGCAAAAAATAAAACTTGTCCATCAGGAGAAATACTGGCTTGTGATTCCCATGAATCTTTTCTGTTAATAAGATTACCCATGTTTTTTGCTGTAGTCCATTCTCCATTGATATATTCAGAATAGTATAAATCGCAATTATAATAGGTTTCTTGTCTTTCTCCAATAGGAATATTGGCACAACGGGTAAACACTAAATATTTGTTATCTAATGTAATAGTTGGACTACCTTCGTTGCCTGTAATATTAAACGGAGGACTTGGCATAGGGGTTCCAACGGTAAAACTATCTCCTTCGATACGTTGGCTGATTGTAAATGTTTCCTTTACTTTGTTTGATGAATAAAGGGTTTTGTTGTTAGATTGTTCTATTGTCCTGCGGGAATAAAGCATATATTCTTCATCTGGGGATAGTCTTGCCAAATATTCATCATTAGAAGTAGATAATCCTGCGACAGGTTGCGGAGCATAGGGAACAGGATTCCCATATAATTTTTCGTAAACTTTGGAATAACTTAAAAACCATTCAGCTTCATCATATTGTGTCGTTTTTTTTATTTTGTCTGGGTCTTCTATAAATATTTCCAAGTATTTGACTGCTTGACTATAATTTTCAATAGAATAATATAGTTTACCAAGATGTAAATAGGCTTCGTGGTTGTATTCCGGACAATTATTGACAACTTTTTCAAAATAATAGATAGCGGTTTGCATCATTGGTATTGATTTTTCTTCGCCGCGTTCTATTTTTCTGATAGTTTGCATAGCCAAACTATAATATGGTGGCACCCAGTCATCTTGTTCTTCAGTTGCCGCTTTAAACAATGTGGTTGCCTTGTCATTTTCGCCCTTATCCTGTGCTTTTTTTCCTTGTTTATATAGTTTTTCGGCTTTGGGAGACAATTCTATTTCACAAGGATAGTTTTTTTGTGCAAACATTTGTATATTACACAAAATGAATATGATTATAAAGTAAAATTTAAATTTCATGATATTGAATATTATTTAAATAAAACGATATGAAAAGTTTTTTATTGCATTGCAATAGACACCGATTCTAATTATATACTCGCAAATATATATCATCGATCATTTGTGCATTGTATTCTTGCAATGGTTCTTCGGCTTTGCCACTTAATGGATAACCATCTAAAATATTGAATTTTGATCCGCATTTATAATCTATAAGTATAAAATTGTTGTTCGTATCAATTTCAACACGACCGCCGTTTTCCCAATCGTATGGACAAGCTCTGTCGTATGCATAAAAAGTTTGTATATCTGACCGATAGACAAAAATTCCGCTTACACCACCTGTAAAATATTCATATCCACCAACGTGAATTAAATTGGTAGAAGTGGTATTGACTGAAAAATTCACCCTTGCATAGGGAATAACTTGATTGTTGTGATTACAGGAAAATAATATCAAGCAAAATATTCCTGTCAATAAGAATCGTTTTTTCATCTTTTTTACATATTTTGTAGTTCATTCCAAACTAATGCTTCGCTGTTATCCCACGAATAATTTTGTAGTTGTATATTGCCTTTGTTAATCAAGTCTTGTCTAAGTGTTTCATTTGCAATAATATTACACATTGCATTTGTTATTTCATTAATATTCATAGGATTGACTAAAATAGCAGCCTCGCCAGCAACTTCAGGCATAGCACTTGTTTTTGATGTAATAACAGGAGTTTGACATGCAAATGCCTCCAATATAGGTACGCCAAAACCCTCAAAAAGAGAAGGATACAATAATGCTGTGGCAGATGATAACAATTTATTCAATTCATAAGTTGAAATATAATTGGTAAATATAATTTCATTCTTGAATGCCATTTTATTTAAAATATTATTCATTTCTTTGTCCCAATGTTTCATATTTCCAGCGAATATCAATTGTTCTGCGTGTCCTTTGTGTTTGAAGTTTTCAAAAGCACTAAGTATATTGGCAATATTTTTGCGTTTGTTTATAGTTCCGACAAATATAAAAAATGGTTTGCCATTGGTATATTTTTGTTTGATAGTCAATTGTTCATCTTGGGCAATTGGGTGGAAATCTTTTGCTGAAGCATTCGGTATAATTGTTATTTTATCAGCATCAATACCATATTGTTGAGCAATATCTTTTTGGGAAAATGCAGATATTGTTGCTAATTTGTTTGATTTTTTTGCAAATTTAGGAAAGAAAAAACGATAATACCACCTTACAAATGGTGAAAGCAAGTGTGGAAAATGTTCAAAATTAATGTCATGTATAATATTGAATGTTTTCACCTTCGCTCTTAAACTAATAAAACCGTCAGGCGAAAAAAATACATTTATTTTTTCTTTTCGTATAGCCTTAGGCAAACTCAGTTCAAAGAACAAAAACCACAATATAGGATGCCTTGCTTGTGGATGCAGAACAACCGCTTTTACATTTGGAGCAAACAAAAATTCTTCATCAGGTTGTCTGTCAAAAAAGAATACAAATTCATCATTAGGATGATTTTTGACCATTCTTTGCAAAATTTCATAGGCATACCAAGCCAAACCGTCCATTTTGCCTTTAACAAACAATCTTGTATTGACCCCAATGCGCATAACAATATGGTTTTATTGTTTGGTTATAATAATATCATTTTTATCTTCATCAAAATCAACAACAATAGTATCGCCTTTGGCTATTTTTTCATTGATAATTTCTTCTGCAATAGTGTCTTCTATGTATTTTTGAATAACACGTTTTAGTGGTCTTGCTCCATATTGGGCACTCCAACCTTTTTCGGCAATAAAATCTTTTGTTTTTTCACTCAATGTGAAAGAAATGCCCAACTCTTGCATACGTTGATATACATATTTTATTTCTAAATCAATAATTTTGTGAATATCTTCTCTTTGCAACGGATTGAAAATAATAATATCGTCAATTCTATTTAAAAATTCAGGAGCAAATTGTTTATTAAGAGCATCCTCTATTGTCTTTTGTGCATCTCTGACAGCGTTTTCTTGTCTTGTTGCCGTAGAAAAACCTACACCTTGACCAAATTCTTTGAGTTGTCGGCTACCAATGTTGGAAGTCATGATAATAATGGTGTTCTTAAAATCTACAGTTCGCCCAAGACTATCCGTTAGGCGTCCTTCATCAAAAACTTGTAATAACAAATTAAAGACATCGGAATGAGCTTTTTCTATTTCGTCCAAAAGTACAATAGAGTAGGGTTTGCGTCTGATTTTTTCAGTCAAAGTGCCGCCTTCTTCGTAACCAACATATCCCGGAGGTGCTCCAATAAGTCGTGTGATAGAAAATTTTTCCATATATTCACTCATGTCAATTCTAACAATGGCTTCTTCAGTGTCAAAAAGATATTTTGCTAATACTTTACACAAGAAGGTTTTACCCACACCTGTTGGTCCTAAAAACATAAATGTACCTATTGGCTTGGAGGGGTCTTTGAGCCCAACTTTATTTCTACGAATGGCTTTAGTGATTTTGCTAACGGCTTCATCTTGTCCGATGACACTGTTTTTGAGTTCATTTTCCATATTGTTGAGCCGTTTGGTGTCGTCTTTGCTAATACGTTTTTGAGGTACTCCTGTAATCATGGCAATAACATCAGCAACGGTTTCTTCGGTTACTATTTCACGATGTTCTTTAAGGCTGTCTTCCCATTGTTGTTGTGCAATTTTTAGTTCTTCGTTAAGATGAGCGATTTTGTCTCTGCATGCCGCTGCCTCTTCATAATCTTGTTGGGCAATGGCATTATTCTTTTTTTCATTCAATAAATTACATTCATTTTCCAATTGCAGAATGTTGTCAGGGGTAATTACATTATTAATATGTACTCTTGAACCTGCTTCGTCCATAGCATCAATGGCTTTATCTGGCAAGCACCGGTCTGAAATATAGCGTTGGGTCAAATATACACAGGCTTTGATGGCTTCATCGGTATAGTGGACAAGATGGTGGTCTTCGTATTTGCTTTTTATATTTTGTAAAATCTGAATTGTATCTTCTACCGATGTTGGTTCTACCAGTATTTTTTGAAAACGGCGTTCTAAAGCACCGTCAGATTCTATATTTTTTCGATATTCATCTAAAGTTGTGGCTCCAATGCATTGTACTTCGCCACGAGCCAAGGCTGGCTTGAACATATTCGAAGCGTCTAATGAACCAGAAGCATTGCCTGCACCTACGATAGTATGAATTTCATCAATAAAAAGAATTACATTGGGGTTGACTTCCAATTCCGACAAAACGGCTTTCATTCGCTCTTCAAATTGACCACGATATTTGGTTCCGGCCACCATTGAACCGATGTCTAATGTTATAACACGTTTGTTCAACAAAATACGAGGAACACGTTTTTGCACAATTCGTAAGGCAAGCCCTTCTGCTATGGCCGATTTGCCTACACCGGGTTCTCCTATTAAAATGGGATTGTTCTTCTTTCTTCGGCTAAGCACTTGGGCTATCCGTTCCAATTCTTTATCCCGACCGACAACGGGGTCTAATTTGTCTTCTTCTGCAGCCTTATTTAAATCTCGTCCAAAAGAATCCAAAACAGGTGTAGTGCTTTTTTGGAAGTTTTTCTTCGATTGTTTTTTGTCCGGTGATGGTTTGAAAAATGCAGAATCGCTGAATTCATCAAACATATCATTGTCATCATCGTCTATATCATCCATATCATCAGTCATATTGTGAATATTTGTATCTATATTGGAAACTGTTTTAAGGTAAGCAGATACAGATTCAAAAGTTATGCCGACTTGTTTGAGTATATTGCTTGGATAATTATCTTTTTGTTTAAGTATTGCCAAAAACAAATGATGTTCTTTTATTTCAGAGTTATTGTCTTTTTTTGCCAAGAGGGCTGCCAAATCAAACATTGATGTTGCTTGTTTGATAAAAGGAGGTTTGTGTTGAGCATTAAAAGACGAATGGTCCCGTTGTTGTTCCAATGTGTAAGCTATTCTATGGAGAATATCCAAACTATTCACCTCAAAATGTATAAAAATAGTATTGATAATATCTGCTTGTTGATGCAATAGACTATAAAATATATGGTCTATGGTAATATAAGAACTATTGAAATGAACTGCCTGACGTGCACTATCCAATAATATATTTTCAGCTTCTGTTGAAAAATCCCACTTGCTATTCATTGTATGAATTTACGTATTAAAATTAAATTTTCAAAGATACAATATATTGAATTTGATTTTAAAAATTTAAAGATTGTTTTTTTAACAAAAAAAAGTTGAATAAAAAAAATCATAAAAATGGATTTTTAGTGCATTTTTTTTGTATCTTTGTAAATTAGGAATTGAAATTTTTTAATTGTTAATATACAATATATTTAAAAGATATGCAAGAATCTAACGGACGGATTATTTCTGTAAATATAGAGGAACAAATGAAATCGGCATACATAGATTATTCTATGTCGGTAATTGTTTCTCGTGCTTTGCCAGATGTGAGAGATGGGTTCAAACCTGTTCATAGGAGAATATTATATGCTATGTATGATATAGGTAATTTTCATAATAAACCCACTAAAAAATCAGCGAGAATTGTCGGTGAGGTTTTGGGTAAATACCATCCTCATGGCGATAGTTCAGTGTACGATGCAATGGTACGTATGGCACAAGAATGGTCTTTGCGTTATACTTTGGTAGAGGGACAAGGTAATTTCGGCTCCATTGATGGAGACTCTCCTGCGGCAATGCGTTATACGGAAGCACGTATGAGAAAAATGGCAGAAGATATGATAAAGGACATCGAAAAAGACACGGTGGATATGATGCCCAATTTCGATGAAACTTTAAAAGAACCAACTATTTTGCCTGCCAAAATTCCCAATCTGCTTATAAATGGTTCTTCCGGTATTGCCGTTGGTATGGCAACCAATATGCCACCACATAATTTGTCGGAGGTGATAGATGGAATGGTGGCTTATATTGATAATCCTGACATAGAAATAGAAGAAATTATCAAATATATAAAAGCTCCTGATTTTCCAACGGGGTGTACTATATATGGTTATGATGGTGTTAAAGATGCCATGATGACTGGACGTGGCAGAATTGTTATGCGTGGCGATGTTGTTGTTGAAAATGAGGAACATGAACATGGTCGGGAACGCATTGTTATCACCAATGTGCCTTATCAGGTAAATAAGGCAGAAATGGTGAAAAAAATTGCCGATCTGGTGAAGGAAGATAAAATTGAAGGCATTGCAGAAATCCGTGATGAATCAAAAAAAGATATACGGGTTGTATTAGAATTGAAACGAGATGCAGTTACAAATGTCATTATCAATAAATTATATCAATATTCACCTCTACAATCCTCTTATAGTGTCAATAATGTAGCATTGGTGCATGGCAGACCAATGACGCTTAATATTAAGGAATTAATTAAATATTTTATAGAACACCGTCATGAAGTTGTGATTCGCCGAGCCAAATTTGACCTCAATAAGGCTATGGAAAGAATGCACTTGGTACAAGGGTTCTTAAAAGCCTTGGATATTATTGATTTAATTATTGAACACATCCGTGCTTCTAAAACTGTTGATGAGGCTAAACAAGGTTTGGTGGACAAATGGCAATTTTCTGAAATACAAGCGGCTGCAATTGTTGAAATGCGTTTGAGACAATTGACGGGAATGGAAAGAGATAAATTGCAAAAAGAATATGACGATTTGGCTGAAAGAATTGATTATCTCAATAGATTCCTTGTCGATGAAAGCATGAGAATGGATTTGATAAAGCAAGAATTATTAGAGGTAAAAGAAAATTATGGCGATGAAAGAAGAAGTAAAATAGAATATTCTGCTTCTGATTTTCGTATAGAAGATACTATTCCAGATGAAGATGTAGTGATTACTATTTCTCATTTAGGTTATATAAAACGTACTTCATTGAGCGAATATAAAGTTCAACATCGTGGTGGCAAAGGTATGAAAGGTGCCGATGCTCGAGACAAAGATTTTATTGAACATATTTATACCGCAACTAACCATAATTATTTGATATTCTTTACAGAAAAAGGCAAATGTTTTTGGTTGCGTGCATTTGAAGTGCCGGAAGGTAATAAAACATCAAAAGGGCGGGCTATTCAAAATTTGTTGAATATTGCTGCTGATGATCAAATAAAAGCGGTTATTAATGTGAAGAACTTATCGGATAGTGATTACATTAATAATAACTATATTGTATTATGTACCGAAAAAGGTATTATTAAGAAAACTTCATTGGAAGCTTATTCTCGTCCACGTCAAAATGGTATTATTGCTGTAACAATTAGAGAAGGTGATAATTTGTTAGAGGCACGATTGACTGATGGAAATTCTGTGATAATGATGGCATTACGTTCCGGTAAGGCTATTCGTTTCCCTGAAAATCTGGTGCGTCCAATGGGTAAAAATGCTTCAGGTATTAGAGGAATTCGCTTAGCAGATGACCAAGATAAGGTAATTGGCATGGTTTGTGTATCATCAAAATGTGAAGATATTTTAGTTGTATCTGAAAATGGTTATGGTAAACGTTCTTTGTTTGAGGATTATAGAGAAACCAACCGTGGCGGAAAAGGTGTCAAAACTATCTCTATTACAGAAAAAACCGGCAAATTAATTGCTATAAAAGGGGTAACGGAAGATGAAGATTTGATGATTATCAATCGTAGCGGTATTACAATCAGGTTGAAAATTTCAACTTTGAGAGTAATGGGTAGAGCGGCACAAGGTGTGCGTTTAATCAACATTAAACAAGGTGATGTGATAGCAGCGGTAACTCAAGTGCCAACAGAAACAGAAGAAGATGAAGATATAATTGAATCAACAGAAACACAGGAAATAACAGAAGTTGAAAATAATAACGAAGAAAATTAAATAACAATAAAAAATAAAGTGTTATGAAAAAGTTAGTTTTAATGCTCTCATTGATAGGAGCGATTAGTTGGGCAACAGCACAATCAGGGGAAAAAGAACTGCGTAATGCGTATTCTCATTATGGAAACGGCTATTACGACAAAGCCTTGCGTTCTATAAAGAATGCTCTTGAATACGAAGATACGAAAAACGAAGCAAAAACGTGGTTGTATTATGGGAATATTGCTTTGCAAATAAGTAACTCAAACAATGAGTATTATAAAAAAATGTTGCCTAATGCAGAAATAGAAGCGTATAATGCTTATATGCAGGCCTTGACATTGGACCCGAATGTAGCCGTGCCAAATATGAAACCGCAATCACCTAAGCAAGGTTTGATATTTGTTTCAAATATGTTGTATCAAAAAGCATATACTTTGTTGCAAAATCAAGCGATGGACAGTGCTGTGTTAGTGGCAGAAATGGCAAGAAAAGCCAATGCTAATGTTAATACCGTATTTATGTATGGATTTACTGCTTTTCATGCAAAACAATATGATATTACTAAAAAGGAATTTGCCGTATTGTTGAAAAACAAATATAAAGGTCAAGGTGTTCTTCCTTATAGATTGTTGGCAACTGCCTATCAATTGGCAGAAGATACTGTAAAAACATTACAAGTAGTGGATGAAACTTTAAAAATGTTTGAAGGGGACAGCAATTATTATGCATTTGCTTCAACTGCAGCCATTGTTTATTCTTGGGCTGGAATGGAAGATAAATCAACTGCAATTATGGAAGAGGCCTTAAGCAAAAATCCAAATGATATAACAATGCTTGTCAATTATGGGTCATCTTTAATAGGACAACATAAATACAATGATGCAGAAAAATATTTACAAAGAGCACTTGAGATTGCTCCGGAATCGTACGAAGTAAATTATAATATGGGTAGTTGCTATTTTAACCAATATGCAGATATGTCCAAAGGACTTGGCGATATTGATGACGATGAAGAATACGATAGAGTTAAAGCGGCTTCAGAGGAAATATTGAAAAAATCACAACCTTTCTTGGAAAAAGCACAAGCGATACAAGGTAATGATTATAATACTTTGTATATGTTACGTCAAGTTTATACAAGGACAAATGAATATGATAAACTCAAAGATATAAATGAAAAAATGAAAGCATTGCAAGAAAACAAATAGTTTTTTATTTTCATTGAATATTCAGGAAAAGCTGTCGAAAGATGGCTTTTCTTTGTTTTGTCAAAATTATTTATATTGTTTCAAAATATAAAGGAAATGAAAAAAATAGGTATTTTATTGTGTGTGTGTGGCTTGATGTTATACTCGTGTTCTGTGGTTAAACAATCCACAGTTTTGGCAAAATGTTCTTTTGCTGTAACGGGTTTGTCTGATTTTTATATAGCAGGAATAAATTTGGATAAGGTTAAAGATATTAATCAATTAAATGTTCTTGATGCGATGAAAATTGTTTCTGCTATTACAAATAAAACTGCTGAAATTAAATTTAAAGTTGGAGTTGATGTGAAAAATCCCTCTAACCAGCAGGCTTCCATTAATAAAATACAATGGATAGTAGAATATGAAGGAGCGGAGTTGTTAAGAGGGGCTTATTCCCAACCAATAGTTATTCAACCTAATGCCACCACAACAATAAAAGTTCCTGTGATGTGTGATGCAGCAAAATTGTTGAAAGGCAGATCGTTAAAAGAAGTATATGATATTTATCAAAAAATAATGGGCAATACTCAGGAAAAATCACCATTAATTTTAAAAGTAAAACCAACGATAGATAATTTTACTTTTCCATCGTATATCAAATTATCGACAACTTTATAAACTCGAAGCATATATTTCAATGAAATATGTGTTTTGATAAGAAAAAAATGCTATCTTTGCAAATCAAAAAATAGTCAACAAATATTAAAGCAAGATAAGTGGGATTTATTTATTTGTTGGACATAAAGTTTTTGATTATTTTTTATTCAAACGATTAAACAAAGAAATATAATATCATATGGATTTTAGTATAAATAAAAAAGAAGAATTGTTTTTGCAAATGATTCGGTCGTTTGCAGAAAATGAAGTGAAACCACTTGCTGCAGAAATAGACGATCAAGAATGTTTCCCTATTGAAACAGTTGAGAAAATGAAAAAAATTGGTTTGTTTGGTATTCCTATTCCCAAAGAATATGGTGGTCAAGGTGGAACCAATCAAATGTATTCAATGGCAGTGGAAGAATTGTCAAGAGTATGTGCAACAACAGGTGTTATTGTTTCCGCTCACACATCATTAGGCATGTCTCCAATATTGGAAAATGGGACAGAAGAACAGAAACAATATTATTTACCGAAAATGGCTTCAGGTGAATGGTTGGGAGCATTTGGTTTGACAGAACCTAATGCAGGAACAGATGCGGCCATGCAACAAACAACGGCAGTTTTAGATGGAGATGAATGGGTATTGAATGGAAATAAAATATTCATCACCAATGCCGGGTATGCTCATGTATATGTAGTTTTTGCAATGACAGATAAATCTTTAGGAACAAAAGGTATATCTGCATTCATTGTTGAAAAAGATACACCCGGTTTTACTTTTGGTAAAAAAGAGTTAAAAATGGGTATTAGAGGTTCTGCTACTCGTGAATTAATATTTGAAAATTGTCGTATTCCCAAAGCTAATCTTTTAGGCAAAGAAGGCAAGGGTTTTGCTATTGCCATGAAAACTCTTGATGGTGGTCGTATCGGTATAGCGTCTCAAGCCTTGGGCATAGCACAAGGGGCACTTGATGAAACCATAAAATACACCAAGGAACGGAAGCAATTTGGCAGAGCCTTAGCGGCTTTCCAAAATACCCAATTTCAGATTGCCAATTTGGAAACTCGTGTTCAAGCGGCTCGTTTGTTGGTACGTAGTGCGTCATACAAAAAAGATAGTGGTTTGCCATATTCCGCTGATGCTGCCATGTGTAAATTGTTTGCAGCAGAAACTGCTATGGAAGTAACTACGAAAGCGGTTCAATTCCATGGCGGTTATGGTTATACCAGAGAATATCCAGTGGAAAGAATGATGAGAGATGCCAAAATTACCGAAATATATGAAGGTACATCTGAGGTGCAAAGAATGGTAATTGCAGGTAAATTGTTTAAATAATTTTTACATAATATATTGAATATGAAAATTGTAGTTTGTATAAAACAAGTTCCAGATACAACAGAGATTAAAATAGATCCAGTTGCTGGTACTTTAATTCGTACTGGAGTTCCAAGTATAATGAATCCTGATGATAAAGGCGGTTTGGAATTTGCGTTACAATTAAAAGATAATTATAATGCCCAAGTAACGGTTATTACCATGGGGCCACCCCAAGCCGATGCCGTTTTAAGAGAAGCCTTTGCTATGGGAGTTGATAGGGCGATATTGCTAACCGATAGAGTTTTTGCTGGTGCGGATACTTTGGCTACTTCAAATGCCTTGGCTGCAGCGTTGAAAAATATTGATTATGATATTATAATCACAGGTCGTCAAGCCATAGATGGAGATACTGCCCAAGTTGGTCCTCAAATTGCAGAACATTTGGGCTTGCCTCAAATTTCTTATGTTACTGATTTGAAATTTGATGGAGAAAAAAACTTTACGGTAAAAAAAGAAACAGAAGATGGTTATCAACTTTTGTCAGTAGATGCCCCGTGCTTGTTCACAGTTTTGGCATCTGCCAATAAAGCACGTTATATGTCTGTTGCCGGCATTATTGATGCTTTTGACAAAGAAGTGGAAGTATGGTCTGCTGATACATTCCCTGTAGATAAATCAAAATTAGGCTTAAACGGTTCTCCGACAAGAGTGAAAAAATCTTTCACCAAAGGAACAAAAGCGGCAGGGCAAATGTATGAAGTGGATAGTGAACAAGCAGTCGAAATAATTATTAATAAATTAAAAGAAAAATTCATCATTTAAGTGTTTTTACACAAATGATAAAATTCATAAAATAGGTATAAATATGGATAAGTTAGCAAGTAAAAATGTTTTTGTTTTTATAGAACAAAGAAATGGTGAAATTCAATCAGTTGCATTGGAATTGCTTGGAAAAGCCCATGAATTAGCACAAAAATTGAATCAAAAAGTAGTGGCAATGTTTCCTGGTTATCAAATATCAGACAAATGTCAAACTTTGATAGCCTATGGTGCAGATGAAGTTATTTGTATGGATTGCCCTCAATTGAAAGATTATTTGACAGAACAATATGCTCAAGCCGTTTATCAAGTGATAAATAAGTTTAATCCAGCTATCGTATTGATGGGAGCAAGTACAATTGGACGTGATTTAGGTCCAAGACTATCTGCACGATTGGCTACAGGTTTAACAGCCGATTGTACAAGTTTGGAAATATCAGAAGACGGTCACTTGATGATGACAAGACCTGCTTTTGGCGGTAACTTGATGGCAACAATTATGTGTACAGAACATCGTCCACAAATGTCCACCGTTCGTCCGGGAGTTATGCAAAAAGCTTCCAAAGACGATAGTAGAAAGGGAGAGATTATTAATTTTACCCCACAATTTGACGAATCTAAATTTAAAGTCAAATTATTGGAAACTATTAAGAACGAAAAGACAAAAATAGATATTACAGAAGCTAAAATTTTAGTGTCTGGTGGACGTGGTGTCGGAAATGAAGAAGGTTTTAGAAAATTGGAACATTTGGCTCAAGTACTTCATGCTCAAGTTTCTTCTTCTCGTTCTATGGTAGATGCCGGTGTGATGGAACATGACAAACAAGTTGGTCAAACTGGAAAAACTGTCAGACCTGATGTGTATTTTGCTTGTGGTATTTCAGGGGCTATTCAGCATTTGGCAGGAATGGAAGAATCTGAATTTATTATTGCAATAAACAAAGATAAATTTGCTCCGATTTTCCAAGTGGCAGATATGGGTATAGTGGGTGATGTTCATAAAATAATACCATTGCTTACTGAACGTCTTACAAAAGAAATGTCAAATAAATAATACAATATTAGTAGTATGAATATAATAATTAAAAAGTGCTCTGTAATAGCAATTGTAATCACTGCAATATTGTTTACGGCTTGCAAGAAAGAGTTTACGGTTACGGTGTTGTCCAACGATGCGAGTATGGGAACGGTGACAGGAACAGGGGTTTACGCCAAAGGTACCATTCTTCAATTGGTAGCCTTGCCGGCAAGCGGCTGTAAGTTTGTAAAGTGGGATGATGGGAATAATTCAAATCCTCGTTCCATTACAGTAACAGGCAATGCCACCTATATAGCGACATTTGCTAAAGAAAGCGGTGGCGGCGGGGAAGAACCGACTGGATTGGTTATCAACACGGGCATACCCGTTATAGATGCTTTAGCCAATGATATGATAATGGTACAGGGTGGCTCATTCTTGATGGGAGCAGCAAGTGGAGACGCAGA
>CAJOFD010000005.1:32646-153380 GCA_905233585.1 uncultured Bacteroidales bacterium
TACTTTTATACAGAGGTTGAATTCCAAGACGGGATTGAATTTTCGTATGCCTACGGAGGCGGAATGGGAATATGCGGCACGGGGAGGCAACAAGAGCAATGGATATACATATTCCGGTAGTAATACTATAGGAGATGTAGCGTGGTATGATGACAATAGCAATAATACTACCCATCAGGTTATGCAAAAACAAGCCAATGAATTGGGCTTGTATGATATGAGTGGTAATGTTTATGAATGGTGCAGTGATTGGTATAGCAGCACCTACTATAGTGAGAGTGCAGGAGCGAGCAATCCTAAGGGACCGTCATCAGGCTCTTACCGCGTGTATCGGGGTGGCAGTTGGCGCAGCAATGCGAGGGCCTGCCGTGTTTCGTATCGTACCTACCGCGATCCCGACAACCGCAACTACTGCCTCGGCTTTCGCCTTGCCCTATAGTTCTTCCTAAAAAAAGAGAAGGCAAAAGAATTTTATTGGAATCAGATTATGCATAAAAAATATTTTCAATAAATTAGTTATTGGTAAGAAAAAAAGTTGTATCTTTGCATTTCTGAAAATTTAATAGAATAAAAAATAAAGGAAAGGTATTTATATTATGTCAAAAATTTGTGTGATAACAGGGAAAAAAGCTTTAAAAGGAAATTATGTTTCTCATTCAAATATAAAAACGAAACGTAGATTTTATCCAAATTTGCAAGAAAAGAAATTTTATATTCCGGAAACAGACGAATGGGTGATATTGAAAGTTTCTGCTAAGGGTATTAAACACATCAATAGAAATGGTGTTTTAAATTCTTTGCAAAAAGCGTATGACAAAGGTATTATTTACTAAGTAGTAGAATAACCGAATATAAAAAAAGAGCAACATTTGTTGCTCTTTTTTTATATTGTTTTGGGGTTAATTTTAATTTCATTGTCTTCTTTTGAAATATATATCAATGTGGTGGATTTGACTATATATCCCATTTGGGTTAATATTTCTGCATATTCTTTAATTTGGTCTTCGTATGTTTTTTTATATTCTTTACCTGTTTTATAATCAATTATATAGACATTTTTGTCGGATATAATTAAACGATCAATTCTTCGTATTTTACCAGCAAGGTTATTTATTTCAACTTCATTTCGAATAATACTTTTATCTGGTCCAAATAACAATTTTTGATATTGTGGACAGAAAAGTTTGTTTATGATATTTTCAAGTTGTATTTTTTCATTTGTAGCTAAATTTTTCTGTTTTTTGATGGATTCTATACATATTTTAATATCTTCAATATATACAATTTGAGAAAGATAAGCGTGTATTAAATCTCCCCAAGCAGAAGCCTCTGCCAATTGTTTTATGCGATGTGTCTGGATTTTAGCCTGTATAGGCAGGGATTGGGTTTTTGTTATCCATTTTTGCTCACATTGGGCAGTTTGTTTTTGTTCTTTTGCAACCGATTGCCCGTAAGTGTATCGAATAATATTGTTGTCTTCTTCAAGTGTTGTTTGCTCTTTTATAATAGATGAGAAGAAAGTTTTTAAATAATTCTTTAAAGAAAAGATTTCTTTTTTGTTAGAGTCTTCGTCTTTTATTGTTTCTGTTTTGATAATATGCAAATGATTTTTTGCACGGGTAAAGACAACATAATCAATATTAATATCATCTAATAATTGGGCTTCTATCTCTTTTTGGTAATCCGTATTCCAAACTGACAGGGCAGTTCGTTTGCTAAAATCAATATTTGTACTTTTTAGGGCATTTGTTGTAATGTCTTGAGGAATATTAACCCAGTGAAGTTTTGTATTTTTATTACCTTTCTCATAGATTGGATAGATAACAATTGGAAATTCCAATCCTTTTGATTTATGGCTTGTCATTATCGTAACCGCATTGATATTTTCAGGACTTACAATGGCAAGGTTGTCTTTTTTCTCTTCCCAATAGTCAAAAAATTGGTGTTGTTCATATTGTTGTTGATTTGAAAAAGTTGCAATGAAATTCAAAAAAGCTAATAAATACGGATTCGGAGTGTTATCTAATCCGAAAATATGATACAATAATTCAGTTTTTTGATACCAATCTTTTTTTTGCAATGTCAACAAATTAAATTGGGGATAATATTTTTGTATAACTTGTTCTATATCTGTATCTTTTGCATGTTTTAGAAAGTTGTTGTTAGATTCCAATGTTTGTTTTGCTGCAATATATAACAGTATATTTGCTTTGGCGATTTCGTTTTGTGGATTATTGATGTATTGTAAAATGCTAATAATGAAACGAATGTTTTCGTCATTTTTAAGTAAAAGTGCTTCAGATGAAATAATATCTATGTTGTTTGCTAATAAAAATTGGGCAATTTCAGCCCCGTGTTTGTTTTCTCTGACCAAAATAGCAATGTCTTCCCATTTGTATCCCAAATTTTGAGATTGTTCTATTATTCTTTTTATTTCTGAATGTATTTCGGAATCAGTGTCTGATATATCTTTATCTATCTGAATAAGTGATAACTGTACTAATCCACCCTTGTTGTTCTCTTTTGCTTTTTGGTTTAGTTCACTGTAAATCTTATTGATGTTGTTTTCTCCGATATTTTCACTTTGGAAATAAGCGCAGAGTTCTTTAAAATATTGGTTATTAAATGTTACAATATTTTCATAAGAACGATAATTGGTATCCAAAGTAATTTTTCCCATAGCAGTATGATTGTTGAATACCGTTTCATCGCTTGTCGGGTATTGCCCCTGTGTATATTGTGTTGCCATTTCAGATAGTGTATTGATTAATTCAACTTTTCCGCTTCTAAATCTGTAAATGGCTTGTTTGGGATCTCCTAAAATAGTAATATGACCATTGGTAGCAGTGGCTTCTTCTAACAAAGGCCGAAGACTGTCCCATTGTAAACCAGAGGTGTCTTGAAATTCATCAATGAAGAAATATTTGTATTTAGTCCCCATTTTCTCATAAACAAAAGGAATAGGTTCTTCTTTTATGTGTTTGGCTAATTTTACATTGGCTTCACTAATGTGAGTAAGGTGTTTTTGTTGTTTTATTTTTTCGTAGCCTAAGTGCATTTCTTGTAGCAAGGCAACACTATAAATATGTTTCAATATCATATCTATAGATACATATTGTCCATATTGTTTTAAAATATTTTCATATTTTTTCCGTAATTTTTCTGCCATATCATTCAGTAGGTCGGTTGAATATTTTTTTTCTGAGGCCTTATTACAACCGTTTGTGTCGCCATTACGGAATTGCATGAGAGTGTTTGAGTTGATTTGGCTCTTTTCAAATGTTTTATATTCGCCATTTGCAAAATTGTCAAAACAATTGTATAGTGTTCCACGATTGAAATCCTCTCTTGTTAAACCATATTGTTGAATGATGCCTATGGCTTCTTGTCCCAATTGTTTCAACTGAAAGTCTATGTTGTTTCTTTGTTTGAACAGATTAGATATGATATTTTGGAAATCTGATAATTTTTGTATTCCTTTATTTTTTTCTAAATAGGGAATAGTGTTTTCAGAAAAAAGATTTTGTCCGCCATCTTTTTTTAATTTATCGTCTATTTTCCAACTTTTATTATCGGTTAATTGTGTTTCAAGAAATTTTAGAACAATTTGATTTAAATCAGGTTCGCCATTCTCGCCAATACGAGCCATTAAATTTTCGATAATTTGATTGATAAGCGTTTTTTCGCTCAATTCAACTTGAGCATGCAAGGGAATATCAAGTTCGATAGCAAAGGCTTGTACAATTTTTTGGAAAAAACTGTCAATGGTGCAAATGGAAAAATTGTTGTAGTTGTGTAAAATATTGGATAAGGATTCTTTACATCTTTTTTTTATCTCTTCTTCTGAAATGTCCAGTTCATTTTTGAGGGCTATTAACAAATCATTTTGTTTGCCTTCTGGAATTTCTTTTAGGAATCTAAGAATACGTTCTTTCATTTCCCCAACGGCTTTGTTGGTGAAAGTTATCGCTAAAATGTTTTTATATATGTTTGTTTGAGAGTATTTTATACATAATTTAATATATTCTTTGGCTAAATTGTAAGTTTTGCCTGTTCCTGCCGAGGCTTCAAAAATAGAAAATTGGGGTTTGTCAGATAAAATCATATTATTTTAAGGTATGTGAATATATTTATGACTTTGTATGGAAATACGCCATTGCGGGTGGGCAAGAATGTAATCAACAATACCTTGATATGTATATTTACATTTAGACCATTCGGGTTGCAGGTACAACCTGCAGTTTTTGTTTACTTTCTTTGCATTTTCCTCTGCCCATAAAAAGTCATCGGTAGATTCGATAATTACTTTTAGTTCATTGGCTTTTGCATAAAATTCATCGTGCAAAAATACTCCTTTTTTTGGGGAAAAACATATCCAATTCCACTGCCCACTCAAATGGTGTGAACCAGAAGTCTCTAAATGTGTTTGAAAATGAATTTCTTTTAGTCTTTTGCAAAGATAGTTCAAATTATATTTGCAAGGTTCACCTCCTGTAATGACAATGGTTTTGGTGGGAAGATATTGAAGTTTGTCTATAATTTCATCAACAGCCACTAGAGGATGAATGGCAGCATTCCATGCTTCTTTGACATCGCAAAAACTGCAACCTACATCACAACCTCCAATTCGTAAAAAATAGGCGGCTGTTCCAGTGTAAAAACCTTCGCCTTGCAAGGTATAAAAATCTTCCATAATCGGAAGCATGGTTCCGTTTTCTAATTTTTCCTGATTTTCTATCATTATTTCTATTTTATGCAAAGATACTACTTTTTTTTATGTAAAAATAGCCTTTTGTTGAGGGCTGAAAATGCAAAATTACGTATATCATATTATCAATCATAAGGTTGTCTTTTTTTGGAAAATACGTTTATCATATCTTTTTTTTTTGTAATTTTGACAAATATTTATCATATAATTAAATTCATTTTATTATGGGTATAGTTAATACGGAAGGAAAAAGATATTCCGATGAAGAATTGCAAGAGTTTAAAGAGTTGATTTTAGAAAAGTTAGCCAAGGCTCGTGAAGATATGAAACAATTTGCCGATGCTGTAAATGGATCGAAAGGCAACGATGTAATGGATACTTCGCCTTCTTTTAAATTGTTGGAAGAAGGTCAATCAACGTTGTTTAAAGAAGAAAATAGTCGTTTAGCCGGTCGGTTGGAGAAATATATCAAGAATTTAGAGGCAGCCTTGATACGTATTGAAAATAAAACATACGGCATTTGTAGAGAAACAGGCGAGTTAATTCCCAAAGAAAGATTGATGAGTGTACCTCATGCAACGCTTTCTTATGAGGCCAAAATAAACGAGAAAAAGAAGAAATAAGTGAAAAAAAGACTTACATTTTCTGTTCTTTTGGCCATATTGTTGATAGTTTTAGATCAAATATTAAAAATATGGACAAAGACACACATGTATCTTGGCGAAGAACATGCCATTTTCGGTCAATGGTTTTTATTGCACTTTATAGAAAATGAAGGTATGGCCTTTGGTATGAGTTTTGGCGGTATCAATGGGAAAATTTTTCTTACCTTATTTAGATTGATTGCTGCTATTTTTATTGGCTATGCAATAGTTAAAATGTCAAAAAATGCAGTTCCTAAACGATTGTTAATATTTACTGTTTTTGTTTTTGCAGGTGCTATTGGCAATGTAATAGATTGTTTTTGCTACGGACAAATTTTTTCTAAAAGTGAATATTTTGGAGCCATTGCCCAATTGTTTCCGGAAAGTGGGGGATATGCTCCTATATTGCAAGGCAAAGTAGTAGATATGATACAATTCGATTTGTTTACAATCAATTTTTCCGAATCTTTACCATTGATTGGAGGTGCAGCATTCAATTTTTTTCCGGCGGTGTTTAATTTAGCAGATACATGGATAACAATAGGTTTGTTCGCAATAATACTCTTTTGTTACAAACCGTTATCCCAATTTATAGTATCTTGGGAACAGAAAAAGACAAAGACAAAGACAAAGAATACGCAGATGTAGTCTTTAAATGAGAATAAAACAAACTGATTGTGAATGGTTTGTAAAAAAAATATAAATTTTTTTTGATTTATTTCGCTAATATTCAAAATAATATTGTACCTTTGCAATCTAATTTTTGAAATTAATAATTAAAAAAGTAAGTAAAAATGACAAAAGCAGATTTAGTATCAGAAATTGCAAACAAAACAGGTGTAGATAAAGCCGCAGTTCAAATTGTTGTTGATTCTTTTATGACAACCGTAAAAGGTTCTTTGTTGAAAAAAGAAAACGTATATTTAAGAGGTTTTGGTAGTTTTATTATTAAAGAAAGAGCAAAGAAAACCGGAAGAAATATTTCTAAAGGTACAACACTCATTATCCCTGCTCACAAGATTCCTGCTTTCAAACCGGCAAAATCTTTTTCTACAGTTGTAAAAGCAAAAGTTAAATAAAAAAATAGAGTGTAATTATGCCTAGTGGAAAAAAGAGGAAAAGACACAAGATGTCTACCCATAAACGTAAAAAACGTTTACGCAAGAATAGACACAAGAAGAAATAATACATTTTAAACTTCTTATATGTTGGACTAAATCACATATTCCCCAATATTAGTGAATGTGTGGTTTAGTTTTTTTATTAGTTGAATGCACCATTTGATAAAAATAACCTTACTTTGAGTAAAGAATTATATATAGACAGTAGAGATGGCAATGTGCAAATCGCTTTGTTGGAGAACAAGGTATTGGTAGAATTGCATAAAGAAAAGCAATCCAATAGCTTTAGAGTTGGTGATATTTATGTGGGCAAAGTCAAAAAACTGATACCCGGTCTGAATGCTGCATTTGTAGATATTGGTTGTGAAAAAGACGCATTTCTGCATTATCAAGATTTGGGTAGCAGGTTTACCACATTTCATGCATATACAAAACAATGCTTGCAAGGTAATGTTAAAAGTCCATCGTTATCAGATGTAAAGATAATAGATGAAATAAATAAACATGGCGAAATAAAAGATGTGCTTTCAGCGGGAGATCTGATATTGACACAAATATCCAAAGAAGCCATTTCAACCAAAGGGCCACGTTTGTCCGGTGAAATTTCATTGGTGGGACGGTTCTGTATAATGTTGCCTTTTTCCGAAGATGTAATGGTGTCTCAAAAGATAAAATCCAAGGCAGAACGTAATCGGTTGAGGGATATAATGCTGAAAATAAAGCCACCTCACATGGGTATCATCATTCGTACGGTGGCCAAAGACCAAAATCTTGAGACACTACACGCTGATATGCGTTTGTTGTTATCAAAATGGAATGATATTGTTTCCGGAATGAGAGGCAATCGTTTCCCAAAATTGGTGGCAAGTGAATTGGACAAAACCTCCGTTGTCTTGAGAGATATGCTCAACGATACATTTGATGCTATTTATGTCCATAAAAATTATTTCAATGAAGTAAAAAATTATATTCAACATAATGCCAATAATCAAATTGATTTGCTAAAATTGTACAAAAAAGAGGCACCTATGTTTGAATATTATGGCATTGCCCGACAAATCAAATCATCGTTTGGAAGGAGTGTCTCATTAAAAGGTGGTGTGTATCTGATCATAGAACATACCGAAGCCTTGCACGTAATAGATGTAAATAGCGGTCATCGCGTCAGTACGGACAAAACGCAAGAAGATAATGCATTGGATGTAAATATATCGGCGGCAAAGGAAATCGCCAGACAGTTGCGGCTACGCGATATGGGCGGTATTATCATTGTCGATTTTATCGATATGCGCAGGGCTGCCAATAGAAAAGCCTTATATAAATGTATGCTTGATGAAATGTCCAAGGACAAAGCCCGTCATACTATTTTGCCTGTAAACAAATTCGGACTTATTCAGATTACACGGCAAAGAGTGCGTCCTGAAATCAATATTGAAATAAGAGAGACCTGTCCCTCTTGCAGCGGAACAGGAAAAGTGAGACCTCCGGTGCTGATTGTTGATGAAATTGAAAACAATTTGCAAATATTGGTACAAAAAAACAATGAGCGTTATTTGGAAATACAAGTTCATCCGTTTTTATATGCCTATTTAACACGCCATTTGTTTTGTTTAAGATTAAAATGGATGATAAAATATCGTTGTAAAATCAAATTAACTGCGGTAGAATCTTTCCAATTGTTAGAGTATCGTTTCTTTTCCAATCATATTGGAGAAATAAATTTCAACGAAACGCAAGAAGAATTTCATGAATAGATTGCAAACGCCTGTATTATTGGCAATATGTTTATATGTTCTAACTATCGCACAGGGGCAGCAGATAGCCTTGCTGAAATATCAGGGGGGGGGCGACTGGTATGCCAATCCGACATCATTGCCCAATTTGATTAAATTTTGCAACAGCAACTT
The DNA here is from genome assembly GCA_905233585.1 of uncultured Bacteroidales bacterium. Lineage (GTDB taxonomy): Bacteria > Bacteroidota > Bacteroidia > Bacteroidales > WCHB1-69 > UBA1205. The sequence continues at coordinate 41,027 of CAJOFD010000005.1, forward strand.
ACATACCCATTTGGATTTGCAGCCGGCGACGGTAGAGGCGGGCAGTAAAAATATTTTCAACTATCCTTTCGTTCACATGACGGGGCATGGCAATGTTGTTTTTTCCGATGCGGAAGCAAACAACATTCGCAAATATTTGATAAGCGGCGGATTTTTGCATATTGACGACAATTACGGTTTGGATAAATTTATAAGAAGAGAAATGAAGAAGGTGTTTCCCGAACTTGACTTCGTGGAAATACCTTTTTCGCATCCTATTTATCACCAAAGTTACGAATTTCCCAACGGCTTACCCAAAATTCATGAACATGACGGCAAATCCCCTCAAGGTTTTGCATTGTTTTATGAAGGCAGAATGGTTTGTTTCTATACCTACGAATGCGACTTGGGGGACGGCTGGGAAGACTATGCCGTGCATTTGGATGACGAGGCCACAAGAACCAAAGCATTGAGAATGGGGGCGAATATTATTCAATATGTGTTCAGCAGATAGGGGATTGCGGCTATGGAAAAAACCAGAATAGACAAATGGCTTTGGATGGTGCGTCTGTTCAAGACAAGAACGATGGCCAACGAAGCCTGCTTGGCAGGCAAGGTGAAAATACAGGGCAATAATGTCAAACCGTCAAAAGAGGTGGTGCCCAATCTCGTTATTACTGTTACCATAGGACAATTGCAGAAAACCATAGAGGTTATCGGCAGCCCCAAGAACAGAATATCGGCGGGTTTGGTGCCCGATTATTACATAGACAGAACTCCTCAAGCAGAATATGACAGGGTCAAGATGCTGTCCATGCGTTTTGAGAGGCGGGAACACGGTCTCGGCCGCCCGACCAAAAGAGACAGACGGCAATTGGATTATCTAAAAGATTATTTGAAACAAACAGAAGATTGGGAAGACGATGAATAGTTCAGCAAAGAATAATACAAAGGTAGTATGGATAACCGGCGCCTCATCGGGGATAGGCAAGGCAACGGCCTTGGCCTTCGCCGCCCAAGGGTACAGTCTCATACTTACCGCCTTGGAAGCCGATTGGCTGGAAACGGTAAAACAACAAGCCCTGCAATCGGGCAGCCCGCGTGTGGCGAGCCTTCCGTTTGATTTGTCGCGGCTGGAAGAACTGCCAGCCTTGGCAGAAACGGCGTGGCAACAGTTCGGCAGGATAGACATTTTCTACAACAATGCCGGCATCAGCCAGCGGGGGACAACGGTTGATACCGAAATGCGGGTATTCAACAAGGTGATGGATATAGATTTTTATGCTCCCGTCATGTTATGCAAGACCATTTTGCCCAAAATGTTGGCACAGGGCGGGGGACAATTGGCGGTAACGACCAGTATAGCGGGTAAGTTCGGTTTTCCTTTGCGCTCTGCCTATTGTTCGGCAAAGCATGCGCTCTATGGTTTTTACGAAACCATACAGGCGGAATATTATCAGCAAAACATAAGGGTAACCATCGTTTGTCCGGGACGTGTGCAGACCAATATTTCCGTCAATGCATTGGAAAAGGACGGTCAGAAACATGGCGTGATGGACAAAGGACAGGCAGGGGGCATTGCGGCAGAAAAAGCAGGCAGGCAAATCTGCAAAGCGATAATCAAACAAAAAAGAGAAGTCTTCATCGGAAGCAAAGAATTGATAATGGTATATCTCAAACGTTTCTTCCCGGGTCTGACGGCAAAAATCGCCAGAAACATTTCCAACATGTAAGGGGAGACGATACCATAATTTGTACGATATGCTAACAAAAGATATTTTTTCGACATGGGAATAAAGAAAAGAATAGCCATCTTGGGTTCGACGGGGAGTATCGGCAGGCAAACCTTGGCGGTTGTCGAAAACCACAGGGAAAGATTTTCAGTAGAAGTGCTCACCGCGCAGAACAATGCGGATTTGTTGATAGAACAAGCCGTCAAATTTCAGCCCAATGCGGTAGTTATCACCAACGAAGCCCTCTATGGCAAGGTGCAGGAGGCATTGAACAAGTTTGACATTAAGGTTTTTGCCGGCAGGAGGTCATTGCTGGACATTGTCAGCATGTCGTCCATCGATATGGTGGTGGTTGCCTTGGTAGGATTTGCCGGCTTGGAGCCCACCTACAACGCATTGGACGCCGGTAAGGTCGTCGCCTTGGCGAACAAAGAAACTTTGGTTGCCGGAGGTGAAATCATTATGCAAAAGGCACTTGAAAAAAAATCCTGTGTGCTGCCTGTGGACTCGGAGCACTCCGCTATTTTCCAATGTCTTGTCGGGGAGCATGACAACGAGATAGAACTGCTGACCTTGACGGCCTCAGGGGGTCCGTTCTTGGGAAAAAACAAAAAAGAACTCTCCGCCGTAAGTCCGGCGCAAGCCTTGAAACACCCCAATTGGTCTATGGGCAACAAGGTTACCATCGATTCGGCGACATTGATGAACAAAGGCTTGGAGATGATAGAAGCCCACTGGCTGTTCGGCGTTGTTCCGAGCAAAATACAAGTCATTGTTCACCCCCAAAGTATCGTCCACTCGCTGGTGCATTTTTCGGACGGTGCCGTCAAAGCCCAAATGGGTCTTCCGGACATGAAACTTCCCATACAATATGCCCTGTCGTTTCCGCAGAGGCTGAGCATGCCGTATCCGCACTTCACGTTCGCCGATTACGGGCAATTGGATTTTCTCGCTCCCGACACCGAGACCTTTGAGTGCCTTGGCATCGCCTACGAAGCCATCGCCCGAGGCGGGAATATGCCTTGCGTGATGAACGCCGCCAACGAAGAAGCCGTGTGGGCGTTCCTGCAAGAAAAAATCAAGTTCCTGGACATTCCTGTGGTCATCAAAAAAACTATGGATACGGTCAGTCGGGACAAAAGCGTGTCATTGGATATCTTGGCAGAGACCGATGACTGCGCAAGGATAAAAGCAAAAGAAATAATTGAAACCATAAATTAAGAGATATGAATATAGTTATTATGACAGCCCAATTGTTGCTGGGGTTGGCAATATTGGTTTTTGTCCATGAGACAGGACATTTTGTTGCGGCACGCATTTTCAAGGTGAGAGTGCCCAAGTTCTACTTGTTTTTCAACCCGAAATTTTCCATCGTGAAGTTCAAACGTATCAAGGGGAAGTGGCAGGTCAAGTTCTTTTCCGCCAATCTGCCCGACACGGAAGTCGTTACCAACGCCGACGGCAGCCCCGTCTTGGATGCGAAAGGCAAAAACAAATACAAGATGATAGATACGCAGTCATTGGACGATGACGACTGGCGGAAATACCCCGAAAACACCGAATACGGTATCGGCTGGCTGCCCTTGGGGGGCTATTGCCAAATCGCCGGCATGATAGACGAGACGCAGACGGTCGAAAATCTGTCCAGCGAACCCCAACCCTGGGAGTTCCGATTCAAACCGGCATGGCAGCGGCTCATTATTGTCTTGGCAGGTGTTATCGTCAATATGATAGTGGGGGTGTTGCTTTTCGCCATGGTTATCCGCTGTTACGAAAAGCAGTATATTCCCAACGCCGGGATTACCGAAGGGCTCTATGCCTTTGAGTCGGCAAAAAACATAGGCTTCGCAACGGGCGACAAAATCATCTCCATAGACGGGAAAAGCTACGAACGCTACAGCGATATCAAGCCCGCATTGATATTGGGCAATATGGCGCAGGTCGAGCGGGACGGTAAATTGATGGATATTGTATTGGGAGACCGCATTTATGATACGATGAAGGTTCACATGAACACCTTTTTGGAACCGATGAACTTTCCTTTTGTCATAGATTCCGTCGTCAATCCCGATTTGGCATCAGGCAAACTCCAAAAGGGGGACAAACTGATTGGGTTGAACGACAGGCAACTGGAATGTTACGGCACTTGGCAGGAATTTCATCTCGATTATGCCAACCAGCCTGTCACCTTGACCTATTTGAGGGACAACGACACGCTAACGACCACCGCCGTCTTGGACAGCAACGGTCTGCTGGGCGTTTTTTGTACCATGCCTGACTTTAAGATGGCAACATATTCGATAGGACAGTCCTTTGTCTATGGTTGGAAAGACGCGATGAACAATTTGAGGCTCAACATATCGGGTTTGGGCAAATTGTTGTCGGGACAAGAGAAAGCCTCGTCGCTTTCGGGACCTATCGGCATAGCGCAAATATACGGCAACGTGTGGAATTGGGGCAGGTTCTGGTACATTACGGGACTGTTGTCCGTCATTTTGGCTTTTATGAACGTACTGCCGATACCGGGGCTGGACGGCGGACATGCTATCTTTACATTAATAGAGCTATTGACCGGACGGAAGGTGTCGGATAACGTTATCCAAGCCGCCCAAACAGTCGGAATGATAATATTGTTATTATTAATGATATTTGTTTTCGGAAACGACATTCTAAAATTATTTCACTAAACATGTTTCCTTGAACAAATCGGAACACCCTCACTGAAAAGTGAGGGTGTTTTGTTTTATTTAGGTATCAACAAATATGTTATCTGTTACCGTTGTGCTGCTTGCTGACCAATTGTCCGCATGCGGCGGCGATGTCCTGACCCTTGCTTTGACGAACATAGACGAGCATGTTCTTACTCTCCAATAATTCGGCAAAGGCTTGTTGCCGTTCTTTTGTTGTCGGCTCAAATGCGGAAAGAGGGTGTGGGTTGTAGTTTATCAAATTGATTTTGACGGGGAAATTTCTGCACAGCGCAGCCAACTTCTGGGCGTCATCGGTGCTGTCGTTGATATTTTTGAGTAACAAATACTCAATGGTGATACGTTGTCCTGTCGTTTTGTGGTAGTCCTTCAAGGCGGCAACAAGTTCGGAAATAGAATATCTCTCCGCAACGGGCATAATGGTTTTCCTTTTTTCCGCATCTGCCGCATGAAGCGATATTGCGAGACCTATATTCGGCTGCAGGACAGCCAAACGGGACAATTTGGTGCTAATGCCAGCTGTAGAAAGCGTAATACGGCTCGGAGACATCTCCATGCCATCTTTTCCTGTTATTATATCAATGGCTTTACTCACATTGTCAAGATTGAGTAGTGGTTCTCCCATGCCCATAATGACGATATTTGACAGATGTGTGCCATAATTCGTTTTAGATAGTTCATTAGCCAAGAACACCTGCTGATAGATTTCATCGGCATGGAGGTTTCTCTTAAAACCCATAGACCCCGTTGCACAGAATCTGCAACCCAATGCACAGCCGACCTGCGACGAAATGCACACCGTTGTACGCTGCTTTGACGGAATGAGAACCATTTCTATCTGCTGACGGTCGAATAATCGCAAAATATATTTGCGGCTGCCGTCCTGACTGACATGTTCCTGTTCAACAGAAAGGCTCCTTATATAGAAATTGGCTTCCAAAATGCTCCGCAAGGCTGCCGAAAGATTGGTCATGGCAGCAAAATCAGACACATTCTTCTGCCAAATCCATTGGTATATTTGTTTGGCTCTAAAAGATTTTTCATTGTTTGCTATTAAAAAATCACTTATCTCTGAAATACTTAAATCGTTAATTGCCTTCATACGCTCACCTCTCAACTTTCAATTATCAAATTTAAATTATCACCTCTCATTTCTCACCTCTCAATTCTCAACTATCAATTCTTACCTCTCAATTCTCAACTCTCAACTCTCAAATATTAATTCTCAGTTTTCAACTTCGTTTCCGCTGTTATCATCTTCTTCTTGTTGGTCATCATTATTATTTGAATAATTGTATGATTTGCGCTCGAAGATATTCACATAATAATTAATGGTGTTATTCCAATTGTTAATGAAATTGGTGTATGATTCCGCGTGTGTAAAACGTTCTGCTGCTTCAACATATGAAAGAATTTCATCATATATATTATCTATGACGAGCCTTGCATTTCGGAGAGCTCCTTTCTGCTTGAGCCCTTTTTCAGTATTTCTCTGGTCAATGAGTACTGCAAAATACATATTCTTTTCCTTTAATGTTTGCACAAGTGCCATAATGTTCAATTTAGTAAGATGTGTCTGCATGGTAGGGGATTGCAGGTCTTCTATTAGATTGCGTATGCGGCTTGTTTGCTCGTCCTTTTGCTGCTGGTTGTCTATTTTATAATTATTAAGGACACTTTTCAATTTCTTTGCAGATGATTGTTCAGATGAATAGACGCCATTATTTGACCAAGCATTGATGATATTTCTAATGCATGAATAAATCATATCTCTTTCGTTATCTGTCTGATTGATAATTTGTGTCAAATCGCTTCCTTTTGAAAGTTTGTAGCAACGGTTTTCTTCATTATAGGCTTCGTTGAAAGATGAAAAATAATTTTCAAGTTCTTCATTGCCTGTTGTATCTATTGCGGACATTTTTTCTTTGAACAGATACATAAATTCGATATGCAATCCGTTAGTAAGTTTTACTTTGTCTAATTTGATAAACTTTCCCATGATAAAATTGATTTTAAATTTATTTACAATTATATGATTTCAACCCTGCAAAGATACCATTTTTTTTCATATAATTCTTGCGGAACTATCCGAAAATACTACTTTTTACAAAATCATATTTGCAGAACACTCCGCAAGTACCAATTTTACAAAAATACATTTGCGGAATACTCCGCAAGTACTATTTTTTACAAAAATACATTTGCGGAACTCTCCGCAAGTACAAATTTTACAAAAATATACTTGCGGAACTCTCCGCAAGAACTACTTTTTACAAAAATATATTTGCGGAACACTCCGCAAGCACTACTTTTTATAAAAATACATTTGCGGAATACTCCGCAAGTACAAATTTTTAGAAAATGTTTCTCACCGCGAAACCTCTTTCATTGTAAAACTTTATTTGTGGTTATCAAAGAAAGTTTTGTATAAATCTTACAAATGCTTATAAAATTAGAATTTATATTTGCGAGAAAGAAAATTGAGAATTGATAAATGAGAAATGATAGGTAGAACTTAATCTTTTCCATATTGATGACAAACGTAGAGAAAAGAATGCGGTTTAGAAATATTTTCGTATAAAAATGTGAAACTTGGAGCGTAAAAAAACTGCCCGGGAAAATGGGATGACAAGTTCAATAGTATGTTGATTTGAAAAACAGTATTTGCATTACAAATCTACACGCCTATGAAACAAATAATGGTGTTGCAGTTTTAGCGAGAAGTTTCCCTATTTTTAGAAAATGTTTCTCACCGCGAAACCCCTTTCTTTGCAAAACTTTCTTTGGGGTTATCAAAGAAAGTTGTATATAAAAATCGTATACATTCAATGTTTCCTTACAAAAAAAGAGACGTAGCTTGCTACGTCTCCAAAAAAATATGACATAAACATATAAAAATATAAATAATTATATTAACCAAACCTAACTGCCAATATGTAGATTCGTTCCATAATACATATTTGCAAAAAATTATTTATCATATATATTCTCTTTGCTTTCATTTCTCATTTTCCGATGCTTTCAACTCCACTCTTACGGTGTTTGAATAATGTACTTTTTGGTTTAAATCGACGGTGGCTATGCGATAATAATATGTTTTTGGGGCTTGCAATCCATTTATCGGCAGATGATTTTTTTTGACAGGCAGCCCTTTGTAACCGTTTACAGGCTGTTGGAAAAGACTGTCGCATGCCAAATAAAAATAGTAGTCAAAAGATTTGAAATTCCGTTGCCATCTGGCGACGAATGACTGTTTCTCGGGTTTGATTTTGGGCGACAATGCCAGCGGTGGTGTCAGCAGGCAGTAACTCACCTGACCGCTATGAACGTTTTGGCGGAATTGATACGCACGGATATAAATGCTGTAAACGCTTCCGGGCTTGATATTTTCGTTCAGCACTATGCCGGGAACGCCGGTATAATAAGGTATCTGTTTTTTGTTGATAACGACAACTTCGTAGCCGTCAGCCTGAGGCACGCTATCCCACGTTAGGGATATGGCGGTGGGAGTCGCTCCAACTTTTTGTATCTGTGGAGTAGGGATTTGGGCAAAATTTTTGCAGGTAATCATCACGAGAAACAATGCGGCAAGGTATTTTTTCATCAGAGTTTAGTCTTTAAAGACAAAGTAAACGGCCAACACTATCAGGACAAACGCCAGCAGATGATTCCATTTGAGGCTGGTGTTGCGGAACACCAACAACGAAAACAAGACGAATACCGTCAGGGAAATCACCTCTTGAATAACCTTCAATTGTATGATATTGAACGGTCCTCCGTTCGATTCGAAGCCAATGCGGTTGGCGGGTACTTGCAGACAATATTCAAAAAAGGCTATCGCCCAACTAAAAACGATGATACCTATCAAGGGCAGGGACGAAAACCAGTCAAACTCCCGTAATTTAAGATGTCCGTACCACGCAAATGTCATAAAAACATTGGCAACAATGAGCAATAATATTGTCGCTAAACCTTTATTCATGATGTTGATAATATGAAATTAAACCTTCGATGGGATTTTGTATGATTGTAGTGATGTTCACATTCAATTCCCTGCCGACTGCCCGCAATTGTTTTTCAAAAACATAGGCGATTGACCCGATGAAACCGATAGGGTAGTCTTGTACCTCTTCAAATTGGAACACCTGTTCGCGGAAAAAGTCCCGGAAGCAATCTTTCAGCAAGTTGTCTATATACGGATGATTGTTGTTTTCCCGCAGAAAGTGTGAATATGAAGCGAAGTAAGCACCCATCTTTGGTGCTTGATACATTTCATAGACAATATCGGAAGGTGTTTTTTGATTTTCGGCATAAAATTTCTCCGTCAAATCTTTCGGTGTCTTTCCTTTTAATAAATTTTGGATAAACTTCATTCCCAAATAGGTTCCGCTGCCTTCATCGCCCAAAACATAACCTAACGACAGTATATTTTTTACGATGGATTTTCCGTCATAAATGCAAGAATTAGAACCAGTTCCGAGTATGCAGACGCACATTTTATCCCCCTGAGAAATCGATATTGCAGCGCCGAGCATATCATGGTCGGCAATAATCGCTGCATTTGGACTTATCAGCCTTAATATTTTTTGCATGATGGTCTGTTTGGGGAGGGTGGAGCAGCCTGCACCATAAAAGTATATCTTGGGGATACTTTGTATTTTATGTTCTTTCAAAACCGGAATAACTTCAGTGGTAATGATTTTGTTTATCTCTCCTTCTGAAAGATAACTGACATTTATTCCGCTTGTACGGAATTGCAACACCTGATTTTTGTCATCTATATAAGCCCAATCTGTTCCTGTGGCTCCGCTATCAGCAATTAGTTTCATCTGTTATTTTATTATTTTGTACAAAAGTACCAAAAAATATAATACCAAAGCGACAATTGCATCAATTTACATGTAAAAAATCATGTGAAATTGTATGTAAACAATGTAAAGTAAAATAAAATTTACATGTAAATATATGTAAACTTTTTAAAATAAAAGTAAATCAACGGGGTAAAAACTGAGTAATTGTGTTGTGGACGCTAAAAATTATTTATTTTCAATAAATTTATTATATTAAAGTATATAAAAACAATATTTTAATTAAAAAATACACATAAATACTTTAATAAATTTATGTGAATATAATACTTTTATTCAACTTATTTTAATGTTTTATATAAATATCAGAATAATAGTATTTTATGTTATTTAAATAAACTAAAACTTTAATAATTTTGCGTTAAATTGTATGTTTTTACATTTTGTAAATTTTGTGAATTTTATTTTGGATAAAAAATAAAGTTGTATCTTTGCAAAGTGTAAATTTAATTTTTGCAGAGATGAAAGACAGATTAAAAAAATTTATTGCGGAGATGGGAATAAATCAGGGTGATTTTGCCAAGCAGATTGGTATCTCCTCCTCCCTATTGAGTTTTATTTTGAATGGGCAGAGAAATATTAATGATAATATTTTATCGGCTATCTTGTTGGCCAATCCGAATCTAAATCCCAAGTGGTTGATGGATGGTGAAGGTGAAATGTTTTTAACAGCATTACTTCCTGAAGATTATGACGACAAGCAATTGCAGTTGTTTGAAGACAAAGATGAAGAACCGATAGAAACAACTCCCAAAGTTGAACCGGAATATGTCATACCAGAATCAAATATTCCGAAGCAAGATTCAGTTTCAACTCCGGAATCGCATTCTCAAGGACATAAAAAAATAAAAAAGATAGTGTTTTTCTATGAGGATAAGACATTTGCAGAATATTATCCCGAATAAAAGAATATTGAAAAAAAATATATTATTTTCTTTCATTTGCATAAAAATAAATGCTATCTTTGCACGTGAAAAATTAATATAATAATTGTATATGGAAGCAAAAAAATCAAAAAAAGCGGATTTGGAATGGCGTAAACCTTTATTTCTTGAAATAGGTTTGTTGGTAGCTTTAGTAGTAGTATTACTTGCTTTTGAATATATTGGTACTCGTGACAAGGTAGAAGTCTTTTCGGGTGGTATTGCGGCTACAATTGAAGAGGAACAGATTATTCAAACAGAACAACAAAAAGACTTGTTGCCTCCTCCTCCTCCAGAAAAAAGTCAAACTTTGTTGGAAATAGTTGAAGACGATATTGCTGTTGAAGATATTATCATAGATTCTGAAGCCGATGAAAATATGCAGGTAGAAGAGCATGAATATGTAGAAGTTTCTGATACAAAAGAAGCCGAACCTGAAGAAGAAGAAGTTTTCGTGATTGTTGAGGAAGAATCTTCATTCCCCGGTGGAGAAGAAGCGTTGTACAAATATCTTCGGGACAACTTGACATATCCGTCAAGAGCAAGAGAAGCCGGTATTGAAGGAACTGTTCGTTTGACTTTCGTTGTTGAGAAAAATGGTAGCATTTCAAACGTTAGAGTAAAACGTTCCGTTGCAACAGCATTAGACGAAGAAGCCGTAAGAGTTGTGAAGGCTATGCCTAAATGGAACCCCGGCAAACAAAGAGGTAAGGCTGTTCGTAGTCAATTTGAATTGCCTATTATATTTAAATTGAATTAAAAACAAGATAAATAAAAATAAAAAAAAAGGCTGTTATCTATAATAGCCTTTTTTTATATACAGATGATAAGAATGAACGAATTGAATGCATTGATAGCACAAACTATCCAAAGTATAGATTGGCAAAAAAAACCAGAAAATTTGTATCAACCTGTAGAATATATTTTGTCTCAAGGCGGAAAACGTATTCGCCCGCATTTATGTTTGATGGCTTGTCGTATGTTTGACGGCAATATTCAGGAAGCCATAGTACCAGCTGTTGCCTTTGAAATGTTGCATAATTTCACTCTAATCCATGATGATATTATGGACAAAGCCGATTTAAGACGGGGCAAAGAAACTATTTATAAAAAATGGAATACCAATATTGCCATTTTGTCAGGAGATACGCTATTTGCAAAGGCTTTTGAGTATATGCTTTCATATCAAGGAGAGGGCAAAGACGAGTTGCTGAAATTATTGACCAAAACTTCTGTAGAAATATGTGAAGGACAACAATATGACCTTGATTTTGAACAAATGGAAAATGTGTCCGTTCAACAATATTTGGAAATGATACGCTTAAAAACATCAGTGATGTTGGCGGCTTGTTTGCAGGCAGGAGCGATTGTGGCAAACGCCAATACAACCCATCAAGAAATGATTTACCAATTTGGGATAAAAATCGGATTGGCATTTCAAATCCAAGATGATTTTTTAGATGTTTATGCCGACGTGGAAAAATTTGGCAAACAAGTAGGCGGAGATATTGCTGAAAATAAAAAAACATATATGCTTTTACAATTAATTAATATAATAGATAATCAAGATAAGCAAACCCTTTACTATTATATGAATCACAATTTGGAAAAACAAGATAAATATCAAAAAGTAAAAGCATTATACGACAAATACAAAATTGGTGATATGGCAAAACAAGTCATCAATACGTATTTTGAAGAAGCAATGGATTTGTTGAAACAAATAAATATTGCAGAGGCCAACAAACAAGAATTGTTGGTTTTTGCCAATAAATTGATGAATAGAGACTACTAATTATGGTCAATCGAGACATTTATAAAGGACGACAGTTTATCATTTTATTCTTTTTGGGTATTGTTGCCATCATTTATGTCATTCGTTTGTTTTTTTTACAAGTGATTGACGACAAATGGAAAAGTGCTGCGGAGAATAATGCCATTCGTAGAATTGTCAATGCCGCTCCAAGAGGGGTGATATATGATAGAAACGGAGCAATATTAGTTGATAATGAAATGTCTTACGATTTAATGGTCGTTCCCTTTAATGTCAAAGATTTGGATACAATTGAATTAAGTTTTATTTTAGGTATAGACACCGCCGATTTAATGGCTCGCTTAAGAAAAGCCAAAAACTATTCTTCATACGTTCCTTCAGTTTTGGTAAAACAACTTACTCCGCAAATGAATGCTTATATATTAGAGCGTTCGCATAAATATAAGGGTTTTTATGTGTATCCCCGTACGGTAAGAAAATATCATACCAGTGGAGCGGCTCATTCGTTGGGGTATATTGCCGAAGTGAATTATAATGATATGGAAAAAGACAATTACTATGCTTTGGGAGATTATATTGGCAAAAGTGGTATAGAACGTTATTATGAAACAGATTTGCGTGGTACCAAAGGTGTAAGGTATGTATTGGTAGATAATTTCAGACGAGATAAAGGAAGTTATAAAGACGGAGAATTGGATATAGATGCTGTTCCCGGGAAAAGTTTGTGGTGTTCCCTAGATAAAGATTTGCAAGAATATGGAGAAAAACTCATGAAAGGCAAGCGGGGTAGTATTGTTGCCATAGAACCCTCAAGTGGTGAAATCTTGGCTTTGGTAAGCAGTCCCTCCTACGATCCATCATTATTGATAGGTAGCGATAGAGGAAAAAATTACATGAAATTGCAAAATGATTCAATCAATAAACCATTGTTCAATAGAGCTTTAATGGCACAATATCCTCCCGGTTCCACATTTAAATTGGTAAATGCTTTGGTGTTTCAACAAGCCCATATTGTCAATAATTCCACATTATATTCATGTAGTATGGGCTATGCTTATGGAAATCGAAAATTGGGGTGCCATGGTCATGCTTCTCCACTTGATATTATAGGTTCTGTGCAAAATTCATGCAACGCTTGGTATTGTCGCGGTTTGGTATCCATGTTGGAAAACCGAAAATATTACAAATCAACAGAAGATGCTTATAATCATTGGTATAAAATGGTTACTCAATTGGGGTTTGGACAAAAATTTAATAGTGATTTGCCTTATGAATTAACCGGCTTTATTCCATCTGCAGAATTTTACAATAAACATTATGGTCAAGGACGATGGAAAGCCACCACTATAATTTCCATATCTATAGGTCAAGGAGAAATAAATGCCACTCCAATACAATTGGCCAATTTGGTTTCGACCATTGCCAATAGAGGTTATTATTATCCGCCACACATTGTAAAAGCGATAGGACATAAGGATTCATTAAATACCAATTTTAACCAGAAAAAAAATTCAGGTATAGAAGCCAAATATTTTGAACCTGTTATTTTAGGTATGGAAAGAGCGGTAACAGGCGGTACTGCACGCAGGGCAGCCGTACCGGGATATAGAGTAGGGGCAAAAACGGGAACGGCTCAAAATCCACCCTACGCAGACCATTCTTTATTGGTGTGCTTTGCGCCGTTGGAAAATCCTAAAATAGCAATTTCTGTTATTGTTGAGAATGGAGGGTTTGGAGCAACTTGGGCTGCACCTATCGCCAGTTTGATGATGGAAAAATATCTTACGGATACCATCACCCGTCCTGATTTAGAAGCCTCTATTGCCAATCGTTCAATTTATTATGTAAAATAGTATGAAATCCAGATTTGACAAACGGTTGATTGTTTACTATCTTATATTGGTTTTTATAGGATTTATGAGCGTTTTGTCCACTTCGTACAAACAGGGACATTTTTCGTTCCAAACAAGTTATGGCTATCAGATGATATGGATTGCTACTTCTATTATATTGGCTATTGTTATTTGTGTATTTAACAATAGATTTTTTTGGCATGCCGCACCATGGCTCTATACGTTTTTTACAATAATGTTGGTTGTTGTAGTACTCTTTGGTACGGAACGTTCTGGGGCAAAATCGTGGTTGGGAATCGGCAATTTTGGCATACAACCCGCAGAATTTGCCAAATATGCCACTTGTTTGTTCTTGGCACGCCGTTTGTCGGATATGCATTGCGATTTAAGCAAAAAGAAATCTCTCATTCCTATTCTTGTTATTATAGGTATTCCTATTGGTTTGATATTGTTGCAAAACGATACAGGTTCAGCTTTGCCTTTGTTGTTCTTGGTGTTTGCCTTGTTTAGAGAAGGTTTGACACCATGGATACTTATTATTGCAGTTTGTGCCGTTGTATTGTTTGTACTGCTGGTATATTTGCCACAATGGATTGTATTTGCTATGGTTGTTCTTTTATTTGCTTGGATGATGTTCCGATTGAGAAAACGTAAAAAGTATCATTTGGGACTTATTATCGTTTTCCTTATTGTCACCACCTATATTTTTACAGTTGATTTGGTTTATAATCAAGTATTAAAACCTCATCAAAAACAAAGAATTGAATTGTTGTTTGGAAAAATAAACGATACCAAAGGGATAGGATACAATGTCAATCAAGCCAAAATCGCCATTGGTTCGGGAGGATTCTTTGGCAAAGGTTTTGGCAATGGTACCCAAACAAAATTAAATTTTGTCCCGGAACAGGTTACAGACTTTATTTTCTGTACCATAGGGGAAGAAGGTGGATTTGTCGGTACTACATTTGTCATTATTATTTTTGTTCTGTTAATTGGGCGTATTATTCGTATCGCCGAAAAAAGTCAAAATGCTTTTGTCCGTTCGTATGGTTATTGTATTGCGAGCATATTTTTTGCCCACGTGGCTATTAATATAGGTATGACCATTGGTTTGATGCCTGTAATAGGTATTCCTTTGCCATTCATTAGTTATGGCGGATCTTCCTTATGGGCTTTTACCTTAATGTTGTTTACATTTATTATGGAATCCAGAAACGATAATTGGGATTAAAGTTTAATAACGATTTATTCTCATTATTTCACTTAAAGGTTTTCTTATTTTTTTCCTCTGTTCATTATCGGTATATCCTATGCTTACTATCAATGCCAAATGTTTATAGGGTGGAATATGCAGTAATTTTTTCACTTTTTTTTCGTTAAACCACCCCATGATACAGGTTCCCAGACCAAGTTCTTGTGCTTGAAGACAAAGATTTTCTGTTGCAATGCCAATATCCATAAGAGAATAATCTTTGCGTTTGATTAAACTTCCAATCCAAGAGGTAAAATTCGGCTTTTCAACAATAATAGCAACAATTACTGGTGCTTGTTCCACAAATTTATTCATACCCAAACTATTGGCACATTTAGCTATTTCATTTTTCAAGTCTTTATCATCAACTATCACAAAAGTCCAACCTTGAGCATTGCATGCAGATGGGGCTAAACGAGCCGCTTCTATACATTGTTGTATTTTTTCTTTTTCAACGGGTTTGTCTAAATATGCTCTTTCGCTTTGTCTGTTTTGAATGGCTTCTGTTACGGTCATAATGTTGATATTTAATTGTTAAGGTCTTTTTTCTTTTCATATTTAACATCTCTAAGCATATTGGCTTTTGCTCTTAAACTGAATTCAAATCGGCGGTAGGAGCCAAATGGAATCCACGAAAAGCCCATTTTCCAGCAATGCAAATCTCTTTCTATTCCAATTTCGGAAGCGGAGAAACTTTTGGTTTGGAAATCGTAACCTGTTGAGAATGTTACACTCCATTTGGGTGTTAGAGCAAAATTACCACGAATATTGATGATATTTCTGAATGTATGTGTGTATTTTTGCAATGTATCTACATAATAATGATAACGATAATACAGCATATTGTCGGTCATATTGTATGATAGATTGTACGAAAAGGCAATATTCCAATCACCAAAAGCACTTGGAGAATTAGGCTTGTCTTTTTGTTCATCTTTGTTCTTTTTGCTTTTAAAGGTATTATTATTCAAATTGTATGTCAAACTGAGATTCCATGCCGTAGAAGACAATCTGAATAATCTATGATTGGCTTTTAATTCGGTAACATTGCAACGATACCCATTAGAGTCGATAGAATAGGGGTCAAAGTTGAAATTAAAAGAAAGAGTAAGGCTTTTAAATAAAGTTGTTCTACCTGATAAGGTCAGGTATTTCCATCTAAGGCTGTCGGCGGCAAAATCGTACCCTGACGAAAGGGTAACATTTTCCAACAATGTTATTTTCTTGAATGTTCCTTCTTCCGAACGGCTTTTAACTTTCATTTCCAATCTGTTGGAGATTGAAAAATTGATAGAGGCAGATGTTTGGTTGGCAGGCACTCCATACAAAGAATTGGCAAGATATGAATAAGTAATTTCTTGCCCCTGCAAACTATTAAAATAACTATGATACATAGCCTTGTTTAAATTGGGAATATACATAAAATTGACAGAAGGAGTCAGTTCGTGTCTAAATGCAGATATTCTTCCTTTTTTCATGGAATATAAACCATATAGATTGATGGAAAAATTGGTGGTATAATTTAAATTATGTGTAGGATAAAAACCATAATTTGTATCTCTATTCACAATACCGACGAGATGACCGTTGTCATCAAGTGTTGTGCCGCCCCAAGTTTGTCTGATACCGGTGAATTGCCAAGTTTCAACAAAATTGATAGTGTTTGTCCACACTAAATGTTTGAAAATATTGACAGTGCTTTTTATTGGAATCGAATGTCTGATACCATATCGCAGGTCTTTTACAGTTTGTGTGGAGAAAAATTGGGTGGTAGAATCATAATTTTTGCTTAATTCATTGTTTATATCAACCGTGTATTGCATAGATATATTTTCCCACCATCTCAATTTGCCTACAACTTTTTTTCTTCTGAAAGGGTAGAACTGTGAAATATTGAAATTGATATATGGCAATTTTAAAGTAAAACTTTTTTGTGATAGGTTTTGATTCAATTCTGCATTGATACCTAAAAAGTAGCGACTTTTCCAACTTGTGCTAAAACTAATTGATGAAGAGGTCGATGCTTGTGTTGATTTTTGGATACTTTCAGCAACGGTATTTTGGTTGTATGAATTGTTCATAAAATTCACAGAAGCCGAAAATCGGTTGGTAGGGTGTGCTTTTGGACTTTGTTGGTGTGTCCATTGTACCGAAAAATTGTGCGATTTTATTTCAGATGAGGTATTAATAATCCCTTCTCTCATAAATTCATACGACAAATTCAAATTTCCTGAAAACTTATATCGTTTGGCATAATTGGACGCTAAGCCTGCTCCAATACTTCCTCGTGTATAAATATTAGTGGTAATAGCAAAATCAACCACATCTTTGATTGCAAAATAATATCCCAAGCCCTTGAAATAAAATCCATAACGGGAATCCTGTCCGGGAGAAGGTATTAAAATACCATTTTTATGTTTGCTTGAAGTTGGAAAATAGCCAAAAGGTAAACCAATCGGCAATGGGACATTGGCAACTTTTACGCCCAATGCTCCCGTTACAATTTTATCGTTGGGAATGACTTTGGCCCGTTTGAAAAATGCTTCAAAATGAGGTTCAGGCAAATTACATGTGGTATATTTGCCTTTGAGTATGAAACTATTATTGTTAGAATCCTTTTTGACGATATTGCCATGCAAAAAACTTTCGTCTTCTTGGGTAATGACATTTTTTATCAAGCCTTTTTGACTGGTAAAATTGTAAGTAAGCCCTTCTGATTCAAAAGTGTAACTTCCTTGTGAAAAAACAGGGGTTTCTATCAGTTTGCCATTGGTATCGGTTCTGCCAGAGGCTGTCAATTCATTTTTATCAAAGTCCAATTCCACTTGATATGATTTTAAATTAATATCATTTTGTGATACTTGGGCTTGATTGTGAAGAAATGCTTTGTTGTTTTTTATATCAAAAGTAAGAGAGTCTTCGGCTTCATAATTTATTGTTGATTTTATTGCATTGGATGACAACGGCATTTTTTTCAAGGTATCGGTCGCCGATGAGTCTTGAAAAAATGAATTTGTGTCGGATTTTGCAATATTTGTTTGTATTTCTTGTGCAAAAGCATAAGAAGTACCAAAAAACAAAATGCTTGTCCATACGCACATTATTTTTCTAAAATGCCTATTCTTCAATATTTTATATAAAATTATTTTTAATTTAAAATTAATACAAATTTTGATTATCTTTGCAAAAACTCTTAAATAACAAAATTACGAAAATCTTATATATAAAATGGGTAAAATTAATGATTTTTTTAAGGACGGGAAAAAACACCTGATAATAGGTATGTGTATATTGGGGTTCTTGTCATTTTTGGTGCTTACATCAAGTGAAGTTTATGCCAACAAACCAATCAAAGTAGTGGTTATAGATGCCGGTCACGGCGGACATGATCCTGGTGCAATAGGCTATTCTGGTGCAAACGAAAAAGATATTGCCCTTGCGATTGCTTTGAAGGTCGGTAACCGTATCAGCGAGGCTTTTCCTGATATTAAGGTAATATATACTCGAAACACAGATGTGTTTGTAGAATTGAAACAGAGAGCCATTATTGCCAATGAGAATAATGCCGATTATTTTATTTCAATACATTGTAATTCAGCTCCGAATGCTACAAGTATGGGTACAGAAACATTTGTTATGGGTATGGATAAAAACAATGCTAATTTGGCTGTTGCTCAACGCGAAAATGCTTCTATCTTGTTAGAAGCCAATGCCGAAGAAAATTATGGCAATTTTAACCCTACTTCCAACGAGGCCTATATCATTTTCCAATTGTATCAAAATGTTTATTCTGAACGAAGCATTCATTTGGCTAAATCCATACAAAATGAATTTTCAACACGCATTCACCGAAAAGACAGAGGTGTAAAACAAGCACCTATATTGGTGTTGTGGCGTACGGCAATGCCGTCTATTTTGGTAGAAGTGGGTTTTATAAGCAATAAAGAAGAAGAAGCTTATCTCGTTTCCCAAAAAGGACAAGATGAAATTGCCAAATCTATTTTCAATGGGTTTGCAAAAGTGGCAGAAGGCGAAGGCAACAAAGCGGTACAAAGTGCTATTGAAAAATATGAAGAACCTAAACCTCAAACAAAAGAAGAGGTTAAATCAAAAGTTGAAGAACCCGTAAAACAAGAAATGAAAGAACAACAAAACGTAAATACGCAAACAAACACACAAGTGTCAAACGCAACTGTTTGTTATAAAATACAATTTTTAGTTTCTTCCACCAAACAAGATCTTTCAGGTAGCAAATTTGCAGGAATAAAGGATATTGAAATTGAACAATTGAAAGAAAATTTGTATCGTTATACATCAGGTCATTTTTCAACTTATCAAGAAGCATTGGTTGGTTTGGAAAATATCAAAAATACCAAATACAAAGAAGCGTATATTGTAGCCTTTGATAAAAATGGACAAAAAATTTCTGTCAGTGAGGCAAAAAAATTAGAAAAGTCAAAATAAAATGGGAAAAAATATATTGAAAACCAAAGAAGTAACCATAGCGATATTTGCTATTGTTGCCTTGTTTTTATTGATATGGGGCGTAAATTTTTTGAGAGGAATTAATATTTTTAAGAAACAAAATACCTATTATGCCATTTTTGAAAAAACTGATGGACTTATGCCTGCCCATTCTGTGGTGGTTAATGGTATGGTAGTAGGCAATGTGGACAATATCAATCTTTTGCCTGAACAAGGAAATAAAATTCTGGTGGCCATCAAAGTCAATAAGGAAATTCAAATTCCGACAAACTCCCAAATTAAAATAGTGTCCCCATCTCCTTTGAGTTCGCCGCAAGTTGAATTGTTGTTTGGCGATGAAAAAACATATTTTCAATATGGAGATACGCTTATCGGCAATGTCAATGCCGGTTTGTTAGATGGAGTTGATGTGTTGATAGCTAATCTTACTTCCATATCTTATTCATTGGATACCATTGCCAATTCTTTGAAAACAACGATAGCAACAGGCACACTGGATAATACTTTGCGAAATATTGAAGCCATTTCCGATAAGATTGAATATATTTTAGCTCAAAATCAAGGAAAAATCGACAATGTTATGTCTAATATAGATACTTTTTCGCAAACATTGTCCAAAAATGAAGAAAAAATCAACAATATAATAACCGATTTAAATAAAATTTCTTCGCAATTGGCTGAAGCACAATTGAAAGGAACAATAGACAATGCCTCCAAGGCTATTGCCAAATTAGATACATTGATTGCAGGTGTGAATGCAGGGGACGGTACTTTGGGACAATTGGTTACAAACGACAGTTTGTATATCAGTCTGAAAAATACTTTGACAAGTTTAGACGCCCTGTTGGTAGACTTGAAGGCCAAACCAAAAAAATACATCAACGTTACCGTATTTGGTAAAAGAGAGAAAAAAGACAAGACTAAATAATACTGATCGTATTATGATATATAAATAGAGTATTAACTAAAGTATTTGAACAAGAAATAGATAGAATAAATTTAGTTTGCATATCATAGAATAGGAAAAAGCGAAATAGCGTATCTGGTTTTTCTGAAACTTCGACAATTTCACAAAAACACTCCAGACACAAGCGCACGGCTTACATGCATCTGCGTGGACTTGTACGTTGTAATTGGAGTGTTAAGGTAGTCGAAGACCTCAGAAAAACCGATGAAGACTAAAAAGTGCCACGCTTTTTTTATGTGCAAATTTTTCCAAAAACCAATAGGCACAAAACAATTTAATTCAAATAATAAAATTTTTAATTTAAAACCGAAGACGTGCTGATGGGATATAACTAGCACATGTACAGAAATGAAAAAAGTTTTTGAATTATTAGTATTAGGTATATTATTTTACGGTTGCGAGAAAAAACAATGTAAGGTATATGTAACTTCAAAAGAATATCATTCTTGGTTTCAATCATTCAGGATTGATAAAAAAACTTCTAAAACAAGTGATAAAAACGTATTTTATATTGAATATGCAGATTATATTCCAAGCGTTATTTTTTATGTGCCTTTTGGACAATATATAATTTCAGCACAAAAAGAAATATTAAATAAATACATTAGCACTTATTCAGCAGAATTTGATTGTAATGATATAACTGCAAAAAGAAATGAAATTGATATAGAATTATAGTTTGTAACCATAAAAAAAATAAATCTTACAAATACATTCCAACGTGTTTTTATTCTTACATTTTCATTCTATATTTGCTAAAAAAGTGCTATCTTTGCAAATTGTGAAAGTATTTTTATAAATGGAAACACGTTATATATTCATTACAGGAGGAGTAGCCTCATCGTTAGGTAAAGGTATTATTGCGGCCTCGTTGGCCAATTTATTGAAAGCACGTGGTTATAGGGTTACCAATCAAAAATTGGACCCTTATATTAATGTAGATCCAGGTACATTGAACCCCTACGAACATGGCGAATGTTATGTTACCGAAGATGGTGCTGAAACAGATTTGGATTTAGGTCATTATGAACGATTTACCAATATTCCAACTTCGCAAAAAAACAATGTTACCGCCGGTCGAGTTTATATGGATGTAATCACCAAAGAACGCCGTGGCGACTATTTGGGAAGTACAGTGCAGGTTATACCACACATTACCGATGAAATTCAAAATCGTATTCAAGCCTTGGGCGACACGGGGGATTATGATTTTGTATTGACTGAAATTGGTGGTACAGTGGGAGATATAGAATCATTTCCATTCATAGAAGCAGTTAGACAATTGCGTTGGAAAAAAGGCAATAATAGTTTGGTTATTCATTTGACCTTGGTGCCTTTTTTGCATGCGACTGGAGAACTGAAAACCAAACCTACCCAACATTCGGTAAAAACATTGTTGGAACAAGGTGTTCAACCAGATATAATAGTATGCCGTACAGAACACGACATTAGTGAAAGTATGCGTAAAAAAATTGCATTGTTCTGCAATGTGGATCCAACATCGGTATTGCAATCCATTGATGCTGACACTATATACGATATTCCACTTTTGATGTATAAAGAAGGTCTTGATAAAGAAGTACTTAGAAAAATGAACCTTCCGTACGACAAAGAACCTGATTTGACTTATTGGAAAGAATTTTTACATAAATTAAAGTTCCCGAAATATAATGTAACCATTGGTCTTGTTGGCAAGTACGTGGAATTGAATGATGCTTATAAGTCTATCATAGAATCATTTACACACGGTGGTGTGGCCAATGAATGTAAAATAAAATTGGAATTGATTCATTCTGAATATATTACCGAAGGCAATGTTGAGGAAAAATTAGGACATTTAGATGCTATTCTGGTTGCACCGGGATTTGGTGGCAGAGGCATAGATGGAAAGATAACTGCCATTACCTATGCACGGGAACATAATGTTCCGTTTTTGGGCATTTGTTTAGGTATGCAATGTGCCGTTGTTGAATTTGCACGCAATGTGTTGCATTGGACAGATGCTCATTCTGTAGAAATGAATCCACAAACAACTTACCCTGTGATAGATATGATGGAAGAACAAAAGAAAATATCTGGAATGGGCGGAACAATGCGTTTGGGTGCTTATCCTTGTCATTTGAAAAAAGGAACAAAAGTATATAATATATACAAAAAGTCTGAAATAAAGGAACGTCATAGACATCGTTATGAGTTTAACAACAAATATCTTGCCGATTTTGAAAAAGCGGGTATGATAGCAAGCGGTGTCAATAATGAACAAAATTTAGTGGAAATAGTGGAAATTCCATCACATCGTTGGTTTATCGGAGTACAATTTCATCCTGAATACAAATCAACTGTTGCTCAATATCACCCGATATTTTCAGATTTTGTGAAAGCTGCTATTGAGTATAAGGCTGAAAAGAATAGTCAACGATGAATTGTCGCGGAACGCTTGTGCCTATTGACAAACCTTTGATAATGGGTATTTTGAATATTACCCAAGACTCTTTTTTTGATGGTGGTTTATATCAAAAGAAAGATGCCATCTTGAAAAGAGTAGAGCAGATTTTGAATGAAGGTGCCGATATTGTTGATGTCGGATGCATGGCCACCAACCCGCAAGCCAAAGAAATATCTCAAGAGGAGGAATTGAAAACACTGGATTACGTGGGAAATATTTTATTCCCTACCTATAAAGACGTTCTGTTTTCAATAGATACCTATCGGTCAAAAGTTGCTGCTAAGGCTGCGGATATGGGTTTTTCTATTGTCAATGATATTTCGGGCGGAGATTTTGATCCCGATATGTTTGAAACGGTGGCAAAATTGCAGGTGCCTTATATTCTGATGCATACGTCAGGAAAACCACATGAAATGCAACAAAAAACAAATTATAACAATGTGGTTCAAGATATAGTGTTGGTTATCAGCGAAAAAGTACAAAAATTACGCACATTAGGGGTGAATGACATTATTGTTGATCCTGGATTCGGGTTTGGAAAAACGGTGGAACAAAATTATGAATTAATGAAAAATTTATCCGTATTCCAAACTTTACATTGTCCGATATTAGTTGGTGTTTCACGAAAATCAATGATTTATAAATTGTTGGACATTTCACCCGCAGAAGCCTTGAATGGCACTACCGTTTTACATACGTTTGCATTAATGAATGGAGCAAATATTTTGCGGGTGCACGATGTCAAACAAGCAGTGGAAGTTGTTAAAATTGTTTCTCAATTGCAATAAATATGAAATTTCTCTTTGTCATTCAAGGGGAAGGTAGGGGACATTTTAGTCAAGCCATTGCTTTGCAGCAAAAATTGCAAGCCAATGGACATGAAGTAGAGCAGGTGCTTATCGGGAAAAGTCCTTTTCGTAAAATTCCCGATTATGTAACATTGGGTTTTAAAGACAAAATTCAATATTTTGACAGTCCTAATTTTTTGCCAACAAAACGTTATACGCCGCTGTTATTGAGCATTGTTTATAATTTATGGCATGCCAAAAGATATTTCGCTGCCATGCGTTTTTTAAAAAAAGCAATCAATCAGTCAAAGGCGAATAGGATAATCAATTTTTACGAACCATTGCTTGGTTTGACCTATAAACGATATGCACTTGTAAAACCAATGATTTGTGTTGCCCATCAATATACTTATTTGCATAAAGAGTATGCTTTCCCCAAATGTTTTTTTCTTCGCAAATATTTTTTAAAACGATTAACACAGATTACTGCATGGGGAGCCATGCGTAAAATTGGACTTTCTTTTGAATTTATGCCGGATTTGCCACAGCAAAATTTGTACATCATTCCACCTTTGTTGCGACAGGATATTTTAAACGCAAAATCGGGACATATTGCACAAAAAGATTATTATTTAGTTTATTTGTTAAATCACGGATTTTTGCAAGATATTGAACATCATATTTTAAAAAAGAATATAATTGTATTTTCTGCCCAAGAAAAAACAATGAGAAATCCCCATATACACTTTCAGAAAATGGCGAATCAAGCTTTTGTAAATGCGTTATTGTCAGCCCAAGCAGTTGTAACTACGGCAGGTTTTGAAATGGTGGCTGAGGCTATGTTTTTAGATAAACCTTTGTTGTTGATACCTGTCAATTTTGAACAAAAAACCAATGCTTTTTCAGCTCAAAGAATAGGTAAGGTTATTGTTGCCAATAAGATAGATATGACTATTTTTGAGCAGTTTGTGGAAAATGCTCACTCAAATGATACTTTTGCCCAATGGGTGTTGCGGGAACAAAATCGCATTGATGATTTAATAACAATGTAATTTGTTTAAAATCATATAATTATTTTTATTTTTCATTTTATCAATAAAAATAAAATAAAAAAAATTTATTTTTATATGAAATATTTGTAATATATTGTATATTATTTATTTGTAAGAAAAAAATAAAAAAAAATCAAATTTTTGTTATTTTTTTTGGAAAATATGCAATAAATATAAAAATATATCGTTTTATTTGGCAAAAATAATATAAAAAATACAAATAAAACTTAATATAAAAATATGTCATACTTATTTACATCAGAATCAGTATCGCAAGGTCACCCCGATAAAGTGGCAGACCAAATATCAGATGCTTTATTAGATGAATTTTTAAAAAGAGACCCCAATTCCAAGGTTGCTTGTGAAACTTTGGTAACTACTGGTTTGGTGGTTTGTGCAGGTGAAGTTAATACAACGGCATACGTAGATGTGCAACAAACTGCACGCAATGTGATAAAAGAAATAGGTTATACCAAAGGAGAATATATGTTTGAGGCAAACTCCTGTGGAGTTATTTCAACTATACATGAACAATCTCCCGATATTCATAGTGGAGTGGTGAAAGCCAAAAATGAAGAACAAGGTGCAGGGGATCAAGGTATGATGTTTGGCTATGCTTGTGATGATATGGACAATTATATGCCATATACGATAGAATTGGCCAATCGTTTTATTGCCGAATTGACAAGAATACGCAAGGAAGGCCGCAGAATGAAATATTTGCGTCCCGATGCCAAAACTCAAGTTACCTTGGAATTTAATAAAAAAGGGAAACCTATTGCTATCAACACTTTGGTTTTCTCTGTTCAACATGATGATTTCTTGGGTGATGATGAAGTCATGCGTCAAACTATAGAAAATGATATTAAAAAGTTGGTGATTCCAGCAGTAAGAAAAAATTGTCCTTCTTTGTTAAGACGTTTATTTTCGTCTGATTATCGTTTGTATGTCAATCCATCGGGTAAATTTGTTATCGGTGGTCCTCATGGCGATACGGGTTTGACGGGCAGAAAAATAATTGTAGATACTTATGGTGGCAAATGTCCTCATGGCGGTGGAGCTTTTTCAGGTAAGGACCCTTCAAAAGTAGATAGATCGGCTGCCTACGCCGCAAGACATATTGCCAAAAACATTGTGGCAGCAGGTATTGCCAGTGAATGTACCGTTCAATTATCATATGCTATAGGTGTTGCACAACCTGTTGGTTTGTATATCAATACGAATGGAACAGCAAAAGTGAAACAAAACGGCAAACTGATAACAGATGAAGAAATCGCTCAAGTGGTTGGCAAAATGTTCGATTTGACACCGTTTGGTATCGTCAAACGTTTAGGCTTAACCAATCCGATTTATTTGGAAACGGCTTCTCGTGGTCATTTTGGCATTGCCTCTTATCCAAAAGAAGTGGAAGTTTTCTACAAAGGTAAAGATGTAAAAGTTAAAAAAATAGACGGAGAAGACAGATATTTCAAGGTGGTGGAATGCTATACTTGGGAAAAATTAGATTATGTTGATGCGTTGAAAAAGGCTTTTAAAATCAAATAAAAAAATAAAGCGGTTGATATAAAGATAAACAACCGCCCAATCATCAACAAAATAAATTAATTACATAGTGTTATACGATAAAAAATAATTTTTGTTACAATAAAATAAAAAAAAATCGATATGAAAGCATTAGAACCTTCCGTTTTGTGGAACAATTTTCAGTCAATATGCGGTATTCCGCATCCTTCTAAACATGAAGAAAAAATAGTGTCATGGTTGTGCGACTGGGCAAAACAACACAACATCAGTGTCAGAAAAGATGAAACCGGTAACGTAATATTATCCAAACCGGCCACTCCCGGTATGGAAAATCGTAAGGGTGTAATTTTGCAAGCACACATAGATATGGTGCCTCAAAAAAATGCGGATAAAAATCACGATTTCACCAAGGACCCTATAGAGATGATGGTTGGTGAAGACGGTTGGGTGAGAGCCAATGGTACCACCTTGGGTGCCGATGACGGTATCGGCTGTGCTGCCGCATTGAGCGTATTGGAATCCACCGATATTGCCCATGGTCCAATAGAAGTATTGATAACTATAGACGAAGAAACAGGTATGACTGGAGCCTTTGGTTTGAAAACCGGAGAATTTAAAGGTGACATTCTGTTGAATTTAGATTCTGAAACAGAGGGCGAACTTTATGTAGGGTGTGCAGGTGGTTTGGATGCCAATATTTCTTTTGATTACAAACAAATGCCTGTTCCTGCCAATACCAACGCTTTCCAATTGGAAGTAAAGGGATTGAGAGGCGGACATTCCGGTATGGATATAGATTGTGGCAACGGTAATGCCAATAAAATTATCATTCGTTTCTTGAAACTCATTGTCCGCAAATATCAAGTTGCATTGGCATCGATAAATGGCGGTAGTTTGAGAAATGCCATTCCAAGAGAAGCGTTTGCTGTCATTTTGGTTCCAAGCAATAATGTTGAAGCCGTAAAACAAGAAATGCAAGCATTTTTGCCAATAGTACAAAAAGAGTTATCAGCCACAGAACCTGATTTGACAATGAATTTATTGCCGGCAGATATGCCAAATCATATCATCGAACAACAAGTAGCCGAAAATATGATAGACGCTGTTTATGCTTGTCCCAATGGAGTGATGAGAATGAGCGATTCTATGGCTAATCTGGTGGAAACTTCTACCAATTTGGCTATTGTCAAATCCAATGGAAACACGATAGACATATCTTGTCTGCTCAGAAGTTCAGTAGATTCAGCAAAAGAAGACTTGATGGAAATGATGGAATCGTTGTTCAGATTGGCAGGGGCAACATCTAAATTTACTGGCGGATACCCGGGCTGGAAACCCAATATGGATTCCCCGATTTTGCATACCATGATGGATACCTACAAAAGATTGTATGGCACAGACGCTAAAATAATGGCTATACATGCCGGATTGGAATGCGGTTTGTTGGGAGGTAAATATCCTCACTGGGATATGATTTCGTTTGGTCCGACAATTCTGAATCCCCATTCTCCAAATGAGAGAGTAAATATAGAAAGTGTAGAAAAATTCTGGAGATTCTTGGTAGAAACACTGAAAAACATTCCTGTAAAATAAAAAAACTAACATTTCACGAATGCAGCATAGAAAGTTTTTAGCTTTTTGTGCTGCTTTTTTATGGCATAGGGGAGTTTTTGTCCTGAAGCAATGAAAAATAATGTTACCTTTGCATGCAAAATGACAATAACTTATATGTAAGAAAAATCCCGACCATGAATTTGAAATCATTAATACTAAATTATCTGAAAGGTGTAGCCATGGGTGCCGCCGATGTTGTTCCGGGGGTCTCAGGGGGAACCATTGCATTTATCACAGGTATATATGAGCGACTGATAGCAGCGATAAAAAGTTTCAATCTGACTACTTTGAAATTGTTGCTCAGAGGCAAATTCGTGCAGTTTTGGCAGGCCATAGACGGAACCTTTTTACTATCGCTGTTTTTGGGTATCGCCACCAGTTTTCTGTCATTGTCCAAAGTGATAACATGGCTCTTGGTGCAGTATCCGGATTTGGTGTGGGCGTTTTTCTTCGGTTTAATCCTGGCTTCGACCTATTTTGTCGGGAAGACGGTGAAATGGAACCTCAAAACCATTGTTGTATTTTTGCTGTTTGCCGTATTGTCGTTTATCATCACAGCACCTACCAATGAGCCGTTGAATACCTCCGGAGCGTTGTGGTATATATTCCTTTGTGGGGCGATAGCCATTTGTGCGATGATATTACCGGGTATTTCGGGCAGTTTCATACTTGTGCTGTTGGGACAATATATGTATATCATGTCGGCGTTGTCTGAGTTGCAATTGCTGATAATAGGCGTATTTATCTGCGGTGCCGTTGTCGGGTTGCTGAGCTTTGCCAATCTGCTGTCTTGGTTGTTCAAACATTATGAAAAGATAACCTTGGCGGCCTTGACAGGCTTTATGTTCGGCTCCCTGAACAAAATCTGGCCGTGGAAAAGCACCTTGACGTTTTACACAAAAGGAGAACAGCAGTTTCCATTAACACAGCAGAACATCTTGCCTCAAGCCGACGGACAATTTTGGTTTGCCGTAGGTTTGATAATATTCGGATTTGTGTTGATATTTGCCATAGAATGGATTGCAGGACAATTAAAAAAAGAAAATAACAAACAATGAGATTATACGGATTGATAGGAAAAAATCTGGGGCATTCGTGGTCGGCGAACTATTTCAAAAGAAAGTTCAAGAAAGAGAATATTACCGATGCGAAATTCCGCATGTTTGAACTTGAGGATCTATCCGAACTTATGCCTCTCATTCAATCAAAGCCCGAATTGTGCGGTTTCACGGTAACGGCACCGTTTAAACAAGCCATTATACCTTATTTGCACAGCATATCGGAGACTGCCCAAGAGGTAGGAGCGGTAAATGTTGTCAAGGTAAAAAGAACTCCCAGCGGAAAAATAAGATTGCATGGAGGCAATAGCGATTATGCAGGCTTTGAAGAGCTTATCGTCCAACACTATTTTGAACTGGACCGTCCTGCCATAGTCTTGGGCAACGGCGGAGCCGCCAAAGCGGTGTGTTATGTCTTAATGTATTGTGGCATAGATTATACTATCGTTTCAAGGACAAAGACCGCCAACACGATAAGCTATGAAGAATTGACCGATGATATGTTGCGGCAGGCCGCTTTGATTGTCAATGCGACGCCGCTGGGCTCGTCGCCATATATCAACGAGTGTCCGGATATTAATTATGACTGTTTGTCCGAAAGACATACCTTGATAGATTTGAATTACAACCCAAGGATAACCTTGTTTATGCAAAAAGGCAGAGAAAAAGGGGCTTATGCCGTCAACGGATATGAGATGTTGGTTAAACAGGCAGAAGGCGCTTGGGAGTTTTGGACATCAAAAAAGAAAACCTATATCATATGATAGAAAACAAAGAGAAGACTAATCTCGACGCATACGGTGAGTTCGGGTTGATAGATTTATTAACCAAAGAAATCAAGTTAAAGAACAAGAGTTCCATCATGGGAGTGGGGGACGATGCCGCCATTATCGACAGCGGCAACAGACTGCAATTGGTTTCAACAGACCTGTTGGTGGAAGGCATTCATTTTGATATGCACTATACTCCCTTAAGGCATTTGGGCTACAAGGCTATTGCGAGCAATTTGTCAGACATCGCCGCCATGAACGCCAAGCCCGAACAGGTGTTGGTGGGTATTGCCGTTTCGTCCAAATATACCGTTGAGGCCATAGAAGAGTTGTATCTGGGTATGCGCATATGCTGCCAACGCTACGGTGTGGACTTGGTCGGGGGCGACACGACATCAAGTGCGGGCGGATTATTCATCTCGGTAACCGTCATAGGCTATGCCTCCGAGGAAAAAATAGTGAAGAGAAGTACGGCGAACGAACATGATTTGATTTGTGTGAGCGGGGACTTGGGCTCCGCATATATGGGTCTGCTGATTTTGGAAAGAGAGAAGCAAGTCTTTTTGGCAAATCCGCAGGCACAACCTGATTTGGAGGGTTTTGACTATGTCTTGGAGCGTCAGCTGAAGCCTGAACCCCGTCTGGATATTGTTCAAATATTGGAGGAAAAAGACATTGTGCCGACGTCCATGATAGATATTTCTGACGGATTGGCGTCCGAGATTATGCACATATGCAAGGAATCGGACAAGGGATGCCGTCTCTACGAAGAGAAAATACCCATCGACACCAAGACATACGATTCCTGCTTGGAGTTCGGCATTACTCCTTCGGTGGCGGCACTCAACGGGGGCGAAGACTATGAGTTGCTGTTCACCATCAGACAAGATGATTACGAAAAGATAAAACACTCCCCGGATATCACCGTTATAGGTTACATCACCGAAAAGGCAGAAGGTTGTTCCCTGATAACCAAAGATGACAAACTGATAGAACTCAAGGCGCAGGGCTGGAATGCCTTTGTCAAACATACTAATGATGAAAAAGCGGAATAGACTGTTCATTGCCTTGGTTGCCATGACACTTATAGTGGCGATGTTGTCTTGCCGCAAGCGGGACAAATATCCAGATGAGCCCTATCTGGAGTTTAGGAGTCTGACCAAAATAGACAACGGCACCCCGATAGACAATGAGGCGTTGCTGACAACCTATTTCACCGACGGCAAGGGCAATATCGGCGCCATAGGCGATGATACCGCCAAGAATTTTTTTATCACTTATTACGAACTGCAAAACGGCACATGGGTGGCTCCCGAGGAGTTCGCCGAGAGTTTTCATGTCTGTCTGCCGCAAATGCTGCCTTCCGGCATCGAGGAAGCCTTGGACGGCGAAATCGAGTTGAAGATTAACATCAACAACCCGTATTCTACTTTTGACACAATTAGGTTCGAGTGTTATGTCAAAGACAGAAACAATCTCAAAAGCAATATCATTACCACAGATTCATTAATTATAAAAAAAAAATAATATATGATACCATTTCAGCATATAGAGAAATTTATATTTAACGATAAGCCTATCAAACTTGCGGACAATATAATGGAACATGTGGAAAAATCGTACCATTTTTTGGAGAATTTTTCGCGGGATAAGATCATTTATGGCGTGAACACGGGCTTTGGTCCCATGGCACAGTACAGGATTATCGCCAAAGATTTGAATGCTCTTCAATATAATATAGTACGCAGCCATTCGAGCGGGACAGGTCCGTCGTTGAAGCCGATAGAAGTCAAAGCGGCGATGCTGACACGTCTATTTACCTTTATACGTGGCTACTCGGGGGTACACCCTCAGGTTGTTGAGCAGTTGCTTACCTTTATCAACAAAGGCATTTATCCGTACATACCCGAACACGGGAGTGTCGGCGCAAGCGGTGATTTGGTGCAGTTGGCACATCTGGCACTGGCGCTGATAGGCGAGGGCGAAGTTTTTTATCAAGGGCAATGGCAGCCGACAGACATCGTGCTATTCAATGAAGGCATCAAACCTTTGCGATTGCACTTGCGCGACGGTTTGGCATTGTGTAACGGAACGGCGGTGATGACCGCTATCGGTTTGGTCAATATTCACCAAAGCCGCAAACTGTTGCATTTCGCCATGCTGACCTCATTGCTGATTAACGAAATCGCTTCTTCGTACGATGACTGTTTTGCGGAAAAATTAAACAATCTCAAATTCCACAAGGGACAACAAAACGTGGCGGCGACCATACGAAAAATGGCCGAGGGGAGCCGTTGCCTCAGAGACAGACAACAGGAATTGTACGAACAAAAGCATTCGGAAAAAATCTTGGACGCAAAAGTGCAGCCCTATTATTCTTTGCGTTGTGTGCCGCAAGTGCTCGGACCCGTCTGGGATACCATCGACAATGCGCAGGAAGTCATCATGAACGAATTTAACTCCATCGATGACAATCCGATTGTCGATATGAAGACCAAGAATGTTTACCACGGCGGGAATTTTCACGGCGACTACGTATCTTTGGAGATGGACAAGCTGAAAATAGCCGTCACCAAACTGACCATGCTTGCCGAACGTCAGCTCAATTACATCTGCCACGACAGAATCAACGGCATTTTGCCGCCATTTGCCAACTTGGGCAAATTGGGGCTCAACTACGGCATTCAAGCCATGCAGTTTACGGCGACCAGCACCACCGCCGAATCGCAGACACTATCCAATCCGATGTATGTGCATTCTATCCCAAACAACAATGACAATCAGGACATCGTTTCTATGGGTACGAACTCCGCCTTGTTGGCAAGAAAGGTGATAGACAACGCTTTTCAGGTGATGGCAATATATTCCATCGGGCTGGCTCAAGCCGTAGATTGTCTGAAATTAAAGAGAAAACTGTCTAAACAAACTTCCGCCTTCTATCAAAAGATCAGAAAAATCGTCCCCACATTCGTTGACGACACGCCTAAATATCAAGATATACAAAATGTATATAATTGGCTCATCAGCGAACAGGAAGAAACAGAATTAGAACTGCAATAGTTGAGAGGGGAGAAGTTAAAATTTTGAGTTGAGAGGTGAGAAATGAGAGTTGAGAAGTTAAAAATTTGGAAATAATATATGCTCGCCGGGAGGCGAAGAGTGAGAATTTTAATTGATAATTTTTTTTGTTTTTAAATTATATTTATTTCTATTGTGGAGACGTGCTTCGGCATGTCTCCCTTTTTTATACTTTTTTGTAAGGACACATTGAATGTGTCCGCTATTATGTATCTTTATTTGAGATTATCTAATCGGACGCACGCAGTGCGTCCTTACATTAATATTAATATATCATCGCCAATGTGCCATGATATTTCTTTATATTAAGAATTCATGCGGTTTAGAGTTATTTTTGTAAAAAATGTGAAACTTGGAGCGTATAAAAACTGCTTGAAAGAATGGGCTGGCAAATTTGTAAGTCCGCATTCTTTAAACATTATATCTACAAGATAAGTTACTATATCCTATGAAAGAAATAATGTTGTTGCAGTTTTAGCGACAAGTTTCCCCATTTTTAGAAAATGTTTCTCACCGCGAAACCCTTTCTTTGCCAACCTTTCTTTGGGGTTCTCAAAGAAAGGTTGATATATCGGACGCACGCGGTGCGTCCTTACATTAATATTAATATATCATCGCAAATGTGCCATGTTACTTTTTAACATAAAAAATATATATCGCATTATTGCGATAATATTTCTTTATAAGAAATATTAATTCTAATTTTTCATTTCTTATTTATCAATTTTTCAAGACCAACTTTCGCCAAGCAGCGAAACCACTACTTTTTGAAAAAACCTACTTTCGCCAAGCGGCGAAACCACTACTTTTTGAAAAGACCCACTTTCGCCAAGCGGCGAAACCACTACTTTTTGAAAAGACCTACTTTCGCCAAGCGGCGAAACCATTACTTTTTGAAAATACCTACTTTCGCCAAGCGGCGAAACCATTACTTTTTGAAAATACCTACTTTCGCCAAGCGGCGAAACCACTACTTTTTGAAAATACCTACTTTCGTCAAGCAGCGAAACCACTACTTTTTGAAAAGACCTACTTTCGCCAAGCGGCGAAACCACTACTTTTTGAAAAGACCCACTTTCGCCAAGCGGCGAAACTATTACTTTTTGAAAAGACCTACTTTCGCCAAGCAGCGAAACCCATATTTTTTGAAAAGATACACTTTCGCCAATCGGCGAAAACTATATTTTTTGAAAAGAACACCTTTCGCCAAGCAGCGAAACCCATATTTTTTGAAAAGATACACTTTCGCCAATCGGCGAAAATATAAAAAATTAAAAAAATATTATTTTTTCTGATAGGATTTGATATTTGTATTAAAAAAAGTTGTATCTTTGCCGAAAATTTAACATATAGATTATTAACTTTTAAAATATTAGTTTATGGGAGAGTTTTTAACTATCAACAAATCTAAAATGACGAATGCTGACCATTTCAATTTTATGGAAGAATTCAAGCTTTCGCTGTCCAGCGTGGACATTAGTGACAACGCAAAACTAACCGCCGCTTTCGGGGAATTTAACGACGCATTTACGGAAGAGGACAATTATTATATGCTATCAAGAGCCAACCAGTTCACTGATGATATCAACAAGGTGGATAATGAACGGGACAATGCTTATTCGACTATTCGCAACATTGCCACTGCTTGGTCTAATTGTTTTGTCATGTCTGACGAACAGGCGGCTGGGCAAAAAATAAAAAATATCATTGATGTCTATAACATCGATATCAATAAACGCTCCTCAACAGAGACTGCGCAGATTACCAATCTCGTTGCTGACCTGCAGAGTGCTAATATGGCAGCCAATATAACACTGTTAAAATTGACGGATATATTGCTTTACCTTTCCGATAAGAATGAAGAATTTAAGGGATTGATTCTTCAACGCAATGCTATCAATGCTCAAAAACAAAATGGAGCACTTCGCAACGCCCGCAACATCATTGATGAAAAATATGATGCCCTTGTGCAACTTATCGAAGCCTATTCTGTTATATTAGATAACCCTGAGGGATATAACAATTTCATCAATGCGTGGAATATTAATATCGAGCGTTACCGCCGTATATTAAATAAGACGACATATAACCCTTCGGAAGATGACGAGAACAATGATATTGACGGAGACGACAACAATGACAATGGCGGAAATGATGAAAACAACAATGGAGACATATCGGATGACGGCACAAACATTATCGCCGACCTAGATGATGACAACGGAGTTGTGACAGAAGTACAAGAATAAATTATTAAACAATGTAATTTTCTTATTTAGAGGCGTACTTCGGTACGCCTTTATTATTTCCTGTCAGCGGACAGGCAAAAATACTCTTAATAGTATCATCGCTTATCGGCGGAAAGTTAAATTTACAACAAGTACATTCATCGCCTGTCGGCTGAAATATATATAATGTTCCAAAAAATAGTATCGCCTGTAAGCTGAGATGATATAAAAAACGGCCGCCATATAATGGCAGCCTGTCTTTTATCATTTCTCAATTCTCATCTATCAATTCTCAATTTAGCAATCTCATCATTCCGCTGCCCCGACAGATGGCGGATTGTTGCGGACGGTACCGAAAATGTCCGAGGAGGGGCTTGGCAGATATTTCCCGGCACCTTTGCACGGCGAGTTGCTTGATAGCGAAAAGTCCCAGGCTGTTCTCGTGGCATTGTTGAACATCGGCTCGATGTTGATTAATGTATTTTTATGGTTGAGCTTGTTCAGGTTGTCGGCGGAGGCTTTAATCAGGCAATTATTCAGTTGTATGTCAAACAGCGATTGTCCTACCGAGTCGGTAAGTATCTCGTTGCTTTGTCCCCCAATGCCCGAAATGATGTTGTTGTTCAATTCGGCAAGCATGTCGCCATAGACCACGGTAGTATTTTGTTCGGTCGCATATTTGTAATAATTGCTGATGAACACGGAGGGTGTTGTCCGCGTACTTTCGTAGAGGTTGTAAATGGTATTGTTGTTCAATCGGCAGTTGCCGCCGGCACTCAAATAAACGCCATAGACGGCACAGTCGGTGATGATATTGTTCTCCGCCGTCAGATTATAGGCTCTGGTGTGCAGCCCGAAGAGGGCATTTTGTTTGATAATGGTATTGCTCAACAGCAATTTGTTGCCCATGGCGTTTTCTATGGTCTCAGCCTGTATGCCGATATAGGCATTGGAGATTTGGGCATAATTGATCACATGGTCTTTGTCGCTTTCCATCAGCCAGATTCTGTCCCAGAGGGCGTAATCTTGCATAGACCAGTAGTCTGTTCTGTCTCCGCGGAACGCCACGGGTTGGTCTTTGCTGCCGTTTACATGCAGGCAGCTCCCCCGATAGCACAGCATGCCTCCGTTTTTGTGAAAATACACTTGGGTACCTGCCTCTATATCCAGTTGTGCCGCCGAATCCACAACGGCATAACCATAGATGACGTAGGGTTTGTCGTTCTTCCAGGTGATATGTTCGTTCTCATGGGCGACAATCTTGCACGGCAAGCCGAAATAGGTCGCATCGGGGAGAATGAAATGCACGTCCTGTCCCGCCGCTTCCAGTACAACCCTTTGTTTGGTATTATTGGTGTAAAAGAAAATAGTGTCCGTAACCACCAGCGGATTGTTGGCGCCGTTGGGCGGAATATTGACACGGATAAAAATATATATGCTGTCGCCGCCGGCTATCTCCACATCGTCAAGCTCGTTGCTCGCACTGCCGTCTATATTTAGACTGTAATACGAAGAACTGCCGTTGTACATACGGATATTCGTCTTGACCGTCTGTTTGTATGGATTATATACTTTGAGTTGTTTGGTCGTGGTCGTCAGAGACGTAAAAACCGTATCGAAAAATACCGTATTGGTTGAAAAACGCAAGTACGCTTCTGCGCCATTATAGAAAACCGTCTTGCGGCACCCTTGAAAACTTATGGCCAACAGGGCGGTCAATACATATATATATATATTTCTTTTCATCGTTATAACAAAACGTAAAAATGGTGTCTTTAGTACATCATGACTTTTTTTTGTTTTTTTTTGATGAATAGTCTTGGCAAAAACGGGTTTATTTCCATAAAAAAATTATACCTTTGCAGTGAAATGGCAATAAGCCCGATTTTTATTTTAATTATAGAATTGAAAAATAAAAAAATATAGATATGCAAAAATTATTATTGTTAGGAGATGAAGCGATAGCACAAGCCTTTATCGATGCAGGCGGTAGCGCTATCAACAGTTATCCGGGGACACCGTCCACACAGATTACCGAATATGTAATCAAATCCAAAGAAGCCAAGGAAAAAGGTATCATCGCCAACTGGTGTGCCAACGAAAAGACCGCTTTGGAAGCGTCTATCGGCGTAGCATATGCCGGCAAACGTGCCATGACTTGTATGAAACACGTCGGCCTCAATGTTTGCGGAGACCCCTTTATGAATGCCGCCATCATTGGTACTAAAGGCGTTTTGGTTGTTGTCGCCGATGACCCCAGCATGTTTTCTTCGCAAGACGAACAAGACAGCCGCTTTTACGGACATTGGGCTATGATTCCCATGTTGGAACCTTCCAACCAGCAGGAAGCATACGATATGGTTTTCTTTGGTTATGAGTTGTCCGAAAAATTGGGAACGCCTGTACTTTATCGTATCCCCACACGGTTGGCTCACAGCCGCGCCGGTGTACAACGCAGGGCGTCCTTGCCTCAAAACCCATTGACAGAACCTGCCGATGCAAGTTCTTTCGTTTTGTTGCCCGTCAATGCAAAAAGGTTGTATCGCAACCTTATCGACAAACAGCCTTTGTTCACCAAGTCTTCTGAAGAATCAGGCTACAACAAATATTTTGACGGCGAAAACAAAAAGTTGGGTATCATAACAAGTGGTATCGCCTACAATTATTTGATGGAAAACTTCAAAGACGGAAAATGTCCTTATCCTGTTGTCAAGATAACTCAGTATCCGTTACCTTACAATATGCTCAGCAAATTGTATGATGAATGTGAAGAAATACTCGTGCTCGAAGACGGTCAGCCCTTCATCGAAGAACAGATAAAAGGTTTTCTCGGCAAAGGTAAGAAAGTAATGGGACGTTTGGATGAAACCATTCGCCGTGACGGGGAAATGAATGCCGAAAAGATTGCTGCGGCTTTGCATTTGGCTGCTGCACAAACCATGTCAGTGCCGGACGTAGTTACCAATCGTCCTCCAGCATTGTGTCAGGGTTGCCCTCACGTGGACAGTTATACCGCCTTGAATGCTGTAATGGCTAAATACAACAAAGGAAAGGTTTTCGGCGATATAGGTTGCTACACTTTAGGCTTTAATATGAAAGCCATCAACACTACAGTATGTATGGGTGCTTCTATTACTATGGCAAAAGGTGCTGCCGAAGTCGGCATTTTCCCATCGGTAGCCGTTATCGGAGACGGTACTTTCGGTCATAGCGGTATGACAGGTTTGTTGGATTGTGTGAACGAAAAAGCCAATGTCGTTGTTATGATACTCGATAATGATATTACTGCCATGACAGGCGGACAACCTTCTTCGGCTCACTGCAAAATCGCACAGATATGTATAGGCTTGGGCGTAGAACCCGAACATATTCGTGAGATTGTTCCGCTACAAAAGAACCATGAAGAATTCGTTAAAGTGCTTGAGGAAGAAATCAACTATAACGGAGTATCTGTAATTATTCCTCGTAGAACATGTATTGTAGAACTCAAAAAGCATATTGGCGAAAAAAAATAATCTAAATAAACAGGAGGAAATAATCATGAAGAAAGATATAATATTGTGCGGAGTTGGCGGAGACGGTATCGTTTCGGTTGCCAAAATAATTTCAGATGCAGCACTAAACAAAAATTTGAATTTGAAACAATCGGAAATTCATGGAATGTCCCAACGCGGTGGCTCTGTTTTTTCCCACCTGCGTATTTCTGACAAACCCATATACGCAGACGTTATTCCGGAAGGGCAGGCAGACATCATCTTGTCAAGCGAACCTATGGAGGCTTTGCGTTATTTGCCGTTCTTGTCCAAAGAAGGGTGTATCATCACCAATTCGGAACCTTTTGTCAATATCAACAACTATCCCGATATGGAAAAGGTGATGGCTGAATTGAACAAGATAAAAAATGTGGTTGCTTTCAACGCAAATGAAATGGCAAAAGTTGTAAAGGCACGCTCCAATATGGTTTTGTTGGGTGCTACCGTTCCATTTTTGGATTTGGATTTGGCAGAATTGGAAAATTCAATACAACATATCTTCGGCCGCAAGGGCGAAGATGTGGTGAAATCCAATTTGGCTGCCATACGTGCCGGCTATGAGTTCGCCATAAAAGCAAAATAAAGTAGAGACTTGTCGATTTTTAATAAATTTTGTCCATGGATAATCCGAAAGGATTATCCTTTTTTTTGCCTTGTCCGCCTCTCAAAAAAGTTGTATCTTTGCAACAAATTTAGCAGATAATGAATAGTAAGTTAGTGTTAGTGCCTACACCGATAGGCAATTTGGAAGATATAACCCTTAGAGCCTTAAATGTGTTGAAGACGGCTGATATTATTTTGGCGGAAGATACCCGTGTCAGCAAAAAATTATTGACGCATTACAGCATAGACAAGCCGTTGATGCCATACCATCAGCACAACGAACATCAGATGTTGCAACATTATATCGGAAAAATACAAACCCATGCTCTTACGGCCTTGCTGACCGATGCGGGTACCCCTGGCATTTCAGACCCCGGCTTCCTGATAGTCAGAGAATGCTTGAAATGCAACATCGAAGTGGAATGTCTGCCCGGAGCAACGGCCTTTGTTCCTGCCTTGGTAGCCTCCGGATTGCCCTGCGACAGATTTTATTTCTATGGATTTTTACCACGGAAAAAGGGGAGAATGTCGGCTATGCAAAAACTGCAAGCCATGGACGACACTTTTGTACTGTACGAATCTCCATTCCGTTTGGTGAAAACATTGGAACAACTCTTGGATACATTGGGCAATCGCAACATTTGTGTCGGACGGGAAATCACCAAAATATATGAGGAATATTTTCGGGGAACGATAAGCGATGCCATTGGCTATTTCGGTGCCAAAACCGTCAAAGGTGAAATCGTTATCATTGTTAGTGGAAACGCTACAAACAACGATAATGAAACGGATAACGAAGATGAAGGCGAATAATGGCTGGCATATATATACATATTCCTTTTTGTGTTCAGAAATGCAGTTATTGTAATTTTTTCTCTACAACAACCCTTCAAAAAATACCGTCTTATATGGAGGCGGTGAAACGTGAATTACTTATCCGAAAAGATTATTTGCCTACAACAAAAATAGACAGCCTTTATTTCGGCGGGGGTACACCTTCGCTCTTGCCTGTAGGGGTCATAGCCGATTTTTTGGCTTTTGTGGAAAAATATTTTGACATATCGCAGGCTGAAATCACCTTGGAGTCCAATCCCAACAACCTTGATGAAATTTATTTGAAACAATTGCATCAAACCGCCGTCAATAGATTGAGCATAGGCATACAATCTTTTTATGATGAACATTTGCAGTTGTTGCGGCGGGTACATAGTGCCAAAATGGCAGAACATTCTATTGAATTGGCACAAAAAATCGGTTTTGAAAACCTTTCTATAGACCTCATTTATGGTATTCCCGATATGACATTGGAACAATGGCATAACAATTTGCAAAAGGTGAAGAATATTCCGCATCTTTCGTGCTATTCATTAACCATAGAACCGCATACGTTGATGGCTTCGCAAATCAAAAAAGGGCTTGTCCGCCCCTTGAATGAAGATATTTTGATGGAACAAATAAATGTCTTGTTGCAATTCGCCGATGAAAACCATTTCCGCCATTATGAGATTTCCAATTTTTGCAAACCGAATTGTTTATCGCGGCACAATTACGCCTATTGGCAACAAATGCCTTATCTCGGTTTAGGAGCGGCGGCTCATTCTTATAATATAAATTCACGGCAGTGGAATATTGCTCATGTGGACAAATATATCAAATTTATACAGGATATTTATAGCCATGAGCAACCACAACAGCTTTATGCCAAACATGAAAATCTTTTATACGAAAAGGAAATACTCTCACCGCTCATGCGGCTCAATGAATATATTATGACAGCCTTGCGGACCGACATCGGAGTGGATTTGCAGAAAATTGAAAACCTGTTTTCTTCTCAAACGAAGGCTTTGCTTTTGCACAAACTTTCCGCCGTCAATGCTGACCATTACACAATTGCAGACAGTCACATTGCATTGACAAGAACAGGCTTTTTATTTGCTGACAATATTGCCCTTAAATTGTTTTTTGAAGAAAACGAAATGATTTTTTAGCCCCACATACCGAATAGGACAGCAATAAATATTATTAAGCAGGTAATCAATTTAAAAAAGGTTGCTCCCACAAAGCCGACAAAAGCCCCGCAAGCCGCTTTGAAGGCTTGGGATATATCGCTATCGCTTTTTTGAAGATTGTTGTAGATAATCTCCCCGACAAAGGCTCCAACAAAAGGCATATAGAGCAATCCCCACGGTATAAACAAGCCGATAATAGTTCCCAATACACAACCCCATGCCCCCAATTTGCTTCCTCCGAACTTTTTGGTACTCAATACGGGGGCAAGATAGTCGGCAATGGTTACAACAAGGGTAACAATAGCCATAATAACGATAATATGAACAGAGAAGGGGTGTTTGTTGGAAAATTGCAAAACCAACAATCCCAAAAATGCAATAGGGGGACCCGGTATAACGGGCAAAAAACAACCCGCAATGCCAACTACGGGTAACAAAAGTGCAAGTATATACAATATAGTTTCCATATATTGGGGATTACAAGTCGATAATCTCCGTATATTTCAATATTTTTACGTTGTTGAAATAGAATTGGAGAATATCTATGCAACTATAGCCTTTCTTCACCATCTCAATAGCCCCTTCCTGACTAAGTCCGACACCATGTCCATAACCTTTGCCCGATAAATGTACATTATCGCCATGAGGTGTTACCGAAAAAAATGCCGAACGCAACTTAAAATGCTCTCTTATGTTCTTGGACAATATGGTGTCTCCGTCTATTACCCATTTGGCAATACGGACAGGTTGTTTGTAATTCAATATGCTATCTTGGCAAGCGCCACTACGACCATATTTGTCACCGTAATGTTTAACAAAATAATCTATCCACATTTTTTGGGGAATAATTTTCTCCCATTTTGCATTTCTTGCGTTTATACTGAAACTATCCTCTTTGGATTGCAGGTATGGAATATCGTGCAACCATATTTGCGAGGCTGCTTCTGTCATGCCACCACTGTTGGAATGATAGGCAGGTGAAATCAATTTGTTGTTACTATCTACAATTACATCGCTGAATGTTTCATAGGTGGCACGCAAGATATCTCCTTTGGTGCATCGACCTTTGTACGATTGGCAATGTACACCATCGCAAAGGTTGCAGCCTTCTTTTATATGTTTGTGAATATTGGCTAGACAATAAGTACGGGCGGCTATGGCTTGTATCTTGAAAAATTCCACATCATCGGAACTGCCATACACTTCCGATTGCACAACTCCAGCAACATATTTTTCCAAACCAATGGTATTGATAAGAATCAATTCTCCTTTACCGATAGATACCCGAAGTTCATCTTCGTACATACGGTCTTGCGGAAGCCCATCAATATGGAGCGAGAATACATTGTTGTATTTTGCCCCCAAAAATTCTACGGTAGAATATGTGCCAATAAGTGTAACTCCCTGTTCAACGACTATTTTTCCGTTCAAATAGGACAATGTAAGAGCGTTACCCGTATTCAATTCAACTGTGGTGAGTTTGTTGTTGTCGCAAAGCAAATTATATTTGCCAGAAATGGCACTTACAATTACTTTTTGTGGTGAATATGTGCTTAACAATCTTACTTTGATATTGAGTCCAAAAGTGCAATTGGTCAAAAAAAGAATAAAAAATATGAATATATATGATTTTTTCATTTGAATCGAATTTAGTGTGAGGTATTATGTTCAAAAACAAAACCTATACAATAACGAAAAAAAACGGAAATATTGTGTTTCTGTATCAACATAGGAGAGTTTGGCTGTTATTTTTGTTTGTATATTGGAATTTTGTAATTGAATAATTTTTCATGTTTTTGAGCCAACCAGTTCAATAGAGGATAATAAGCGATTAAACACACCATGGCAATTGTTCCGCCGGCAAAGACATCGGTAGCAAAGTGTTGCGATAGGTAAATGCGTGAATATGCTCCTAAAATGGCAAGACAAAAGCAAATAAATTGTATGAAATATGCTATATTATTTTTATTGTTTTTACACAGATAGTAGGTGAGTACAACAGACAAGCCGCCAAAGATGACAAAAAATGTTGTCGTGTGTCCCGAAGGAAAAGAGTGATGACTGTGCATATTTACCCCTTCCACTATTGGAAGCATATCAAAAGAACCGATGTTTTCAAAAAAAAGTTTGGGACGTGGAGCATTCACTATATGTTTGATTATTTGTATGATTATTGTGGAAGAAAGTCCGCTGATGGCTAAATATAAGGCTGGTCCGACTTTGACAAACAACAAAATAAACACAAGCACAAAAAGACCATATTCCGCAATGGTGGTGAAAGACTTAAAAAAAATATCAAACACATGATTGTGATATGCATTCATCTGCAAATGCAATTCCGCTTTGGGTATTACATAGATAAGTATGCCCAATAGGGCAAATGTTATTGTCCATAAGGTAAAAAATAAAGCGTTGTTTTTAAAAAAATCTTTCATCTTATAAAAAATACAAGAGAGAGAACAATAGGTTTTTCTCTCTCTTGTTTGTATTGTTTATTGTACAATAGTCATTTCGTCAACCAAATATTTGGCATTGGCATATTTATCTATAATAAACAAGCAATAGCGAATATCTAAAATGATATTTCTGCACAAATCCACATCATATTGAATATCGCTCATGGTTCCTTCCCAGCATCTGTCAAAGTTAAGTCCAATCAATTCTCCTTTGGCATTAAGGACAGGGCTACCTGAATTTCCGCCTGTAGTATGGTTGGTGGCAATAAAGCAAACGGGCAATTCACCATATTTATTGGCATATCGACCATAGTCTTTGTGTTTGTACAAATCTTTCAATTTAGGTTCTACAACATAGTCGTAAATGTCAGGATTTTCTTTTTGCATAATTCCTTCTATGGTTGTGTAGTGTTTGTAAATCATGCCGTCTTTGGGTTGATAACCTTTGATGTTGCCATATGCGACACGCAAGGTAAGGTTTGCATCAGGATAAAATGTTTTTTCGGGTTGCATTTCCATCATGGCTTTTGTCCACAATCTGTCCAAAGAATCGGTTTGTTTGCTTAAATTGGAATATTTTGGGGCAATATTTGTATTATAATGTTCTACAATAGGAATAGTAAAGGTAAACAGAATATCTTTTTTTAGTTTGTTTAATGCCTTTTTGTCGTCCTTGGCAACTATTTCCAACATTTTGTCTTTATTGAGAAGGATGGATTTGGAATATATCTCATTGCTCAATTTAGTAAGTCCAATTTTATGTACCTTGTCTAATGTAGCATTTGGAATATCTTGTGCATTAGCGAAATATGCTGTTGCCAAAGCATCAAA
Source organism: uncultured Bacteroidales bacterium (assembly GCA_905233585.1). Taxonomy (GTDB): domain Bacteria; phylum Bacteroidota; class Bacteroidia; order Bacteroidales; family WCHB1-69; genus UBA1205. The sequence goes on from CAJOFD010000005.1 coordinate 85,559, forward strand.
AATCTCCTTATCCAAATTGCTGTTATAGTCTTTGAAAAAATTGTTGATACGCAAAGTATATTGTTGTTTTTGTTGGCTGTTTAAGGAGTCTGCTTGCAAAATTCCGTGCATTTGCCAAGCGAATTTTATGCTTTCAATACTATAGAATGCTTCCATAAAATACGATACTTCTTTGGCAATAGGACGTAATTGGTCGTAAAAGGCTTTGTAGGCTTCAACCATACCGCCGTATTGTTGTTGCCTATCGGAATTTTCTGCTACCCATTGGTTAAAACGTTGTTCTAATTCTTGTTTATGTTTTATCACATCAAGGCGTTGAAGACCATTGTTTTGTCCTATCCATTTTTTCCAACCATTGGCAATGCCAGCGGCTTTGGCGGAATATTGAATACGGGTAAGTTTGTCTTTTTCCATATATTTTTTGATGATATCCAAACGTTGTGTTCTCAAATCAATGGCAATTGGGTTTGTCTGGTTTTGAATCAATTCGACTGCAAATGAAGTTAAAAATTGTTGTGTCATTCCAGGATAGCCAAACACGAAAGTAAAATCATTGGTTTTAGTATCTTTTAATGAAATTGTCAAATGTTTCTTAGGCTTATATGGCACATTGTCCTTGTTGTAAGGAGCAGGTTTGCCATCTTTTCCGCAATAAATTCTGAAAACGGAAAAATCGCCAGTATGTCTTGGCCACATCCAATTGTCCGTATCTCCTCCGAATTTTCCAATATTGGAGGGAGGTGCTCCCACTAAACGAATGTCAGTAAACACTTCGTTGATAAACAACAAATATTGGTTTCCGTTGTAAATAGGCTTAACAACAGCCTTGTAATGTGTACCTTCTGTTGCTTTTTGTTGTATTGTTTTTATGTTTTGGGTAACAATGGTCTTACGCTCATTTTCTGTCATATTATTGCGTATCCCATTAAGGACTTCGGCAGTAACGTCTTTCATTTCCACCAACAATGTAACACTTAACCCGTTATTTGGTAATTCTTCATTTTTGTTTCTTGCCCAAAATCCATTGGTTAAGTAGTCGTGTTGCAAAGAACTATGCGATTGAATATATCCGTAACCACAATGGTGATTGGTTAGTAATAAGCCTTGATCGGAAACGATTTCACCCGTACATCCGCCACCGAATAAAACAACCGCATCTTTCAAACTGCCATGATTGACATCATAAATGTCTTTGGCTGAAATTTTCATTCCTTTTTGTTGCATATCCGATTCATTTAATTGCAACAAATAAGGCAACCACATACCTTCGTCCGCTTGTGCAATAGGTAGTAACATGCACAATAACAATCCACTGATTAAGATTCTTTTTTTACTCATTTTTTATTTATTATAATAAATTAATACATTTTTTTTCGTTTCAACAAATATTCCATCAACACTTGATGAAAACCATTGTTTATATCGACATCAACCAAATCAATGCGATATTGTCCACAACGAATTTTTAATTCATTCAAAAATAGCTGCATGGATTTTTGATAAATATCTTTTAAATCACTTGCATTGAATTTAAATTGATTGCCGTTTTCCATATCTATAAATTTATATGGGCGATTTTGATAATTGAAATCCAATTCCAAATTTTTATCATAAACATGGAAAAATATCACATTGTGTTTATTGTGTCGAAGATGTTGAAGGGCTAAAAACAAATTTTCATTATCTTGAAAATCAAAAGCGTCACTGAATATAACAACTAAAGAACGTTTATGTATCTGCTCTGCAATTTCATGCAAATTTTGGGCAATATCTGTTTTGTTTTGTTCTTTAGTATCAAATAGTTGCATACACTTTTCCAATTCGGAAAACAGAAATTTGTGATGCACCGTACTTGATTTGGCTAGAGTGTGCAACAGTAATCGGTCTGTAAACAAAGACAATCCAACAGCATCTCTTTGCCGGCGGAGCAGTTGTATAAGAGCTGCTGCGGCATAAATAGAAAAATATAGTTTGTTTAAGTGTTTTAAATCAATTATTTTTTGGGGAGGAAACAGCATTGAAGAAGAACAATCTATAATTAATTGGCATCTCAAATTGGTTTCTTCTTCAAAATCTTTTACAAACAACTTGTCTGTTTTTCCATACAATTTCCAATCTATGTTTTTGGTGGATTCACCTGAATTGTAGGGATGATATTCTGCAAATTCTACAGAAAAACCATGAAAAGGACTTTGATGCAATCCTGTAATAAATCCTTCAACCATTTGATCGGCAATTAATTCTAAATTGTCAAATTGATAAAATTCATTGATGTCAATTTTTCTATTCATACACTACAAAGATAAGAAAAAATATAACATAAAAAAATCTTATTGTCATTTTGTGTTATTTTTTTGCCATGTTTGGATTTATTCATTAGGATTCAATTGTATTTGTTGATATTGTGTTTGTAGTTAATTGTATTTTGCAGATTTATTTTTTTTATTATATAGGTTTTACTAAACAGACAAGACAAATGTTTATACATTTTAATTAATATATATATTACTCAGTCAAACATGTCATTTTGTCAGTGTAAAACATGCTAAGCAGACATTTTTGCAGCTTTCTAAAAATTTTCAATATATTTATATATTTCTTATTATCAATTATTTATAAAAAAATATAGCATAATATTGATGTTTGTACATAAATTGGCACAATGATTGAGAAAAGGATAAACTGAAATAAAAAAAAATATAAACACAGAAATAAAAAGAAAGGATTTTAAAGATATGGGAAAAATAATAGGAATAGACTTAGGAACAACGAATTCATGCGTTGCAGTAATGGAAGGGAATGAACCTGTGGTTATTCCCAATAGTGAAGGGAATAGAACAACTCCTTCTATAGTAGCATTTATAGACGAAGGTGACCGTAAAGTTGGTGACCCTGCCAAACGTCAGGCGGTAACTAATCCACGTAAAACTGTATATTCTATTAAACGTTTCATGGGTGAAACTTTTGATCAAGTGGCAACGGAAATTTCAAGGGTAGGATATGAAGTTGTAAAAGGCGATAATAACACGCCACGTGTAAAAATAGACGATAGGCTTTATACCCCACAAGAAATTTCTGCCATTATTCTTCAAAAAATGAAGAAAACTGCAGAAGATTATTTGGGACAAGAAGTAACTGAAGCCGTTATTACAGTGCCTGCATATTTCAGCGACTCACAACGTCAAGCAACAAAAGAAGCCGGTGAAATTGCTGGTTTGTCAGTAAAACGTATCATCAACGAACCTACCGCTGCTGCTTTGGCTTATGGCTTGGATAAAAAAATGGAAAATAGCAAAGTGGCTGTATTCGACCTTGGTGGTGGTACATTTGATATTTCTATTTTGGAATTGGGAGATGGTGTTTTCGAAGTAAAATCAACCAACGGAGATACACACCTTGGTGGTGATGACTTTGACCATGTAATTATTGATTGGTTGGCTGAAGAATTTCAAAAAGAAAATGGCATAGATTTGAGAAAAGACCCTATGGCTCACCAACGTTTGAAAGAAGCTGCAGAAAAAGCAAAAATAGAATTGTCTTCATCAACATCAACAGAAATAAACTTACCTTATATCATGCCTGTTGATGGTATGCCAAAACACTTGGTGAAAACTTTAACCCGTTCAAAATTTGAACAATTAGCCGATAGTTTGATTCGTGCAACCATCGTTCCGTGCGAAAAAGCTTTGAAAGATGCTGGAATGACTGCTGCTGATGTTGATACCGTTATTTTGGTAGGAGGTTCAACACGTATTCCTGCTATCCAAAAAGTAGTTGAAGACTTCTTCAAGAAAACTCCGTCAAAAGGAGTAAATCCAGATGAGGTTGTGGCTATTGGTGCCGCTATACAAGGTGGTGTATTGACAGGTGAAGTAAAAGACGTGTTATTGTTAGATGTAACACCATTGTCTTTGGGTATAGAAACTTTGGGCGGCGTAATGACAAAATTAATAGAAGCCAATACGACTATTCCAACTAAGAAAACCGAAGTGTTTTCTACCGCTGCAGACAATCAACCTTCGGTAACTATAAATGTATTGCAAGGTGAACGTCCTATGGCAAAAGACAACAAACAGGTTGGTAGGTTTGACCTTGACGGTATTATGCCTGCACCTCGTGGTGTGCCTCAAATTGAAGTTTCTTTCGATATTGATGCCAATGGTATATTAAATGTATCTGCTAAGGATAAAGCCACGGGGAAAGAACAACATATCACTATTACAGCATCTTCTGGCTTAAGTGAAAGTGAAATTCAAAAAATGAAGGCTGAAGCCGCAGCCAATGCTGAAAATGACAAGAAAGTAAAAGAAGAGATAGACAAACTTAACGCTGCTGATTCTATGATATTCACAACTGACAAACAGTTGAAAGAATTTGGAGACAAATTGCCAGCAGACAAGAAAAGCCAAATAGAAGCCGCCAATGAAAAATTGCGTGAAGCACATAAAAACAGAGACATCGCTGCTATTGATACTTTAATGTCCGATTTGAATAACATTTGGCAAAGTGTATCTCAAGAAATGTATAATGCTCAAGCACAGGCTCAACAACAAGGAACCAATGCCGGTCAGCAACAAAGTTCAGAAAACACAAACAAAACCAACGACCAAGAAGTAACTGACGTTGATTTTGAAGAAGTTAAATAATATTAGTATGATGAGTGAAAAAGCGTAATTCTTAGGATTACGCTTTTTTTAACTTTTTCAGCAACAAAGACTAAATATATTGATTTTCAATATGATTAATTCATTTTTAGGTGATAGAATCTTGTTTGAATTGATTTTTATGCTATCTTTGCAAAGATTATGAATGTAATTTTATTTGATAATAAACATAGAGGTGATTTATTGCCTTTCACTTTTACACGTCCGCAGGCTGATATTAGAGTGGGGATTTTGACCGTTCGTGAAAAATGGGAAAAACGAATAGGGGGATTTAGTTCAACTTTAACGCAAGCCTATCTCACACCCAAATATCCATTGATTACCAATGATGACAATTTATTAATCAATGCTTCAATTTGTCCTACATATGAATTGTTTGCAGCGGTTATGTCTTTAAAGTTAGGTCAAACATTAACACAAGGTGAAGAAGTTATTGCCCATAGAGTTGAAACAATACCACATGATATAGAAGACTATCGTGGAGAAATTGTAGAATTTTCCAGAAACTATACGACAATTTATCATTTATGGGATATTTTTTCTAAAAATGAAGAAGAAATACAAATAGATTTTGATTTATTGACTAAAGGACGTGTATCACAACCTATAAGTCCAACGAATACAGTTTTTTGTCCTGAAAATGTTTTTGTAGAAGAAGGGGCAATTGTTGAATGTTCGATTATCAATGCCAAAAATGCCAAGGTGTATATTGGCAAAGATGCAGAAGTAATGGAAAATTCTGTAATACGAGGTAGTTGTGCATTGTTGGAACATGCACAACTGAAAATTGGTACCAAAGTATATGGAGCAACAACTATAGGACCTTATTCCAAAGTTGGCGGTGAAGTCAGCAATATTGTAATTTTTGGCTATTCCAACAAAGCTCATGATGGTTTTATGGGCAATTCTGTTTTGGGCGAATGGTGCAATATAGGAGCTGGTACCAATACATCTAATTTGAAAAACAACTATAGTATTGTAAAATTATGGAATTATCCTACAAGAGGCTTTAGACCGACAGGCTTGCAGTTTTGTGGTTTGATGATGGGAGACCATTCCAAATGTGGTATTAATGTTATGTTTAATACGGGAACGGTTGTTGGGGTTTCTGCTAATATTTTTGGCTCCGGCTATCAACGCAATTTCTATCCATCATTTCATTGGGGAGGCGGAACAACCAATATATCAGACTATAAACTAGATGTCGCATTAGATGTAGCAGCAAAAGTATATAAACGAAGAAATAAAGTTTTTAATGAATTAGATGGACAAATTTTGTACTCCGTATATAATCAAACGGAAGAATTTAGACACAAATACTAAACATAGACAAAATTTGTCTTTTATAACTGATAATTATGGCAAAAAAAGTAAAAATAATTAATAACGACGAAGAATTAAAAGATATTCTTAATCAAGAGGGAGGTGGGATTGTTCCCATGTTGAGTGAAGGAGACTTGCAAGAAATGATGAATACATCATTACCGGACAATATACCTTTATTAGTTCTTCGCAATATTGTATTGTTTCCCGGTATAGTTGTTCCTGTAACAATAGGCAGACATAAATCTCTTACCTTGATAGAAGAAGCCTATAAAGAAGGAACCATTATTGGTACCGTTGTACAAAAAGATGAATATATCGATAATCCCAAATCAAAGGATTTGTATAAAGTGGGAACTTCCGCACGAATACTCAAATTGTTTTCCATGCCCGATGGAACAAAAACTGTGCTTTTGCAAGGTTTAAGAGTATTTTCGGTATCAAAGATATACGATGCTTTTGAAGATAAATATCATTATGTAGGATATTTTAGGGCAGATGTAGAAGAGTTGGATTATAACGATTTTGACCCATTAATATCAAATAATGAAGATTTTAAAGCTACAATAGCCACTTTGGTGGATATGATGGGACAATATTTTAAATTGTCTGCAGGAGCTGATGTGCCTGATGAATTATTGACGGCTTTTGCAAAGTCTAATAATAATGTATTTATACTCAATTTTATAGCTTCAAATCTTCCGATTTCTACTACCATTAAACAACGTATTTTAGAAACAACCAATATGCTGAAGAGGGCAGACATGGTATTGGAACAAATGGCTTTAGTATTGGCAGGTGTGCAATTGAAAGCAAAGATTCAGAATAAAGCAAAAATAGAGTTGGACAAACAACAAAAAGAATATTTTCTGAATCAACAGATGAAAGCCATTCAAGATGAACTTGGAGAAAATGGTCAGGACCAACAACTTATTAAGGATTTGAAAAAAAAGGCAAAAGCAAAGAAGTGGGATAAAACCACCCAAGAACATTTTGATAAGGAATTGGAAAAACTACAACGTATGCACCCGGCTTCGGCAGACATGAATGTGCAACTAAATTATTTGGAAGCCTTGTTAGATTTGCCATGGAATGAATATACTCGAGATTCTTTGGATTTGGCAGAGGCTCAAAGAATTTTAGATGAAGACCATTTCGGTTTGGCTAAAATAAAAGAAAGAATTATAGAACATTTGGCTGTCTTGCATTTGCGTGGTGATATGAAAGCCCCAATTCTTTGTTTTGTTGGGCCTCCGGGAGTCGGCAAAACGTCTTTGGGAAAATCAATTGCCCGTGCAATGAACCGTAAATATGTCAGAATGTCATTAGGGGGTGTCAGAGATGAAGCTGAAATTAGGGGACATCGCAAAACTTATATCGGTGCAATGCCAGGACGTATTGTACAAAATTTACAAAAAGCTGGTAGTGCCAATCCTGTTTTTGTTTTAGATGAAATAGACAAGTTATCCGGAATGAATGGTCAAGGCGATCCTTCTGCGGCTATGCTTGAAGTACTTGATCCAGAACAAAATACACAATTTAATGACAATTATATTGAAACTCCTTTTGATTTATCACATATATTGTTCATTGCAACGGCTAACACATTGAGTACCATACCTCCTGCGTTAAGAGATAGAATGGAAATTATTGAGTTGAGCAGTTATTTGTTAGAAGAAAAAATTATGATAGCTAAACGCCATCTTATTCCCCAACAAATAAAAGCCAACGGACTAAAAGCCAAAGATATATCTTTCTCCGATAAGATAATAGAACAAATAATTTCCGATTATACAAGAGAAGCAGGGGTGAGAACTTTGGAAAAAATGATTGCTAAAATTGTTCGTCATAGAGCATTTTGTATTGTTGGAAACAAAAAAACTACCAAAGCAGTGAAAAAAGACGATTTGGCAGAGATATTAGGTGTTCCCTTGTTCAAACGCACACAGGATTTCCAAGAAAATACCATAGGTGTAGCCAAAGGTTTGGCTTGGACATCGGTAGGGGGAGAAGTTTTGTTTGTAGAAACAGCTGTTGCCAAAAACGGGAAAGGCGGATTGGTTTTAACCGGTAATTTGGGCGATGTGATGAAAGAATCTGCAACCATTGCATATGAATACATTAAAAGCCATGCCGATACATTAAACACAACAATTGATTTTGCTAATGTTGATGTTTATGTACATGTGCCAGAAGGTGCAACTCCAAAAGATGGTCCTTCGGCAGGCATTACAATGCTGACCGCAATGACTTCTGTATTTACCAACACTGCTATTCGACCAAATGTTGCTATGACAGGTGAAATATCTTTGCGTGGAAAGATTTTGCCTGTTGGTGGCATAAAAGAAAAAATCTTGGCAGCCAAAAGGGAAAATATCACCACCTTGGTATTACCTGCCGCCAATAGAAAAGATGTGGAAGATATTGAAAAAGAATATATTTCAGGATTGAATTTTCATTATTTTGAAAATGTGAGTGATGCTCTTGCTTTTAATTTAGGACATTAGAACAAAATGAGAAAATTTTTTCTAAATATCATTATATTGTTTGTTGTTTTAACGGGTTTTTCGCAAAACAGCAAACAATATTTGGTTATTTTGTTTATGGATAAGCCTAATTATCATGCAGATAGTATTTCGTCTTATATTTCCACCAAAGCCTTGGAAAAACGATATTTTTATCATACTGATATGGCAAAAGTGGAAGATTGTCCTGTTTATCAACCATATATTGATACCATATTGGCATTGGATACACAAATAAATTTAATAACAACATCAAAATGGTTCAATTATGCAGTTATTTCAGCCACTGCAGATGTTATTCCTTTGATAGAAAAACAAAAATTTGTTTATCAAGTTGATAGTTTAAAAAACATAGATGTTGCTTATTTACTAACAAATGATGATTTATATCCACCAACAACCAAAACATTCAAACCGATAGATACAATTGTCTATCCAACGCTTTTGTTGGATTCTGCCTATTATGGTTTGATGTATCATCAAATAGCGATGTTTTCAGGTCAATATTTGCATAACGCTGATTATCAAGGACAAAATATGAATATTGCTGTGATTGATGCAGATTTTGGAGGAGTAGATACATTGGATTTTAGTAAAGAATGGTACAGAAATCATGTGAAATATTCTTATGATTATATCAAAGAATCTAGTTGTTGGGGTGATCATGGTTTAAATGTACTTTCTATAATGGCAGCCAATCAGCCGTACAATAGAGTGGGAACAGCACCTTATGCTGACTATGTTTTAATACGAACGGAAGCAATTTGTTTCGAAAATCGTATAGAACAATTTTTCATGGTTAGAGCAATGGAAATATGTGATAGTCTTGGTGTTGATGTAGTCAATTTGTCTTTAGGTCATACGACATTTGATGATAATCTGGAGAGTTATCATTATGAAGATTTGGATGGCTTGCATTCTGTTGCATCTATTGCCGCTTCTCGTTTAGCTCGCAAAAATACAATTGTTGTTATTGCCGCAGGTAATTTAGGTGATAAACCTTGGAAATATATTTCTACTCCTGCAGATGGTAAAGATGTTTTGTCTATTGCCGCTGTGGATAGAGACTCTATAGTTACATCATTTAGTTCAAGGGGAAGTCTTAATTTTTCAATTATTAAGCCATCGGTTGCTGCCTTAGGTGAGGGGTGTACTTGTATTGATTATAGGGGATATGTTAATGAAAATGTAGCAGGAACCTCTTTTGCCACGCCTTTGATTTCAGGTATGGCCGCTTGTTTGTGGCAGGCTTTTCCTAATTATACCGCACAAGATATTATGCAGGCAATCATACAGAGTGCTTCACATTATGGACGTGCAGATACTTTGATAGGCAATGGTATTCCCAATTTTTGGAAAGCTTATTTGTTATTACAACAAGATAATTTAGCCATAATGCCTATAGAAGAAAATACTTATTTTATTTATCCGACTATTACTAATGATGTGATTAAAATCAATGTTTTAGAAAAATCTAATATTAAAATATTCAATCAATTAGGAAGTGAAATTTATAATAATACTTTAAATGTAGGTTTACATACGTTATCGCTAAAAAATAAAGCTTCTGGGCTTTATTTTATAACAATAACCGATGAACTAGGTAAAACATATTACAAAAAAATTGTCAAACAATAATTTGTAAGTATGAAAAAAGAAAACGAAGAATATATCTATTTAAAGGGAATACGGGTAAATAATCTTAAAAATATAGATTTAAAATTGCCACGTAATCAATTAATTGTTATTACAGGTGTATCTGGAAGTGGCAAATCATCATTGGTTTTTGATACCATTTATGCAGAAGGACAACGCAGATATATTGAAAGTATAAGTGCATATGCTCGACAATTTTTAGGAAAAATATCTAAACCTGCCATCGATTATGTGGAAGGTATTCCACCATCAATTGTGATAGAACAGCAAACCTACGCCCACAATTCACGTTCTACAGTGGGAACTAGTTCCGAAATATATGAATACCTTAAATTACTTTTTGCCCGATTGGGACAGACATATTCTCCAATTAGCGGAAAATTAGTAAAAAGAGATTCGGTAAATGATGTTTGCAATTTTTTATTTAATCTTGACCCATCTAATCGTGTTATCATCTTGGCTCCTTTGGCAAAATTGACCAAAATTGAATTTGTAAAAAACCTTGAAACTATTGAAAGCATGGGTTTTAGTAGATTATTTGTCGCTGATGAAATAGTTGATATTCAAACTGCTAAACAAAAAAATTTTAAAGATAAAGTCTATTTGTTGATAGACAGATGTACCCTTGATAATAGTGCCGAAAATCATTCCAGAATAGCAGAATCTATTGAAACTGCATATTTTCAAGGTAATGGTAATTGTGTTATTTGCGTTTTGGATAAAGACAAAAATAAAAAATACCACACGTTTTCAAATAAATTTGAAGCCGATGGTATTGTATTCCGCAAACCTAATCCCAATATGTTTACCTTTACCAATTCGTATGGAGCATGTCCAACGTGCAATGGAACAGGAGAAATAAATGGCATTTCACCAGACCTTGTTATTCCTGACAAAAACTTATCGGTATATGATGGGGCTGTTGCTTGTTGGCATGGAGAAAAAATGAGTGAATTTAAAGACATATTAATTAAACATGCCAGAAAATACAATTTTCCTATACATAAACCTATAAAAGATTTGTCAGAAGCGGAATATCGCCTATTGTGGGAAGGAAATGATGATATACCAGGTATTAATGGATTTTTTAAATGGGTTGAAACACAAGTTTATAAAATTCAATATAGAGTACTTTTATCAAGATACAAAGGCCATACAATATGTACGGAATGTCATGGCGGGAGATTGGCGAAGGATGCCAATTATGTGAAAATAAAAGATAAAACTATTTTAGATTTGGTAACAATGCCTTTGGGAGAATTGAAAGTATTTTTTGATCATTTGAAATTCAAAGCAGAGACAGAACAGCAAATCGCTGATTTTTTAATACATGAAATCAATACAAGAATAACATTTCTTTGCGACCTTGGTTTAGATTACCTAACCTTGAACCGTTTGTCTTCAAGTTTGTCTGGTGGGGAAGCCCAACGTGTCAATTTAGCTACTTCTTTAGGAAGTAACTTAGTGGGAGCCCTTTATATTTTAGATGAGCCAAGTATTGGTTTACATAGTGTTGATACACAAAAACTTATAAGTTTATTGCGAAGATTGAGAGATATAGGCAATACCGTTATCGTGGTGGAACATGACGAAGAAATGATGAGAGCAGCAGACTATATTGTAGATATTGGTCCTTATTCAGGGCGTTTGGGCGGAGAAGTGGTTTTTGCAGGGAAACTTAATCAATTGCTAAAAAATCAGCAAAGTATTACTGCTCAATATTTAAATAAAACAAAAAACATAGCAGTACCCCAAAAACGATTAAAGTTTAAATATCAACTAACTATCAAAAATGCGACACTGCATAATTTGAAAAACATTACAGTAGATATACCGCTTAATGTACTCACAGTTGTTGCAGGTGTTTCAGGTAGTGGCAAATCTTCTTTGATAAACGGTATCTTATATCCAGAATTAAAAAAACAATTGGAATCATTTCTTGTAGATACCTATTGCCCAACGAATAGTCTCTGCGGTGACATGAATCAAATACAAGCAGTTCAATTGGTTGACCAAAGTTCCATCGGGCGTTCTTCGCGTTCCAATCCAGCAACATATATTGGGATGTTTGACCACATTCGTGCCTTGTATGCCAATCAACCTTTGTCAAAAGCAAGAAACTACAAATCAAGTTTTTTCTCTTTTAATGTAGAAGGCGGACGTTGTGAAGCTTGTGCGGGAGATGGAGCAATAAAAATAAAAATGCAATTTATGTCCGATGTAGAATTACCTTGTGAAGAATGTCATGGAACAGGTTACAAAGAAGAGGTTTTAGATGTAAAAATAAATGGTAAAACTATCTTTGATGTTTTGCAAATGACAGTTAATGAATCTATTGATTTCTTTGAATCCTTACCAGTATCTACAACCACAAAAGCAATATTAGAAGACCTTTATCCATTAAAAGCTGTCGGTTTGGATTATATACAAATAGGACAAAGTTCATCTTCTTTGTCTGGGGGTGAGGCACAAAGGGTAAAATTAGCCTATTTCTTATCAAAATCAAGCAATAAGCAAAGAAATTTGTTTATCTTTGATGAACCAACAACAGGGCTGCATAGTCATGATATATCTAAACTCTATCAAACTTTTCGTGCTTTGATAGAGCAAGGACATTCTGTGATTGTTATTGAGCATAATTTAGAGATAATTAAGTTGGCCGATTGGATTATAGAATTAGGTCCAAGTAGCGGTAAAAATGGTGGAAATGTCATATTCAAGGGAACCCCTGAAGATTTGATAAAATGTAAAAATTCACCAACAGCTCCTTTCCTACAAAAAATAATGATATAAAAAAAGACCGACATTTGCCGGTCTTTTCAAATATCAATTCAGTAAAATATGAAAACATCTTATTTAGCGTAACTAACGGCTCTGGTTTCTCGTACTACTGTAATTTTTATTTGTCCAGGGTAGGTCATTTCATTTTGAATTTTTTTGGACAAATCAAAAGAAAGTACTTTGGTTTGTTCGTCAGTTAATTTATCGGCACCAACAATGACGCGAAGTTCACGACCTGCTTGTATAGCGTAGGTTTTTGTTACGCCAGAGTAGGAGAGTGCCAATTCTTCCAAATCTTTTAGTCGTTTGGCGTATGCTTCTACAACTTCTCTTCTGGCTCCAGGGCGTGCTCCTGAAATCGCATCACATACTTGAACAATAGGTGCTATCAAATATTGCATTTCCACCTCATCGTGGTGTGCAGCAATGGCATTGATAATTTCAGGTTTTTCTTTAAATTTTTCTGCCAAACTTGCACCCAATTCTGCGTGAGGCATATCGGGTTCATTGTCAGGAACTTTTCCTATATCGTGCAATAACCCTGCTCTTTTGGCCAATTTGACATTCAAGCCCAATTCTGCGGCCATTGTTGCACATAATGTGGCAACTTCTTTGGAGTGTTGCAATAGATTTTGCCCATAAGAGGAACGATATTTCATTTTTCCTATCAACCTTATCAATTCGTGGTGCATACCATGTATGCCCAAATCAATTGTAGTGCGTTTGCCTATTTCAACTATTTCTTGTTCTATTTGACGTTTAGTTTTTGTTACCACTTCTTCTATACGTGCAGGGTGAATACGTCCGTCTGATACCAATTTTTCCAAAGACAAACGAGCTATTTCTCTACGCACCGGGTCAAAACTTGACAAAACAATAGCATCTGGTGTGTCATCTATGATAATATCAACACCGGTTAATGATTCCAATGTACGGATATTTCTACCTTCACGACCGATAATTCTTCCTTTAATTTCTTCATTTTCAATATTGAAAACAGAGACAGAATTTTCGTGTGTATTTTCTACAGCAGTTCTTTGTATGGTTTTTATCAGAATCTTTTTAGCTTCAAGATTTGCATTTGATTTAGCTTCGTCAATAATATCTTTTATCAGATTTACTGATTCTGCTTTGGCTTCATCTTTAAGACTTTCTATCAATTCTTTTTTGGCTTCTTCAACAGAAAGACCAGATACATTTTCCAACAACGATTGCTGTTGCTTGATAAGTTTGTCAAGTTCTTCTTTTTTCTTTTCAACGCCTTCTCTTTGAAGTGTCAAAGATTGTTGCAATTGATTCAATTCGGTTTGTTTTCTTTGAATAGTTTCTTGTTTTTGAGATAGGGTGGCTTCTTTTTGTTTTATTCTGTTTTCAGAAGCCGCAATTTGTTTGTTTTTTTCTGCCACCATTTTCTCGTGTTCGGTTTTTAATTGCAGAAACTTTTCTTTTGATTGTAAAATCTTTTCATTTTTTATCAATTCTGCTTCTTTTTTGGCCTCTTCTATAGTTTTTTCTTTCTTGGATTTCCACAATTGATTGATTAGAAAAAAGGCAAGTAGACCACCTACTACAATGCCGATTACAAGGCAAATAACTATTATTATTGAATTATTCATACTTTTATTATATATTTTTTATTTTAATTAATTTATTTATTTCATTAATAAATATTTCATTAATAAAAAAACGCACAAAACCGAATGGCTTACTTAAACTCCATTATCATTAAGTTTATAGATGCCAAAGCATGTCAAGTGTTTCGATACAAATCGAATGTCTTTATTTACTCTGAGACAGCTATTTTGTTTGTTTATTTGTTGAGTTTAACAAACGAAAGGTTTTGTGCGGTAATTCCTTTTTTATATAAAACAAAGAACGTAAAAATTAAGATTTTGCTAATGCTTCATTAACAACTTCTTGTATTTTTTTCAAACAATCTTTTAAATCATTATCAACAAATTTTTGCTTTCCAATAAGATTGACTTCATTTAAAGCAAAATTTATTGCAGCATATCCCAACAATGTAAAATTATCGGTAATATTTGTTTTTTCAGACAATGTTCTCATATATTGATGAATACGTCTTTCTGCTGTTCGATACATTTCCTCGTGTTCAACTGGAATGTTCATTTTAAAGGCTTGTTGTGCTATATGTAATGTTATTGACTTTTTTTCTTCCGACATCTTATTCATCTATCATTTTTAGACAAGCATCAATATCCCGCACTAATTCATTTATTTTCAACTTAATATCTTTTGTTGTCTGTTTTTCTGTTATTATGGATTTAAGTTTATAATTGACGATATTTTCTGCTTGTTCTTTATTTTTTATATTTAAAATGTTTATTTCTTCTTTTAATGCTGCTATTTTTTCTTTTAATTGTTTATTTTCATCTGCCAAACTATTGTATTTTTCTGTCAGCAACAACACACGATTTTCAGTTTGATATAGTAAAAGTTTCAAATCCTGCATATTGCTTCTTATACAATGTTTAATATATGATTTTGCAAAAATAGCATATTTTTTTGACTAAACACAGTAAAATGAAAAGTTTTTTTTCTTCTTGATTTTTCTATCAACTAATCAATATGTTGTGAAAAATCATATAAATTTTCAAATGCTATATCACAAACAACATCTTTATTTTCTCCATTGGTGATAAATACGGTTTTCATTCCGGCATTATGTCCAAATAGCATATCCGAAGAAGAATCGCCCACCATAATGGATTTGGAAAAATCAATATCAGGAAACTCATTTTTTGCTTGTAATGCCATACCAATAGCTGGTTTTCGCATTTCGCTATGTTCTTTTTCCAAGTGTGGAGCATGGTATATTTTTGTAATGCGATGATTTAACTTTTCCTGCATAAAATTATGAATAACAGTTAAATCATATTCTGTCATCAAACCTTTTCCAATACCTTGTTGATTGGTAACAAGAAAAATATATTTAAATATTTGCGAACATTTTTCTATTGCTTCACAAACCCCGTCTAATAAAACAAATTCGGGAATGGTTTTTACATAATCGTTGGGAAGTTTGCGATTGATAACACCGTCTCTATCTAAAAACAATGTCCAAGTGGAATTGATATTTTCTAAAAAAGAGGATTGTTTGTTCATTGTTTTATCTTGTGACCATGGAGGGATTCAAACCCCCGACTTTCAGAACCGGAATCTGACGTTCTATTCAGCTGAACTACATGGCCTTATATTTTATTAGAAAAAGAATCCAAATTGAAACTCAAAACTATGAGATTTGGCATTTACTTTTTCATCATAAACTTCATTTATATATTTTTTCCCACGAAAAATATTATTGAATCCATTATCAAATGCTATGGCAACAAAAGCTCGGGTATTGTCGCGAATAATATATTCCGCACCAAAAGATATATACAAAGATTCTCTAAAAAACGATGTTTTAGAATACATATCCACTTTATCTTTGCGAGCTACCACTTCATCTTTTTCATTTTGTGTATAAGTAATTTTATCATTAGCCCTTGAAGACAAACAAATGCCGTGTTCCAAACCGACAACCCCAAATATTACAAAGTTTCCAAATGGATTGGTACGCAATTTGATAGCTGTAGGAATGCTTAAATATATCATATTATAGGTGGAAGCAATGGAGGCTTTTGATATATATTCTGTAGTCTTTGCCGCCTTGTCTTCCAAAATATAATTATCGGTATAATTCAATTTTGAGCGAATATGTCTTGCATTAATACCTAAATGAAAATAGTAATTTTCTGCGGTTTGCACCAAATTAATATCGGTATTGATACCATATACTCCACCGACAGCGGCTCCACCCGATTTGAAACCCTCGGTGCGGGAAGACGCCCATGATATAGTAGGTCCGGCAAATATTGACAAATCTACCCTGCGTGGTCGAGTACTTTGCCCAAACAATAGACCTTGTGCAAACAAACCTATGGATATGATGATTGCAATTTTCTTATTCATTCTTGTTTTTCGTATTTTTTTTAATTTTGCAAAGATAACATAAAATTTTCAAATACATAAAAAGAGCGGCAAAAATCTGAAAAAATATGATACCTTTGCGGTATATTTATTAAGGAAAATGAAATACGAACAAATAGATAATCATCTTTTTATACACAATCGGCAGCAACTTGTTGATTGTTTGGAAGAAAATAGTATAGTGATTGTATGTGCCAATGGAAATATATATCGCAATGGAGACCAATGTTTTCCATTCAGACAACATGCTGATTTCTTTTATCTGTGCGGTATAGACCAAGCCAATGCTATTTTGGTGCTTTGTCCACAACACTCCAATGCCGATCTTAGGGAAATGTTATTTATTGAACAACATACAACAGAAAAAGACCATCTATGGAGTGGCAACAAACTATCAAAAGAAGAAGCAAGGAAAATTTCTGGCATAAACAACGTGAAATTGTATGAGGATTTTGAAAAAACATTGCCCGCAATTATTCTTTCTTGTGAACATATTTATATGGATATAATTGAAAATAAACAGGGATTTTCAATTATTCAGGATAACAATTTTGAATTATACCAAAAATTACAATCGGCATATCCATTATTGCATTATAAACGATTGTGTCCAATTGTAGAGAATTTGCGTTTGCGAAAATCGCCTTTGGAAATGGATTTATTGCAAAAGGCTTGCAATATTACCGCAGAAACATTTCAAGATTTATTAACCAAAATAAAACCAAATCTTACAGAATATGAGATAGAAGGGGAGATTTATCGCGGATTTTTGACTCGCAAGGCTATTGGACATAGTTTTTCCCCCATTGTGGCGGCAGGCAAAAATGCTTGCGTTTTACATTATAATATGAATAATGGAATTTGCAAAAATGGAGATTTGTTATTGGTTGATATGGGGGCAGAATATGCCAATTATGCCAGCGATTTAAGTAGAACTATACCTATAAATGGAATTTTTACCAAAAGACAAAAAGAATTATATCAAATATGTGAACGAGTATTCCGTTTGACAAGAACATATTATACACCCGGAATGTCTTGCAACAAAATTCAAAGTTTGGTGCTTGAAAAGATGCAAGATGAACTGTTAAACATAGATTTGATAAACAAAAAAGATATTGAAAACGAAAAACATAAATTTGATTCCGTAAAGCGATACTTTATACACAGCGTGGCTCATTTTGTTGGCTTAGATGTACATGATGTCGGGACAAAAGATACCATTTTTGATTATGGGATGGTGTTGAGTTGTGAACCCGGATTGTATGTGCCTGAAGAACAAATTGGCATTAGAATTGAAACCATGATGCTTGTCAATGACAAACCTATCGACCTAATGGAAAAGGTACCTCTCGCTGTGGAAGAAATTGAAGATGTTATGCGAAAAAATAAATAAATTTTTATCGTTTTATGTTAAAAAAAGTATTATCTTTGCAACATTGCTGAAGAGAGGATTATATCGTCTCTAAAGAACATAATTTTATTCTACTGATTCAAAAGTAAACAACTGATGGAAAAGCAAATAGGCAGTATTAATATTGTCATTACCGACAAAGAGGCAACAGAACAAGTCAATCATTTGCTAAGTGCAAATGCTGATATGATTTACTCACGCAATGGAATGCCTTTACGTGAAGAACAATTGTTTATCATTTCTTTAATTGTCAAAAGTACTGCTGACAATATCAATTCATTTACAGGAAAATTAGGAAGAATAAAAGGCGTAAAAGTCAGGTCTATTCTTATAAAAACAATATAATAATGCAAGAAAAATTCAAAAATTTCATTGATAGAGAGAAACTTTATCAACTAATAGAAGGTTCTGTGCCAACCAATGAAGAGTTGGACAAGGTTTTGGAAAAAGCAAAAGCATTGAAAGGCTTATCTTTAGAAGATGTTGCCTTGTTGTTGCGGGTAAAAGACAAAGACCAAATTCACAAGATTATGCAAGTTGCCAAATATGCTAAAGAAGAAATATATGGCAAGCGTTTGGTGTTGTTTGCTCCTGTCTATACTGGAAACGTATGCGTCAACAACTGTTTGTATTGTGCTTTCCGCAGAGATAATAAAACTATCAAACGAAAAGTGCTGAATATGGACGAAATTGAACAAGAAACAAAAACCTTGCTCAAAGAAGGTCATAAAAGAATTTTGTTGATTTGCGGAGAATCACCAAGAAATGACATTGATTATATTTGCAATGCCATACGAAGAACATACGCTGCCCGACATGGCAAAGATTATGTTCGTAGAATCAACGTGGAGTTGGCTCCAATGTCTGTGGAAGATTTTCGCAAACTAAAAGCGGAAAAAATAGGTACATACGTTTGTTTCCAAGAAACATACGACCCAATTGCATATCAACAATTTCACCCTGCCGGCAGTCCAAAAGCAGATTATGAAAACAGGCTTTTGGTAATGGATAGGGCTATGGAAGGCGGAATAGATGACGTTGGTTTGGGCGTTTTGTTTGGTTTGGTTGATTACCGATTTGAAATTTTGGCTTTGGTTGAACACGCTGCACATTTGGAAAGTGTTTTTGGGTGTGGACCTCATACTATTAGTTTTCCAAGAATTGAACCTGCTGATGGCGTGGAATTTACACAACATATTCCTAATCCTGTTTCTGATGATGATTTCAAGAAAATTATTGCTATCATTCGTATTGCTATGCCCTACACAGGTATTATTCTCAGCACCAGAGAAAACGATAAGATTAGAAATGAATTGATTGAATATGGTGTAAGTCAAGTTTCTGCAGGCTCTCGCACCAATCCGGGAGCATATAGTGATGAAGAAGAAGGTACTGGTAGCCAATTTTCTTTGGGCGACCATCGTAGCCTTGATGAAGTGATTTCCGATATGATTGACGGCGGATATATCCCTTCTTTCTGCACGGGTTGTTACCGAAAGGGTAGAGTCGGTAACGATTTTATGGATTTGGCAAAACCCGGCTTGATAAAACAATTCTGTATGCCGAACGGGTTGTTTACATTTAGAGAATATCTGAACGATTTTGCAAGTCCCGCAACGCGGGAAAAAGGTTTGAAATTGATGGAAACATTAATTAAACAAATTCAAAATGAAAATCTACAAAAAACAGTACAAGAAAATGTACAAAAAATAGACAAAGGAGAAAGAGATATTTATTTATAAGTCAGTTGTTAATTGTACAGAAAAAAAATCGAACAAAATATTGTTCGATTTTTTTTCTGTTGGTAATATAGGTAAAATGTGAATGGAGAAGAGGTTATAAAAAATATAACCTTTCAATTTTCATTTTTCACAATTACCAGTCTTCATCCAATTCCAAATCGGGTTGTTTTTGCGATGTCGGTTTCGGGTATGCTGATGTCGGAATGTTCTGCTGTTTTTTTGTATTAGCTTGTTTGATTTCTTCTTTTTGAGCAGAAATCTTCTTGTTCAGTCCATGGTTAGCCGACTGTGTATCCCAACCGAATTTGGGGTTGTCCAAGTTGCCTGTTGCTTTTATGTACAGATAGGTAATGCTTGTATTTACATCAACCACATCGCCGAAATCTTCTCTTTGTTTGCGTTTCTTTTTGTTATTGGCAAGTTTTTTTGATAAGAGTTCCTGTAACGAAACTACAACATGATAATCTATATCATGGTCAAAAGTGTGATTACCAGACAGGGTCAGATTCAAAGCGGAGTTTTTAATGTCAATTTCAGGAATGGAAATGGTTCTGTTGGCAATTTTTATTGTGGTGGCTAATTTTTGAAATTTTATATTATTCAATTCGCTCAACGACACAAATTTGGACAGTGATTCCAAAGGCTTGAACTTGTTGAGTTCACCATTTTCTATTTCAATGACGGCGTTTGTTTTTAATGTTTTTTCCAGTATGCTCAAATCCTGCTGCATTTGCGTACTAAAATCGACCGTACAGTTGGCTGTTCCCTTCAGATTTTTGTTGGTCAATTCTTTTTGCCCGAAATTGGAGAATGAATAAAACAAGCGTTCGATATCAATATTTTTCATATCGGCGTGGCAGGAAATGTCAAACACATTTTCATTTTTCTGAACAATTTTTCCATTGGTCTGCAAATTGCCTTTAAAAGCGTCTGCAGTGAAATTGTGCAGAAACAAAGTGTTGTTTGTCAAAATAGCTTGACATGAAGTGGCTTGGGTTTCAAAATTCCGATAGGTGATTTTGTCAGCATGAAAATTAAAGTCAAAATATATTTGTTGCGGGAACGTCAGTTGCTGTTTGTCCGTGTTTCTTTTGCTGTTTTCTGTCGGGGTGGCTTCCAAAAATTTATCCAAATTAAAATGTTTGAGATTTAGTTTGGCAATAATTTTCAAATCCTGATTGGATTGCAGCAAATAGGGGAAAATATTTTCTATCCGCCCATTGAGTTCAAAATCGTTGCCTTTGATGGTTCCCTCTATTTTTTCGGCTTCAATATATTGGTTATTGAAAACAAATTTTCCATTCAAGTTTTCAAAAGCAAAATCATTTTCTTTCATTTGAAAATCCACTTTTTTAAATAGGGCATAGCCTTGTATGGTCGATTGATTCAATTCCAATGGAGAAATATTTTTGGTATTTTGGAATTTATGTTTGAACGCTAAGGCAATTTCTGCATATCCGCTGGCTTGGTGTATATATGTTTTAGGCATAAAATTTTGCCAATCCTGCAATTTTAACTCTGCCTGCACATTCAAATCCACCAAAGGGGCAGCAATATCGGAAATGTTTATAGTTCCGTTTATATTTCCACGATTCAAGTTGGCGGTGAAATAATCGATATTTATGCTGGTATGGGGTTTATAGTTGGGTATTTGGGTAGAAAAACTGCCTTCAACATTAATCTTGCTCAATGATATATCCGTTTGAATGTTGGATATATTCATATTGTCAATTTGATATTTACCATTGATGTTGAAAGTGCTTTTTTCTCCAACCAATCCATTAATATTAATGGTACAACTCAAGTTGCCTTTGGGTTTGTAATTGGTTGTTTGCATTTTTATACTGTCTGGCAATAACTTGGCCATGGCTGCGATATTGGCTTTGTTGGTTGAAAGTTTTGCCTCCAACAGATAATCGTCAGTTCCGCAACTTGCCAATTTGGCAACAATGTTGCATTTCATAAAATCAAAAACAAAGTTGCTGTTTTCAATTTGATAAACATCTGTTTTCAGATTCAGATTAAGTTGAGTATTAAATTTGACATTTTGTTGGCGGACAATAGTGTCATTGGCATTTAAGATATGGGTTACCACAAGTTTGGTGTTCACTTGAGCGGCAATAGTTTGATTATCATAATTTCCTTTGGCTTTCAAATTGTTGATATGAGAAGAAAATTCAAAATCGGATTGTTGGTCAATATAACAGTAAGCGATATTTTTCAGCTCAATAGCACTGAGGTCTAAACGAAAATTTTCATCAGATACGGTGTCTTCGGTGATAAAAACTTCCCAATTGTTTTTTCCTTTTTTGTCTATAACCATATTGAAAACAGCATTGTCTATCTCTATTTTCTTAATGGTATAATTGCCTTTGATAATATCCAGCACATTGAATTGCAAAAACACTTTGTCGGCTTGCAATAGCGATATGTCCTTATAATTGCCTTGAGCATGCAAATCTTTTATTTCCAACGATGCCGAAGGAAACTTCCGCAAGAGGCTCAAATGTACATCTGTGTGTGTGATTTCCGTTGTTGTAAACTGATAGGTCTTTTGCAGGAACAAATCTGCTATCTTGCTTTCAAAAGCAAAGGCAACAACAAATAAAAGAAACAAAAGTAGAAACAGGGTTAAGATGAAACCTAATATAACTTTTTTGAAGCGACCTTGCTTTTTTATCGCTTGGGGTTCTGTTACTGTATCCATAATTTATTGTTTTTTTGTCAAAATAAGTTTTTCAGAATAGCAACACTTATATTTTTTCAGAAAAAAACTCGTTGAACAGCAAATATCAACGAGTTTAAGATTTTCTTGTTTTGTTTATTCACATTCAAACCATTCTTCCAAATATTGAATAAATTCTGTACTTGCTTTCATTTTGTCGTACATCAGTGTGTCATTTTCAATAAATGGAACTTGGGTTCTGTACATTTCCAAAATTTGTTCAATCAAAGGAGATGATTTCAATGGTTTTCTAAATTCCAAAGCCTGAGCAGCATTGAAAAGTTCTATACCCAATAGTTTTTCCACATTTTCCACAATTCTGAAACATTTGGTTGCTGCATTAGCCCCCATGCTTACATGGTCTTCTTGACCTTGTGAAGAAATTATACTATCGGTGGAGCAAGGCATTGTCAATGATTTATTTTGATTGACAATTGCTGCTGCAGTATATTGAGGTATCATAAATCCGGAATTTAAACCGGGTTTGGCCACCAAAAATGAAGGCAAATCGTGTTTGCCGTCTATCAGTTGATATACTCTTCGTTCTGAAATATTGCCGAGTTCAGCTATGGCAATGCTTAAAAAATCAAAACTGATGGCTAAAGGCTGTCCATGAAAATTACCTGCCGAAATCACCAAATCTTCTTTTGGAAAAATAGTAGGATTATCCGTAACGGAATTTATCTCTGTTTCAAATACCGATTTAACATAATCTATTGCATCTTTGCTTGCCCCGTGTACCTGTGGCATGCAGCGGAAAGAGTAGGGGTCTTGCACTTGTTTTTTTTGTTGTTTGGCAATTTCCGAACCTTCCAGAAATTGGTTTATATTGTTGGCTGTTTCTATTTGTCCTAAATGAGGACGAACTACATGCACTTGTTCCATAAAGGGTTCTATTCTGCCATTGAAAGCCTCCAATGAAATTGCCCCGACAAGGTCTGCCAAAACAGATAGTTTTTCCGATTTCAAAACCAACCAAACCCCATATGCTGACATAAATTGAGTGCCATTCAACAAGGCTAAGCCTTCTTTGGATTTCAATTTGATCGGTTCAAATTTAAATTTAGCGTTGATTTCGGCAGCCGCATAACGTTTACCGCGGAAATACACTTCGCCCAATCCAATCAATGGCAGGCACAAATGAGCCAAAGGTGCTAAATCACCCGATGCACCAAGCGAACCTTGTTGATATACAATAGGATATATTCTATTGTTATACAAATCTATCAACCGTTGTACTGTTGCCACTTGTACTCCCGAATGTCCGTAGGAGAGCGATTGTATTTTCAACAGCATCATCAAACGGACAATTTCCTGCGGTACTTCTTCGCCAATGCCACATGCATGACTTTTCATTAGATTTTCTTGCAGCTTTTCCAAATCATGTTCAGAAACTTTAGTGTTGCACAACGAACCGAAGCCTGTGGTAACACCATAAATGGGAGTAGGGTCTTTTTTTACTTTATTGTCAAGATATTCCCGACATTGCTGTATTTTTGAAACAGCTTCTGTAGATAATTCCAATTTTTTGTTTTCTCTGATTATCTCATATACAGCCTTAAATGTCAAAGGTTTTCTCAATATTTTGTAAGTTTTCATACGATTATTTGACTAAATTCAACAATTCATCTAAAGAAAGTAACATTTGTGTATGTTCCTGCATGTTTTTGACAGTGAATTTCTGTTGGTTTATTTCATTTTCACCTGCCAAAACCACAAATGGAATATGCTTATTATCTGCATATTTTATTTGTTTTGGCAACTTGACTGCTTCGGGATATATTTCAGCACCAATACCATTTTTTCTTAATGTATAGAGGGCTTGCAAACAATAACGTTCTTCTTTGGCACCAAAATTGACAAAAAAGATTTTAACAGGAGATTTCACATCCTGATTTTGATTCAATTCTTTCCAAACATCATAAATACGTTCTACTCCAAAACTAATACCGACACCAGACATATTATCTAAACCGAAAATGCCTGTCAGATTGTCATATCTGCCGCCTCCGGTAATACTGCCAATGGGAACTTGTTTTGATTTCACTTCAAAAATTGTACCCGTATAATAATTTAATCCACGTGCTAAAGTCAAATCCAATTTTACTTCACATTGTGGAGATAAATTTTTGTCTTCTATATAAGATAAAATAGTCAAACATTCATCAATACCCGTGAGCCCTACATCTGAATCTTTCAGTATTTCTTTTAATGTATTGATTTTTTCGTAATTGTTTCCGCTTAACAACAAAATGGGAGTTAGTTTCTGTATGGCAGTTTCATCTATACTTTTTTCTTTTAATTCCTCACATACTTTTTCCAGACCGATTTTTTCCATTTTATCAATGGCAACGGTAATATCAATCACTTTGTCTTCATAGCCTATATATTGGGCAATGCCCGAAAGAATTTTCCTATTGTTAAACAAAATGCAGACTTCCATATTCAGTTTATGGAAAACTGTGTCAATCATGTGTATAAGTTCCACCTCATTGAGTAAAGAATCGCTACCGATAATATCAGCATCGCATTGATAAAACTCACGATAACGACCTTTTTGAGGGCGGTCGGCTCTCCAAACAGGTTGCATTTGATAACGTTTAAACGGAAATGTCAAATCGCTTTGATGTTGCACCACAAAACGGGCAAATGGTACCGTCAAATCGTACCGTAAGCCTTTTTCACAAATGCGGCTGGCAATTTTTGTCGGCGATTCATTTAAATTAATATCAGGCGTAAAATCCCCAGAATTAAGCACTTTAAACACCAATCTGTCCCCTTCGTCTCCATATTTGCCCATCAAAGTGGAAAGATTTTCCATAGATGGGGTTTCTATGGGTAAATATCCGAATTGTTCAAATGTTGAACGAATAATATCAAAAATATAATTTCTGCATATCATTTCATGTGGCATAAAATCACGTGTGCCACGTGGAATACCTATTGTTTGTTTTGCCATTGGTTTGTTTCTTTTTTATTTGCAAAGATAACATAAAAAATGCAATTACTATCTATTAATAAAGGTATGTGTCTTTTTAAAGTTTTTAACAAAATTAAAACATACATATTTTACAACAATTCAAAAAAGTCATTTTGTGGTAAACACATAAATATTTGGTTAAAAATATTTTACAAAATTTCAACAACTACATTTACATTTTTTTTTGAAAAAAACAAGTGTAAAAAAAAATTATTCTAAACTTTTTATATGTATCTTTGCATAGTCGAAAAAATGAGATTGTTTTTTTTGTCATACATTTGATAATCAAATTGATATTTGATAAAATTATTGCAAAACACATTTTTCCCGACTAAATTATTAACATATAGAAACACACATAAAAGAAATGACAGAACAAGAAGCATGGAATGAATGCCTGAAGTTTATAAAGGATAATATTGAAGAAGAAAGTTTTAACACTTGGTTTTCTCCAATCAAAGCCATTTCTTTAGACAACCATATCCTTACTATACAAGTGCCAAGTTTGTATTATCACGAATGGATAGAAGGAAATTATTGGAAATTGCTCAAAAGTGCTATCAATCGTGTGTTGGGACCTGAAGGAAAATTGGAATACAAAATTTTGGTGGCCAATTCTTCAATGACATTGCCCCCAACCAGAGTCGGTACAATGGATAATAATATCAATATACCTTTGGATGAAAATCTGAACAAGAAAAAAGGGGAAAAAGATATTATCAATCCTTTTGTCGTTCCCGGATTGAAGAAAATAAACATACAATCCCAATTAAAAAAAGAATTGAATTTCGATACTTTTATAGAAGGGGAGTGCAACCGTTTGGCACGTGCCGCAGGTTATTCTATTGCAACGAATCCCATCGGAACAACTGCATTCAATCCTTTTTTTATCTATTCGGCTTCTGGTTTGGGCAAAACTCACTTGGCTCATGCAATAGGCTTGGAAACCAAAGTGAATTTTCCTGACGCTTTGGTGCTTTATGTTGATTCTGTTACATTTCTAAGACAATACGTACACGCATCTAATGATAACACGCTTGATGATTTCTTCCATTTTTATCAAATGTTGGATATGTTAATCATTGATGATATTCAATTTTTGGCAGGAAAAGTGCATACACAAGAAATGTTTTTCCAAATATTTAATGCTTTTCATCAGAAACACAAGCAGATAATTATCACTGCAGACAAATCTCCCGCTGAAATTCAACAATTTGACCAAAGATTATTGTCCCGTTTCAAATGGGGATTGGCCGCTGATTTGCAATCGCCGGATAAGGAAACGAGAACCAAAATCATTCGTTCCAAATGCTATAGCAGTGGCATTGATATTCCCGATGAAGTTGTTGAATATCTGGCATGTAGAATTGTTTCAAACGTCAGGGAAATTGAAGGGGCTATCATTACCATTTTGGCTCAATCTTCGTTGAATAAGCAAAAAATAACCGTAGAGTTAGCTAAACAAATGATAGATAGATTTGTACGTAATACTTCGCACAAAATTTCAATTGATTATATACAAAAAGTTGTATGCGATCACTTTGGCGTATCTGTGTCAGAATTGTCTTCATCTTCCAGAAAACGCAATATTGTTCAAGTGAGACAAACTTCGATGTATTTTGCAAAAAAATACACGGATTTGTCTTTGGCTCAAATTGGTGCTCAATGTGGTAACAAAGACCATGCAACGGTATTGCATGCTTGCAGAACCGTAGATAATTTGAAAGTTACCGACAGACATTTTAAAGAACATTTGGAAGAAATTGATAAAATTATAAAAAACGCATAAGACACTAAAAAATATTTTTTCACAGAAAAAAGCCTATAACATTTTGTTATAGGCTTTTTTTTATAAAAACTTTTTTATGTAAAATAAATCTTATACTTATACAATAAATTCAAATAAACTCAAACGATTGAATTTCAAATATTTCATTTTGTCCCATAATTGACATTATGTAAACTAAAACGGACAAAATGAAAAAAGGTTTGGAAAAAGTTTTTAAATTCCTACTTATCCCAATTTGTTGGAAAAAAATTTTTCTGCAAGGCTCTTAATGTAGATGTTTATTTTAATTCAAACAGTCTTAAAGAAACTGTTTATAAGGCTGCAATTTCAAAAAAATCAACGGAATTAGTATATTATATGCCATATATTATTGCTAATATGAAACCCTACAAAAAGAACGCAAAACCTAAAAGTAAATCACAAAAAACAAATTTTTTCTTTGAAAATATAATGCTCTTAACTTGTGAAGTAAAGAACGTTGGAATTGCACATATAGTTATTGGAATGACTATTAATAAAAATTATGTAGAATACAGTATAACAGATTTTGAATATAAGAAAAAGCGACAATAAAGGGTCCCACAAAAAGGGACATCAAATTATTGTCGCTTTTCCACTTGCAAAGATATAACAAAAAACAATACAAAATGATAGATTTTTAAAAAAAATAAAAAAAAAGTTGTAAGATATTGACTTACAACTACTATTCTCCTTGTAAAAGAAAATCTATTAATGCTAATCTCTATTATGCAGTGCGTGACAAATGCACCCTATCTATCCCTATAACATTGTGTTGATGGGTTGGATAAACGAAATAATCCACTTGTTTGCGGTGTTTGATGGCTTCTGTCAAAAATTGCAGACTATTTTGCCATACCACAGTCGGGTCTACAGCTCCATGAATGATAAGAATATGTCCGTCTATCTTTTCCACTTGATTCAAGAGTGAATTGTTTTTATATCCTTCTGGATTTTCTTGAGGAGTATCCATATAGCGTTCACCGTACATTACCTCATAATATTTCCAATCGATAACAGGACCACCTGCGGTAGCTACCTTGAACACTTCCGGATGTTGCAGTTTTAAGGTCAGTGTCATAAATCCGCCATAACTCCAACCGTCTATGGAAAATCTATCTGTATCCACGAAGGGCAGCGACTGCAGATATTTCACTCCCACCATTTGATCTTCGACTTCTACCGTTCCCAATCGGCGGTGAATGGTACTTTCAAATTCAAAACCGCGATTGGCGGTACCTCTGTTATCCAAAGTAAAAACCACATAACCCTTCTGTGCCATATAGTGGAGAAAATGCCCCCCACTCATCCAATTGTTGGTAACCAATTGTGAATGCGGACCACCATAGACATAAAAAAAGACTGGATATTTTTTGTTCGGGTCAAAATTGATAGGTTTTATCAAACGGTAATATAAACTGTCACCATTGTTGTTTTTCAACATACCGATAGACACCTCCGGCAAAGCAAAACCTTTCAATGCGATAGTATCTTCCAATATCGTTGCCAACGTTTTACCCTTGGCGTTTTGTATCGTTATTTTGGCAGGCAAATGCAAAGAACTATATTTGTCAATAAAATATTTTCCATCAGACGATGGCAACACCGTATGAGTACCCTCTTGATTGCATATCGGTTGAATGTTTGATGTTTTCATATCCAAAACAAAGAAACGTTGTCCGACAATTTCGTCTTTGTTGGAGGTGAAATACACCTTGTCGCCCTTGGAAGAAAAGCCTTCAAAACTCATCACGACCCAATTGCCTTTGGTCAATTGTTTGATTTCTTTTCCGGAAACATCATACAGATGCAGATGTTTGTACCCACTTTTTTGGCTCACCCAAATAAATTGAGAAGCATTGTTTGGCAGAAAATACAAGGGATCGCTGGGTTCCACATAGCGGGCATTGGTTTCTTCAAACAATGTCTGTACAAAATCACCCGTTTGTACATTGTATTTGTTTAACTTCAAATGATTTTGTTCCCTATTCAAAACAGCAATATAAATATATTGTTCATCTGGAGACCAAGTAACACTGCACAAAAATTGGTCTAAAGGCTCCCCTGTTTTCATATAAATGGTCTTACCACTATTGACATTATACACACCCAAGGTTACTTGATGACTTGTTTGACCTGCCATAGGATATTTTTCTTGTTGCAATGTCGCTATTCGTGTGGTAGTATTCACAATAGGATAATCGGTAACCATACTTTCGTCCATACGATAAAATGCCAAACAATTGCCTTTTGGCGACCAAAACGAACCTTTATTTATACCAAATTCATTACGATGAACAACATGTCCATACTTCACTTCCTTTTCTTGATTGGCATTCACTCTTACGGCTTCTTGGCCGAAAATGCCTGCCATCAAATCGCTGCCCACCGTATATGACACCCTTTGATGAGCATAATCCCATACTATATTGTTTGCCTTTTTGTCCATTTGAAACAACAATTCGGCTTTCTTTTCTTGGATATTGTAAGCAAAAAGTTTATTTCTGAAATAGCAATAAAACTCTTGTTCGTTTAGCCAATATACAATTGACGGAAATGAAGACACAGTTTCACCGCAAGCCGCCAATGCTATCTGCAAATCTGTCAATGCCACCAATACAGAAGTTTCCGTATAAGGAGCCGTAGCTTGCAACAAATCACCCTGAACATACACATACGCATTTGTCTTTGCATAAAACTGCAATTGTCGAAGACTTTGCGGATACATCTCTCGAGAGGTAAACACATCTTCCATATTAAAAATCCGCTGTGCAAAAACATTCATAGACATAGAAATTAAAATTACCGATAAAATTTTTTTTGTCATACTATATTTTTTATGATTAATTAAATTATTCTTTTTCTTTTGCAATGCTTTGTTTTCTGTGTTTCACTAACCAAAAAACAAAAATAGCCCCAGCGTCAAGAGTTATCAACCCGCTAATACTGTAAGCCCATATCGGCATCAAGCCCAATCCCCCACTCTGGCTAATGAGTATAAATGTACTACAAACCATAGTCATAAACAAGGCTGGAATGAAAGTAATAATAAATATTTTCTTGTTCTTGGCCAAATACATGGTTATTGCCCACAAGGTTACCATCGCCAACACTTGATTGCTCCATGCAAAATACCGCCAAATAACATCAAATCCTTTTTCATCGGTCAAACTAAACACCAATAAACCAGCTGTCAAAAGAAATATAGGAATGGAAATAAACAATCTGTTTTTGATAGGTTTTTGGTCATATTTGAGAAAATCGGCTACAATCAAACGTGCGGATCTTAATGCGGTATCGCCGGAGGTTACAGCAGCACTGATAACTCCGATAATGGTTACGGTGGCCACTACGGGTGGAAACCACCTGTTAGCGATAATACCCACCATAGCATTGCCGCCAAATTGTTGCCCCGTTGCCGGATTGACGGTCAAGGAGTGCAACTCCGGATTATGATAAAATACCGTTGCCGCTGCCGCCCATATTAATGCCACAACACCTTCGGTTATCATGGCTCCATAAAAAATGGGACGACCTTGTTTTTCATTCACCATACAACGTGCCATCAACGGAGACTGCGTGGCATGAAATCCCGAAATAGCCCCACATGCAATAGAGATGAACATCATAGGGAATATCGGATTAGTATCCGCATGGGGATGCTTATTGGCAAGCCCGTGCCACAATTCTGGTATGTCTGGTTTGTATATAACAAAGGCTATCAGTATAGCCACCGCCATCGCCACTAACAATATGCCAAAAATAGGATACAACTTGCCTATCAATTTATCTATTGGCAATAAGGTTGCTATGAGATAATAGGCAAAAATAATACCTATCCAAATATAAATATTCCAATCGCTGGTAAAATTGGTATTCAACAAAACTGCAGGCGTATTAATAAAAACGGCTCCCACCAATATCATCAACAAAATGGTGAATGCTCGCATAATTTGCTTAACGCCATTGCCCAAATATTTTCCGTGAATTTCGGGCAAACTGCAACCGTCATTGCGTAGAGAAATCATACCGGCAATAAAATCATGCACCGCTCCAGCAAAAATACTACCAAAAACTATCCACAAAAACGAAGCGGTACCAAATTGGGCTCCCATAATAGCCCCACAAATAGGTCCCACACCAGCAATATTCAAAAATTGTATCAAAAATATTCTCCATGGTTTCATGGGCACATAATCCACTCCGTCAGCCTTTGTGATGGCTGGCGTAGGTCTTTGGGTATCTATGCCGAATATTTTTTCGACAATTTTTCCATAAACAAAATAAGCAACTACCAATAAAACTATTGACAAAAAGAACGTAATCATAATTTTATATCGTTTTTTATTAATCTTCTACATATATTCGTTTTACCCTTTGGGAAATACCAGTGAGCAATTCGTAGGTAATCAAACCCGTTGCTTGTGCCAAATTTTCCAAAGGCAACTCTTTTCCGAAAACAATCACCATATCCCCTTCTTGAGTTGGCACATCAGTAACATCAACCATACACATATCCATACAAATATTGCCGACAATAGGCACTAACTTTCCATTGATAAGCACTCGAGCATGTCCATTGCCTGCACTTCTGGGCAAACCATCGGCATAGCCAATGGGAATAGTGGCGATGACACTATCCCTATCGGCTTTGAAACGTCTGTTATAACCGACAGTTTCGCCTGCTTTGATAGATTTTACTTGAGAAACAATGGTTTTTAAAGTAGCCACATTTGATATTTTGTTTTTATCAACAAAAGGATTGATGCCATACAAACCAATACCCATTCTCACCATATCAAAATGATATTGAGGGAAACGGCACAAACCTGCAGTGTTGGCAATATGTTTCAATGGACGATATCCCAAGGCTTCGGTCATTTGTTGATGGACTTTGCTCAACAATTCCACTTGATGGGTGCTGAAGTCATCTTCTGTTGGGTCATCGGCCGCCACAAAATGAGAGAATACACTTTCCACAACAATCTGCTTGTTTGCTTTCAATATGCCAATCAAAGCGGGTATTTCTTCTGGCAAAAATCCCAATCGATGCATACCCGTATCTATTTTGATATGGACACGAATAATATTAGTATGTTCTTTTATGCCGTCTAAAAACAATTGGAGAATACTGAAACTATATATTTCTGGTTGCAGGTTATATTTGATAATCGTATCCACGCTTCGTTGTTCAGGATTCATCACCATAATCGGCAATTGTATATTTTGGTTACGCAACGAAATACCCTCATCAGCGTATGCTACAGTTAAATAATTAACCCCATGATATTGCAAGGCATTGGCAACATCTACCCCACCCGTTCCATATGAAAAAGCCTTTACCATCGCCATCACCTTTGTTTCTTTGTGCAACAAAGAACGATAATAATTCATATTGGCAATCATATTTTTTAAATTAACTTCCAAAATGGTTTCGTGGGTCTTTTCCTCCAAATAATTGGCGATACGTTCAAAGCAAAAATCTCTTGCCCCTTTTATCAACACCACTTCATGGTTCAATGTTTTTACATTAAATTTCGCCAAGAACTCATCTGTGTTCCTGAAAAATTCCTTTTCTGTGTCAAACATACCTTGCTGCCTGTTGATAGCCTCTCCTATACCAATAATTCTATCTACTTTTTTCTTTCTCAATAGATCGGCAATGTCAGCATACAAATCTTTTTCTGCCTGTCTGCTTTGCAGAATATCGGAAATAATTACCGTTTTTTTTGCATACTGCTTTTGGTTGTCCATCAAATCAATGGCTATTTGCAATGAATTGATATCTGAATTGTAAGTATCATTAATAATCAAACAATTATTAATGCCGTGTTTTATTTCCAAACGCATAGAGACAGGTATCAGTTTGGAAATTCTTTGATTTATCACATCATTTTTGTAGCCCAACAACAACATGGTTAGCCAACAATGAATGGCATTTTCTATCGCTGCCGCATCAGTAAAAGGAATGGATATATGTATTTTATTCCCTTTGTACAAGGCCGACATCCTTGTTTCTTTCGCTTGAACATTGATGTCAGAAATAAACAAATCCACATTTGTTTTCTTCCTACTCCATGACAACAAACGCACACTTGTTGTCCATTGCGTATTTTTCAACACATTGTCAATTGCATCATGGTCCGCACAATATATCAAAGTTCCAACTGCAGTAAATAATTGCAACTTCTCATTTATCTTTTGAGTCATATTGTCAAAGGCTCCATCATGTGCCGTACCGATATTTGTGAATATGCCTATTGTCGGTTGTATAATTTTTTGCAAAGCCATCATTTCATTTGGCTGCGATATTCCTGCTTCAAAAATACCCAATTGGTCTCCCTCTTTAAGTGTCCATACAGACAACGGCACTCCTATTTGGGAATTGAAACTATTTGGACTATATGCAATAGTATAATCTTCGCACAACAATTGGCACAACCATTCTTTTACGGCTGTTTTGCCATTGCTGCCCGTTATGCCTATAATTGGAATTGAAAATTGTTGTCTGTGATAGGTAGCCAATTGTTGCATTGCCAACAAGGTATTATCAACAATAATAAAATTGGATTGGGAATAATTCAAAATCTGACTTTCAAATTCTTTTTGAACAACAAAATTATTCACTCCTTTTGCCAATGCTTCAGCAATATACTTGTGCCCATTATTTTTTGAAGTAACCAATGCAAAAAACAAGGGATTGTTTTTTCCCTGCAAATTACGGCTATCGTACACCAAATCACCAATTGTGATTGTTGTGTCTGTATTGGCAATTAGTTTTCCGTGGATAATTTCAGCAATAAGAGAAATGGAATACATTATTATTAATATAATATAATCTTAGTCAATATGCCTGCTTCTGTTTCGGCAAATATCGCAAGCCAAATAAATGGCTTGTCTTAACGATTCTTCAGAAGCACAATCTTTTCCCACTATATCGTATGCCGTTCCGTGTGCCGGTGATGTTCTGACAATAGGCAACCCTGCTGTAAAATTCACCCCTTCACCATAAGACAGCAATTTAAAGGGTATCATGGCTTGATCGTGATACATCGCCAATATTGCATCGTATTTTCTATACTCATTGTTTGCAAAAAAACCATCGGCAGCATAAGGACCAAATGCATATATCCCCTCATTAAAACATTCTTCAATAGCAGGGGCTATTATTTGCTTTTCTTCTTGACCAAAGGCTCCATTTTCCCCTGCATGAGGATTCAATGACAAAACGGCAATACGCGGATTGGTAACCACAAAATCTTGACGCAAACTTTTATTCAAAACATTCAGTTTGCGTTTGATTAAATCTTTATTCAACACTTTCGGAACATCTGACAATGCACAATGTGTAGTAACAGTACCTATACGCAAACTATCATGAATCATCAACATCAAAACGTCTTTGGTATTGCATATCTTAGAGAAAAATTCTGTATGACCGACAAAATCTGCATTGTACATGCGCACGCTGTTTTTGTTAATAGGCGCAGTTACTATAGCATCGATATTCCCTTTCAAAATATCATCTTTAGCCAAATTCAATGCATCTAATGACACCTTGCCTGCAATGGCTGTACTTTGTCCCAAATCTACTTTTATATCATCGGAAGTGATATTTATCATATTCACTTTTTGTTGTACTGTATTAACGGCTTGTTTTACCATATTGAATTTAAAATCAGCACAACCTTTCATCAACTTACGGTGATACGATGCCACTTTGGAAGAACCATATACCAAAATTGTACACAATTCTAATAATCTTGCATCTAACAATGCTTTTGTAATAATCTCATATCCAATACCATTTGTATCACCATGAGTAATACCTATTTTTAACATTTTATCTGCCATATTATATTTCTTTCTTTTTATAATTGCAATGAGTGCAAAGATAACATTTTTTAGTATATACCTATTTAACTTCGTCTTAACTTATGCCAATCGGAGGCATCCCATGATTGAAATTTAAGAATATCTTGTATGGTAGTAATAATCATCAAAAAAATTTTCAAATCATTATCTGCAAACCATTTCAAGGCATCTACATCTTGCCGACAAGCAGCAGCAAATTTACTTAAAAAATCCCAATGATAACGTTCCAACCATGCTATTGCATTATCCTCTCCGTCAATGGCATTGCTCAAAATGCCAAATTCAGGGAAACCATTGTTCAGCAACCAATACAAAGCATCTGTATCGGAATGTATTGCCGCCGACAAGGCCGCCAATTCAGGAAAACCGCTATCAATAAAAATTTTATCAAACTGTCGGTTTCCCTTCAAACTTTCGTTGAAACCCAACAATAACTTTATATCATAATCGGTTAAGCAATGCCTTGTGTTCTTCATTTTTTTAACTTATTTTTATTCATACAATCTCGACTATTCCCACCTATTCACGTCTTTTTGAATAACAAATGGCATTACCGATTTTACCAGACAAATCTTTGAACAACTCATCTATTTCTTTCTGGTCGCGAATCCAATCTGAATATGGAATAAGACCGAAGTCTGGAAGGGCTTTTATTTCTATCAAACTAAGTTTTGCAAATATTGCTACCCGTATATTTTCTATCTCTTGTTTAAGAGTTTGTGATGTCGCAAGTGGAATTTTTGCACAAAGATTCTCCACTTTACTTCTTATATCTTTGGTATAATTCAAATATATCGTTTCATCTTTTATTATCATTTTACTCCTTTACTCTATTATTTTTTGCAAAAATAAACAAAAAATGCTGACATATTTCAATTAACCCGATATTTTTCTTTTTGTAAAATTATTCAATTCTATTTCAATAAATTATATTTTTCTCATTTATTTTTTTTATAAAAATAATTTGTTTGAAAAAAAAATGCTATCTTGCTTTTGTGAAATTTTTAACAAATGTCAAAAAAAATATGGCTTTAAATTTCTGTAAAATAAATATTTGTAAATTTTATACTTTTATTGTTTTAGGTCTTTCTTTGTTGTTTTTGCTTCCAAATACTGCAAATGCTCAAGAAACCGAAGAAAAAAAATTCGATATTAGTTCTACTATTATAGACCACGTGGTTGATGCTTATAGTTGGCATATTTTTACCTACAAAGACCACCATGTTTCAATTAACTTACCTATTATATTGATAGACAAAGAAGGTGTTCATGTTTTTTCTTCTGCTCGTTTTCATCACGGTGAAGCAACTTATTTGAACTATGGTATTTGTCAAGAAAAAAACTTCAAAAAAGGCAAAATAGTCAAATTTAATGATGACGGTACGATAAATAAAGATTTTACTTATGTTGATATTTCTATTACCAAAAATGTTTTGGCATTGTTTATCAGCATAGCATTGTTGTTGTGGATATTTATATCCGTAGCCAAAAATTACAAAAAAAATGGAGTTGCGGCTCCTAAAGGCATTGCAAGATTGTTGGAACCTATCATTTTATTTGTCAGAAATGATGTAGTGCGTCCTTCCTTAAAAGAACGTTCTGACAAATATATGCCCTATTTGCTTACATTGTTTTTCTTTATTTTCATTAACAATCTCATTGGATTGATTCCTATATTTCCCGGCGGGGCAAATTTAACGGGTAACATCGCCATTACTTTAGTTTTGGCTGTTCTTACCTTTATTATTACTAACGTAAATGGAACAAAACACTATTTTGCAGACATTGTCAATACTCCGGGTGTGCCATGGTGGTTGAAATTTCCGCTACCATTAATGCCTTTAGTTGAAATTGTCGGGGTATTTACCAAACCTATTGTTTTGATGATTCGTCTTTTTGCAAATATTACAGCAGGACACATCATCTGCTTAAGTTTCATTTGTTTGATTTTCATTTTTGGAGCAACTATTCCTGCCTTGGGTTATGGAGTTTCGGTTGTTTCCGTTTTCTTTTATATTTTTATGTCGGTTTTGGAATTGTTAGTTGCTTTTATTCAAGCATTTGTATTTACGCTATTATCGGCTATCTACATTGGTATGGCAACAGAAAATCCACACCATGAACACGAACAAATTGTAGAAATTAAATAAAAAAAATATTTTTAACTAATTTAAATTTAAATTTTATGTCAGTATTAAACATTCTATTAGAAGGATTAGGACAATTAGGAGCAGGAATCGGTGCAGGTTTAGCAGCAATTGGTGCAGGTATCGGTATTGGAAATATCGGCAAATCCGCTTTGGAATCATTGGCTCGTCAACCTGAAGTTGGTGGAGATATTCGTACAAATATGATTATCGCAGCAGCCCTTATTGAAGGTGTAGCCTTGTTTGCTGTTGTTGTTTGTATGTTAGGTTTATTCCAATAATACATTTGAAATCAAACCGTCAAATAGCCATTTGACTGTTTGACGGTTTTAAACATTTTTGAATAATAAAAACAAATCTAATTTAATTTAGAAATATATGGAATTAGTTAGTCCAGGAATAGGTTTGACTTTTTGGATGCTGGTATCTTTTTTGATATTGGTACTCATCTTGAAAAAAGTTGCTTGGAAACCTATCTTAAATATGTTGTCTAAACGGGAAGAAGAAATTACAACTGCTCTTAATGAGGCTAATTTGGCACGTGAACAAATGAGACAACTCAATGCCGACAACGAACGTTTGTTGACAGAAGCTAAAGATGAACGTGATGCTATCTTGAATGAAGCAAGAAAAGTGAGTCAAAAAATGTATGACGATGCCAAACAAAAAGCACAAGAAGAAGGGCAACGTATTCTTGCTGACGCAAAAGAAAACATTGAAATTGAAAAACAAAAAGCAATTACAGATATTAAAAACTTAATTGCAGAAATGTCTATTGACATTGCAGAAAATGTTCTTAAATCAGAATTGACAGACAAAGACAAACAATATCAATACATTAATTCCCGTATTGATGAGTTAAAATTAAATTAACAACTAATAAATGAGAGGTACCAAATTAGCGGCCAGATACGCAAAGGCTCTCTTCGACTTTGCTTTGGAATTGAACAAGGTGGACGAAATTTTTCAAGATGTTAATCTTATTGATAAAACATTCAAAGAAAATAGCGAATTGTGCCACATTATCAATATGCCTATCGTTAAAACAGATAAGAAAATTGCCATTATTGATCAAATATTTCAATCGCAAATATCTGAGATTACAAGCAATTATTTGAAACTGATATTAAAGAAAGGAAGAGAAACACAAATTGATGTTATTTGCAGTGAATTTGTCAAATTGTATAAAAAGAATAAAAATATCATAACTCTTAAAATTACAAGTGCGGACACTTTACCTCAAACAACTATTAATATATTAGTGGAAAAAGTAAAAGAATTTACCCAAGCCAACATTCAAGTGGAATTAGTAATCAATCCATCCATTATAGGTGGTTACAAGTTACATTTTAATGATTATTTTATTGATTCTTCCATCAAAGGCAGTTTGGATAAATTACGCAAAGATTTGATTGACAAGAGTTATCAAGTTAATTTTTAAATATTATGAATCGGAAAATCTTTATTCTTTTATTTTTTGTTTCCATTTTTCAGTTTGGATATACTCAAAATGCAGATTATAAAAATAGGAACTACATTAATGAGTATGGCCGATTGCGGTTAGATGGAACTCGCCTAGTTGACAAGAATGGTAATCCTGTGCAACTGAAAGGATGGTCATCTCATGGCTGGCAGACAAACTGGGGCGACTGCCATGGTGAAACAGCCGTTCGTAAGATGAAAGAATTAGGTGCAAATGTTTATCGCGGTTTAATGTATGTAGAAGAAAGTGGTTATAACTCAAACAAATTAGAATTTACGCAAACAACAAAAGACCTTATTGACCTGACAGCCATGCGACAGGAGAAGTTAAAAAAATGACTGTACGTAATATTTTAGGAGCTTCGATACTTACTTCGCTATCCAACACTATAAATATTTCGGCCTTATCTTCGGGTATATATATTGTAGAAGTGGAATTATCGGATAACAGCGTGGTAAGAAAAACTTTTATAAAGGAATAGTAAATAAGTAGTATATTGAAAATAAAACATTTATAATTAAATAGAAATATAATAAAAATAATACATAATATGGGAGGAATAAAACCATCAGAAGTATCTGCCATATTAAGGCAACAAATATCAGGTTTTTCCAATGCAAGTGATTTGGAAGAAACTGGGATAATATTAGAAGTTGGTGATGGCATTGCCCGTGTTTATGGGCTGACCAATGCTCAAGCGGGTGAACTCATTCGTTTTGACAAAGCCGATATTCAAGGTATAGTTCTTAACCTTGAAGACGATAATGTCGGAATTGTATTACTCGGAGATGCCAAAGAATTGAACGAAGGAGATATGTGTCGCCGTACACGTAGAATTGCTTCAATCAAAGTAAATGAAAACATGTTGGGACGTGTTATCAATACTTTGGGTGAACCTATTGATGGCAAAGGGGCTATCACAGGCGAAACATACGAATTGCCTTTGGAACGTAAGGCTCCGGGCGTTATTTTCCGCCAACCGGTAAAAGAACCTCTTCAAACAGGTATCAAAGCCATTGATGCTATGATTCCCATCGGAAGAGGACAACGTGAGTTGATTATTGGCGACCGTCAAATTGGTAAAACAGCCATTGCTATTGATACAATTATCAATCAAAAAGAATTTTATGACAAGGGCGAACCAGTATATTGTATCTATGTGGCCATAGGGCAAAAAGGTTCTACAATTGCCAATATAGTAAAAACATTAACCGACTATGGTGCAATGGATTATACTATTATCGTTGCAGCAACAGCCTCTGACCCTGCTGCTATGCAATTTTATGCTCCATACGCGGGTGCTGCCATTGGTGAATTTTTCAGAGATACTGGTCGTGCCGCTTTAATTATTTACGATGACTTGTCCAAACAAGCCGTAGCTTATCGTGAAGTGTCTTTATTGTTACGCCGACCACCCGGACGTGAAGCGTATCCTGGCGATGTGTTCTATTTGCACTCGAGATTATTGGAAAGAGCTGCAAAAATCATTGAATCTGATGAGATCGCCCAACAAATGAACGATGTACCTGAATGCTTAAAACCAATTATCAAAGGAGGTGGTTCTTTAACAGCATTACCTATCATTGAAACTCAAGCAGGAGATGTGTCTGCTTATATTCCTACAAATGTAATTTCTATTACAGACGGACAGATTTTCTTGGAAACCAACTTGTTCAACGCTGGTATACGTCCTGCTATCAATGTGGGTATTTCAGTATCACGTGTGGGAGGAAATGCACAAATCAAATCCATGAAAAAAGTATCTGGTACATTGAAATTAGACCAAGCACAATTTACAGAATTGCAAGCATTTGCTAAATTCGGTTCAGATATTGATGCGGCAACACAAGCCGTTTTAGACAAAGGTATCAGAAACGTTGAATTGTTGAAACAACCTCAATATACACCATTTAAGGTGGAAGAACAAATTGCTGTTATTTATTGCGGAACAAAAGGTTTGTTACAAAAAGTACCTGTAAGAAGTATCCGTGATTTTGAAACAGAATATCTCCATACACTTACAGAATATCATGCAGAAACACTCCAAACATTAAAATCCGGAGTTATTAACGATGAATGTATTGCTGTTTTGGAAAAAGTTTGTCGGGATGTTGCTCATAAATACGAAAAATAAAAAATAGTAATAATGGCTAATTTAAAAGAGATACGTATCCGTATTGCTTCTGTTCAATCAACGCAGAAAATTACAAGTGCCATGAAAATGGTGTCTGCGGCCAAGTTGAGAAGGGCTCAAAATGCTATTTTAACATTACGCCCCTACTCTAACAAATTGACAGAAATATTAGGCAATATCGCATCTTCTGATACACAAGACAATCCTTTGGCTGAAGTGCGCCCTATCAACAATGTGCTTGTGGTGTTAATTGCCTCCAACAAAGGTTTGTGTGGTGGATTCAATAGTAATATTATCAAACATACAGAACATTTGTTGTCTCACGATTTGGCTCAACCACATAAAAACAATAATGTACAATTTCTTTGTATTGGCAAACGCGTGAGCGATTATGTGCGTAACAAACAATATCCATGTATTGGCTGTTATGACCATTTGTTAGACAATCCCTCTTTTGAGGATATTGCCAATATTGCCGATGGATTCATGAATGATTATACAACAAAAAAATATGATAAAATAATCATTGTTTATAATGAATTTAAAAATGCGGCAACACAAGTTTTAACAGATAGTCAATACTTGCCAATCCCAACCACAATGGGAAAAATACAAACATCTAAAGTGGATTATATTTTCGAACCGGATAAAGATACGCTATATCAATCGCTGATTCCTAAAATAATGAAAGTGAGATTGTACAAATGTTTGTTGGATTCTATCGCTTCGGAACATGGTGCCAGAATGACGGCTATGCAC
This sequence comes from uncultured Bacteroidales bacterium, assembly GCA_905233585.1. Classification (GTDB taxonomy): domain Bacteria; phylum Bacteroidota; class Bacteroidia; order Bacteroidales; family WCHB1-69; genus UBA1205. The sequence continues at coordinate 127,567 of CAJOFD010000005.1, forward strand.
AAAGCCACAGAAAATGCCAACGAATTGATAAAGAGTTTGAATTTAACTTATAATAAATTGAGACAATCTTCCATTACCAACGAAATTATTGAAATTGTAAGTGGAGCAAATGCCTTAAATGCTTAGTTCTATTCAAAAAAAATACCTATAACAAATAGCTGTACTTATATTAGTATGGCTATTTTCTTTTAATTTTAAACAATATATGATTGAATAATAATATTTTGAAAAAAAGTTAAAAAAAATGCAATTGGTATTGTTTTTTTTTCTACTTTTGCAAAGTCGAAAGGCCCAGGTGGCGGAATTGGTAGACGCGATGGTCTCAAACACCATTGAGGTTACACTCATGCCGGTTCGATCCCGGCCCTGGGTACCCAAAAAAGAGCAGATTGAATGTCTGCTCTTTTTTTATGTCCATTCGCCACAACTTACTTTACAGATTATTTTGCATCAATTGTTGTATATACAAGGCTATCTTTCTGTGTTTGCTATGTCCAAACTGATAAACGAACAATTGCAAACGCGTATAATATTTTACACAAAATAAAGACAGCAAGGGCATCGCTAACAACAAAGCAACAAAAATAAGTATATTTTGTATACAAATCCCCACTATACTTGCTGTCAATAATTGATAAATGGGAGCCACAACAATCCAAACTACATATTTACATGTCGCAGCAAAACCACTTTTTCCCAATTTCTTTTCTATCCAATACATTATCAACCATATCGGCAAATTTAATATCCCACCCAATAGATACAATACAAAAGTCATACTTACAAAACATAAATTCATCCATTTAGAAGGCTTGTTTTGTATTGACTTTGCCATCATCAATCCATTGATATTATCGTTTTTCAAATATTTTGTTTGTTCCAAAAGCAGAGACATATCCATAGCAGTTACTTCCATATTTTGCAAACAATCAGCAATGTATTGTCTTGCTTTTAATCTATTGCCTGCTGTATTTTTCCATTTGTTTTTTATAACAACTTGTTGTTCGCACAAATAGGCAATGATCAAAAAATCTTCATAATGTTCACTTGAAACCACATTGAACATCAAAGATTGTACCGCTTGATGAGTATCGTCTTTTATATGATTGATAGCAATAGCGTTGTTTTGTTGATAATCTTGCAAATAATTTCGCACATCTATTGGTTTGCCTATATTAATAAACAAAGGAAAGCCCGCTTTGTTGTAATCCCCATGTTCAATACCAACAGGCAACATATACACATGTGCAGGACTATCCAACTCTTGTTGGGTTTTTAATGCGATACGAAAAGGTCCTTTGACAAAAGGTCTTAATCTGTGTTTTTCATCTTGTCCACCCTCTGGCATAATACATAAAGACTTGCCTTGTTTCAGCCATTGTTTGGCCAACAAAAAATTATCCTCATTTTTCTTTATATTCTCCCACCCTTCTTGTTGTCTGTATGCGGGCAAAATTTTAAAAAAATGCAATATGTTTGCCTGCCAAGGTTTGGCGAACATATCAGAACGGGCAAAAAACAATATGGGTTGACTATAAAATCCCAACAATGTAACACAATCCATCAAAGCATTCTGATGATTAGGTTGTATAATGCAGGGGTTGCCGTATGGTATATTTTCTTGCCCAACAATTTCAACATTTGAATACCAATGAAATATTAGACATTTCGAATATTGATGCAATAATCTATATGCCAAGGAGGCTTGTTGTTTGGATAACATAATACTTTATTTTAATATTCTTAACGCAAGAATAGCCCACTTATTGAAAACAAAACCACAAAATCTTCACTATTGACAACTAACCTCATTGATTTTTATTCATCTTTAGTAATCATATTTGCATTCAAACAACAAAATCTTTATTTTTAATTATTTTTTATAAACATAAAAATCAATTAATTATTTGTTTTTTTTGGAATCAGTATTTTTTTATCTCATCAATATTTTGTATTAAAAAAAAGTTTACTTTTGCAACGTATCATATATAACATAATTTTATATTGATATTAAAATATCTATTTGAAAATTTTTAATGTACAATTAACAAACATAACGACATGGATAAGATAAAATCTTTGGCAGACTTAAAGAAAAAAAGAGATGCTATTCAAGGTTCATTAAATCTTCGTGAAAATGGAGACAATTCTGAATCAATGATTCAAATTAAAGTGGCAATGGCTACATGTGGTATTGCTGCAGGAGCAAAACAAGTGATGGAAACACTTATTGAACAATGCAGTTCTAAAAAAATTGATGCAGTTGTTACCCAAACAGGTTGTATGGGTTATTGCTATGCAGAACCAACCGTTGAAATAACAAAACCGGGACAAGACCCTATTGTTTTTGGTCATGTTTCTGTAGAAAAAGCAAAAGAACTTGTGGAAAAATATATTCTCAACAATGAAATGGTAGAAGGTATTATTCCTCAAAATTATCAATCTATTGACAAATAATAATTAAAAGAGCATTATGGCAAATTATAAATATCACATACTTATTTGCGGCGGTACAGGTTGCCGTGCATCAAAAAGTGGAGAAATTGTTCAAAATTTCAAAAATATTCTTAAACAAGAAAATTTAGATAACGAAATTCAAGTTATTACTACAGGATGTTTCGGTTTCTGCGAAAAAGGACCTATTGTTAAGATATTGCCTGACAATACATTCTACACTCAAGTAAAACCTGAAGATTGTGAAGAAATTGTAAAAGAACATTTTATTAAAGGTAGAAAAGTAACCCGTTTACTTTATACCGACCCAGAAAAGAAAGAACATGTTTCAGATTCTAAACACATGAATTTCTACAAAAAGCAAATGCGTATTGCTTTGAGAAATTGTGGTTTTATCAATCCTGAAAACATTGATGAATATATCGCAAGAGATGGTTATGCTGCTTTGGCTAAAGTTTTGGAACAAAACGATCCACAAGCAACCATTGATATTATCAAAAAATCTGGATTAAGAGGTCGGGGCGGTGGCGGATTCCCTACTGGTTTGAAATGGGAAATTGCCAGCAAAAACCCTGCTGATCAAAAATATATAATTTGTAATGCTGACGAAGGCGACCCAGGTGCTTTCATGGATAGATCTATACTTGAAGGTGACCCACACAGCATTATTGAAGCCATGACAATAGGTGGTTTCTGTATTGGTGCAACCAAAGGTTTGGTTTACATTCGTGCAGAATATCCTTTGGCAATACAACGTTTGCAAATTGCTATTGAACAAGCAAGAGAATATGGCTTGTTAGGCAAAGACCTTTTAGGTTCAGGTTTCGATTTTGACCTTGAATTGCGTTATGGTGCAGGGGCATTTGTTTGCGGTGAAGAAACAGCATTGATACACTCTATGGAAGGTCAACGTGGTGAACCTACATTCAAACCGCCATTCCCTGCTCAAGAAGGTTATTTAAAGAAACCATCTAATGTAAACAACGTTGAAACATTCGCAAATATACCTGTAATTATCAATAAAGGTTGGGAATGGTTCTCTTCTATTGGGACAGAAAAATCAAAAGGTACCAAAGTATTTGCATTGGCAGGTCAAATCAACAATGTCGGTTTGATAGAAGTGCCTATGGGTATCACCTTGAGAGAAGTGATTTTCGAAATTGGTGGTGGCATCAAAAATGGCAAAAAATTCAAAGCAGTACAAACAGGTGGTCCTTCAGGTGGTTGCTTAACAGAAGAATTCTTGGATACTCCTATTGACTATGATAACTTGATAGCTGCTGGCTCTATGATGGGATCTGGCGGTATGATTGTTATGGACGAAACAAGTTGTATGCCAGCCGTTGCAAGATTTTATTTGGACTTTACTTGCGAAGAATCTTGCGGTAAATGTAGCCCTTGCCGTGTAGGGAACAAACGTCTTTGTGAATTATTAGACAAAATAACATCAGGCAAAGGTACAATGGAAGACCTTGAAAATATCAAGAATTTGAGCCAAGTCATTAAAGACACTGCCCTTTGCGGTTTAGGACAAACATCTCCAAACCCGGTATTAAGTACAATATCTCATTTCTGGGACGAATATGTTGCACACGTTGTTGATAAAAAATGTCCTGCAGGACAATGTAAAGCATTAAAACAATATATTATAGATCCGGAAAAATGTAAAGGTTGTACTGCTTGTGCCCGCAATTGCCCAGTGGGTGCTATCAAGGGAACTGTTAAAAATCCGCATGAAATCAATCAAGAACTTTGTATCAAATGTGGAACTTGTCAAGCAAAATGTAAATTTGGTGCAATTAGTGTTCAATAAAAAATGGGAGAAACAAATATGGATATGATAAAAATAACTATAGATAATAAAGTAGTAGAAGTTGCAAAAGGAACAACAATTCTTAAAGCAGCAAAAGATAACAATATAAATATTCCCACATTGTGCTATTTTGAATTGGCCGGTATGGATATTGTTAATAAACCAGGTAGTTGCCGTATTTGCGTTGTCGAAGTAGAAGGACGCAGAAATTTGGCTCCAGCATGTATCACAGAATGTACACCTGATATGGTAATAAAAACCAATACAACAAGAGTATTGAACGCTCGTCGTACTGTATTGGAATTGTTACTATCAGACCACCCTTCTGATTGTTTGGTATGTCCCAAAAGTGGTGATTGCGAATTGCAAAATTTAGCTATCCGCTTCGGCATTCGTGAAATAAACTATGTTGGTGAACAATCTACCTACAAACAAGATGACTCTCCATCTATTCACCGCGATATGAATAAATGTATTATGTGTCGTAGATGTGAAATGATGTGCAATGAATTCCAAACAGTAGGTGCTTTGTCTGCTATCAATCGTGGTTTTACTGCTGTTGTAAGCCCTGCTTTTGAAGAAGATTTGACACTGACATCTTGTACATTCTGTGGCCAATGTGTTGCAGTTTGTCCTGTAGGAGCATTGTCTGAAATCAATCATACAGGTAAAGTTCTCAGAGCATTGAACGATCCAACCAAGACGGTTGTTGTTCAAACCGCTCCTGCTGTTCGTGTAGCTATAGGTGAAGAATTTGGCATGGCTCCAGGTACTATCGCTACTGGTCAAATGGCAACTGCTCTCCGTAAATTAGGATTTGACTATGTTTTTGATACCGATTGGAGTGCCGACCTTACTATTATGGAAGAAGGTACAGAATTGTTGAATCGTCTCAAAAAGTTCTTAGCTGGTGATAAAGATGTTAAAATACCATTGATGACTTCTTGTTGTCCTGCTTGGGTTAATTTCTTTGAACACAATTTCCCTGATATGTTAGATATTCCATCTACAGCGAAATCACCTCAACAGATGTTCGGTGCTATGGCTAAATCATATTTTGCTGAGAAGAAAAATATCAAACGTGAAGACATGGTTGTTGTTTCTGTTATGCCTTGTTTGGCAAAGAAATACGAATGTTCTCGTGATGAATTTAAAGTAAACGGCAATCCTGATGTTGATTATTCTATTACCACACGTGAATTGGCAAGTCTTATCAAATTGGCTAACATAGATTTTGCTGCTCTTCCAGAAAGCAAATTTGATGATCCTCTTGGTGAATCAACAGGTGCTGGTGTTATTTTCGGAACAACAGGTGGTGTTATTGAAGCCGCTGTCCGTACTGCATACGAAATTCATACAGGTAAAAAATGTCCGAAAATTGACTTTGAAGAATTGCGTGGCTTAGAAGGTATTCGTTCTGCAACCATAGATTTTGACGGACTACCTATCAATATCGGAATCGCTCATGGTTTGAAAAATGCCAGAAAATTATTAGAAGAAATACGTGAAGGAAAAAGTAAATTCCACGCTATTGAAATTATGGCATGTCCTGGTGGTTGTATCGATGGCGGTGGACAACCAAGACACCATGGCAATAGTGAAATTATCAAAGCACGTTGGAATGCAATTTATGAAGCAGACAAGAATCTGCCAATTCGTAAATCTCACGAAAATCCATCTATTATACAATTGTATAAAGAATATTTGGGAGAACCATGCGGAGAAAAATCTCATCATTTGTTGCATACCCATTACTTCAACAAACACAATGTATTCGAAGTTGATTTAAACAAAAAATAATTAATCGAAAAATATAGGAGAACAATATAATGGCAAAAGTAAAAATAAAACTAAGACAAGAGCATATTGATATTATTAAATCAATATGTAAAAAGTTCGATTATAAACCCGGTGAACTTATCAATGTACTACATCAAGTACAAGGAGAAATAGGTTATCTTCCTGCTGAAGTTCAAGAACTTATTGCTGAAGAATTGAAAATACCCGTATCAAAAGTATTTGGAGTTGTTTCATTCTATTCATTCTTTACAATGCAACCCAAAGGGAAACACCCAATTTCAGTTTGTATGGGAACCGCTTGCTATGTTAGAGGTGCAGAATCAATTCTTGATGAATTCCAACGTGTATTAAAAATTGGCGTTGGTGAAACTACACCCGATGGCAAATTCTCTTTAACAAGTTTACGTTGTATCGGTGCATGCGGACTTGCTCCTGTTGCTATGATTGGCGACAAAGTATATGGAAGACTTTGTCCTGATGATGTGAAAAAAATCATAGCTGAATACAACGATTAATATTCGATTTGTGTTGATAATTTAATTCAAAAAGGAAGAATTTTCATTCTTCCTTTTTTTATGTCATTTTGTCATCGTGTGGGATTTTTTGCGAAAACAAGCTGTCAAAGTGGCGTATTTTTATAATTGGAACACCTTTTGATAAACCATTCTCGAAAGGAGTTAAAAATTATGAACATAGAAAAATTAACAATAAAGACACAAGCAGTTATTGAAGGGGCTCAACAAATCGCTTCTTCCAATCATCATCAATTTATTGAAAATATTCATCTGCTAAAAGCAATGCTGGCTGATGACAATGCAAGTATTCCATTTTTATTAAAAAAATGTGGAGTTAATCCACAAACAATTAAAGAAGTGGTTAACAAACAAATACAAAGTTTGCCAACGGTTTCAGGAAATGGAAATATTTACATCTCTCAAACTTGTTCTTCAACCATTGAAAAGGCATTTGATTTATTGAATACTTTTTCTGATGAATATGTTTCTGTTGAATTATTGTTATTAGCCATTTTAAAATCCAAAGACGAAAGTGCAAACATACTCAAAGATGGAGGTTTAACTGAAACAGATTTGATAAAGGCTATAAAAGAAATGCGAAAAGGAAGTACAGCCAATAGTCCTCATGTAGAGGCATCATACAATGCCTTAAACAAATATGCAAAAAATCTAAACGACCTTGCACAAAAAGGAAAACTTGACCCTGTTATTGGTCGAGATGAAGAAATAAGACGTGTTTTACAAATTCTATCGCGAAGAACTAAAAACAATCCTATATTAATAGGTTCTCCCGGCGTCGGTAAAACTGCCATTGCAGAAGGTTTGGCTCATAGAATTGTTTCTGGTGATGTGCCGGAAAACCTAAAATCCAAACAAATATTTTCGTTGGATATGGGGGCTTTGGTGGCTGGTGCCAAATACAAAGGTGAATTTGAGGAAAGACTGAAAAGTGTTATCAAAGAAGTAATTGCCGCTGATGGAGAAATTATTCTGTTTATTGATGAAATTCACACTTTAGTAGGTGCTGGCGGTGGCGAAGGAGCTATGGATGCTGCCAATATTCTAAAACCTGCTCTTGCGAGAGGAGAACTTAGGGCTATTGGGGCAACCACAACAAGCGAATATCAAAAATATTTTGAAAAAGACAAAGCACTTGAAAGACGATTTCAAGTAGTATATGTTGATGAACCCGATACCGAATCTTCTATTTCTATTTTGCGTGGATTAAAAGAAAGATATGAAAATCACCATAAAGTAAGAATTTTAGACGAGGCTATCATTGCTTCTGTTACCTTATCAAAACGATATATTACAGAAAGATTTTTGCCCGACAAAGCCATAGATTTAATAGATGAAGCGGCCGCTAAATTGCGCATGGAAATCAATTCTTTACCACAAGAATTAGATGAAATTGAACGGAAAATCAGACAATTGGAAATTGAACGTGAAGCAATTAAACGAGAAGCCGACCAATCTAAAATTGAAGAACTGTCAGCCAAAATTGCTGAGTTGAGCGAACAAGGTAATATTTTAAGAAGTAAATGGAAAGAAGAAAAAGATTTAGTCAATGCAGTGCAATCTGCAAAAAAAGATATTGAAACTTTTCGTTTTGAAGCCGAACAAGCGGAACGAAACGGCGATTATGGACGTGTGGCTGAACTGCGATACGGAAAAATAAAAGAAAAAGAAAATTTTATTGAAGAAAGTACAAAAAAACTTCGTGATATTCAAGGCGACAAACCGATGGTAAACGAAGTGGTTACCGCTGACGACATTGCAGAAGTTGTTGCCCATTGGACAGGCATACCTGTAAGCAAAATGATGCAAAGCGAAAGAGACAAACTCTTGCATTTGGAAGAAGAACTTCATAAAAGAGTTGTCGGACAGGAAGAGGCCATTTCCGCTATTGCCAATGCCATTAGAAGAAGTCGGGCGGGGTTGCAAGACGAAAAACGACCTATAGGTTCATTCATTTTCTTAGGAACAACTGGAGTTGGTAAAACTGAATTAGCAAAAGCCTTAGCAGAATATCTGTTTAACACCGAAGATGCTATGGTAAGAATAGACATGTCTGAATATCAAGAGGCTCATACGGTTTCAAGACTTATCGGAGCACCTCCGGGATATGTCGGCTATGACGAAGGTGGACAACTAACCGAAAGAGTACGCCGCAAACCTTATTCTGTCGTTCTTTTTGATGAAATAGAAAAGGCACATCCTGATGTATTCAATATTTTGTTGCAAGTGCTTGATGACGGACGATTGACTGACAATAAAGGTCGTGTGGCAGACTTTAAAAATACAGTCATTATTATGACTTCTAATTTGGGGTCGCATATTATTCAAGAAAATTTTGACAAACACGAAAATATGTTTGATGAAGAATTGATGGAACGTACACAAGATGAAGTAATGGCTCTATTAAAAAAAACAATTAGACCTGAATTTTTAAACAGAATTGATGAAATTTTGATGTTCAAACCATTGTCTAAAGCCGAAATCAAACAAATAGTTACTTTGCAAATCAATCAATTGAAAGCCTTAACAGAAAAGAATGATATCCATATCAAACTGACAGATTATGCTATAGATGCCTTAGCTGACATGGGCTACGACCCACAATATGGAGCACGTCCATTGAAAAGAATTATTCAAAAACATATTTTGAACAATCTGTCTAAGATGATGTTGACTGATAATTTTGACAAAACTCAACCTATCATTATTGATGTGATAGACAATCAGTTTGTAATGTACAACAAAAAAAACTAAAGCATATACAGCATTAGACATCTTGTTGATAAAAAATCTGGCTTGAATAAGCCAGATTTTTTTATCAACAAGATGTAAAAAAATTTAAAAATATATGGATTGTTAAAAATAAAGTGTTACCTTTGCATACACAAAAAGGAGAAAGCAGAAAATCCTAAAAAGAGTAAGCATAATTTTAAATAATACACAAAATGAAAAAATTATTATGTGCAGTAGCAGTATTGGCAACGGTGGCAGCATTCACCTCTTGTAACAAAAAATGTACTTGCAAAACTTATGCAAGTGGTGTTGTTGTGACTACAACAGAAGATGTTGAATTAGAAAAAGGCAAAAAATGTAAAGACATGAACACCTACGTTATTGATAGCAATGGAGAAAACAAAACAGGTCTTGAATGCAAATAAGCATTTTATAAAACAAACACAAAGAGGGCTTTTTTGCCCTTTTTGTGTTTTTATAGTCTTTAATTATGATGGATTTTATAATTAAAAATAAATACATATCTCTGATTTTACGTATTATAGTAGGTGCAACATTTATCACCTCTGCCCTATTGAAATATCTGTCAATAGATGCATTTGATTTATATATTTATGAACATCAACTATTTGACTACCAAATTACAGAAATACTAACAAGATTGCTTATTGCAATGGAGTTTATATTGGGGATTATACTTATTACCGGCATACATGTGCGTTTAGCCAAAATGGGAGTTTTGTTATGTCTAACTGGTTTTACCATTTATTTGATACTCATGCCCTATCTCTTTAATGTAGATATGCACAATTGTCATTGTTTTGGAGAAAAACTGCCCTTTACAAGAACTCAATCCATCATCAAAAACATCATTCTCATACTTTTAACCATACCGATAAATACAACTATATCATTAAAAACAAAATATCAATTTCCTATTTTGGCAAGTGGGATAATTGTTATTTTGTTAATTAGTTTTTCTGTCAATCCCCCGAGTTTTATTTACAATAAAATTTATGGACAAAATGTTGAGATAGACGAAAATTTATATCAAATTGCCTTGGAAAATACGGGGCAAAAAACTAATTTTGCTCAAAATAGACAAATAATATGTCTCTATTCCACTGCTTGTCAATATTGTCAAAAATCGGCGAAAAAGATAGATCTTGCTATTCAAAAAGAAAAGTTAAACAAAGACCAAATCAAAATTATTTTTTGGAGAACAGAGAACAATATTCCCATGAATAATTTTTTTAAAACCAATAAAATAAGCCCTTTGACATACACTACATTTACCGTAGATACATTTTTGAATATCACCCATGGACAAATGCCTGTTATCTTGTTTACAGAAAACGGCAAAATTCAACAAAGTTATCAATACATTGCTATTGATGAAAAAAAATTAGCGGACTTTTTGAAATAAATATTTAAACAAAAAAGCAACAATTTAAGATTGTTGCTTGTGCGGATGAAGGGACTCGAACCCCCACGCCTTTCGACATTAGATCCTAAGTCTAACGCGGCTACCAATTACGCCACATCCGCATAGGAGTTGCAAAGATAATATTTTTTTTTATACGGATTGCAATAAAAACAAAAAACATTTCATAAAATTATCTATCTCACACAATTTCAATATTTTTCTTATTTTTAACAGATTAACTATTTAGATTGTATTGATATCAATAAAAGTTGTATCTTTGTAAGTTAAATAAAATTCATATAACCATATGGAAAAAACCAATTTTTTGGAAGAAAATTCCGAATCAGAAGATTATATAGAACCCTCATCTTCACATAGTTATGAGGCAGATCATATATGTAGCAATGCTTTTTTAAATCGTGGATTGCACAATCCCCCCACTGAAGCAAACAATATATGTAGTAATTTTTGTAGTCAATGTTGCAAACTATCTACTTACAATTGGATAGAAGACTTGCCAGACAACAACAATATCTTCCCTATTGCAGAAGTGCAATTTAAAAATAGCCACAAAGAATTTATGCATTTACCTCAAGACGAGCATTTACATATAGGCGATATTGTTGTTACCGAATCTTCAACAGGTTACGACATTGGCATTGTATCTCTTATTGGCGATACGGTTAAATTGCAAATGAAAAACAAAAACGTAAAAGAAGTATCAAAAAAAATCTATCGTAGAGCCAAAACTTCCGATATAGAGAAATGGATAAGCGTAGTAAACAAAGAAGAAGAAACCATGATGAAATCCCGCTATACGGCTTGGGACATTAATTTGGACATGAAAATAAATGATGTTGAATTTCAAGGAGACGGTTCTAAGGCTATTTTTTATTATTCGTCCAATGAACGTGTTGATTTTAGAGAACTAATAAAAATATTAGCCGATAAGTTTCATATCAGAATAGAAATGAAACAAATAGGTGTACGTCAAGAAGCGGCACGTTTAGGCGGATTGGGTTCTTGTGGCAGAGAAATATGCTGTGCCTCTTGGCTCAACAATTTTCAATCAGTTGCAACAAGCACCGCTCGTACTCAACAATTGTCACTCAATCCACAAAAATTGGCCGGACAATGTGGAAAACTGAAATGTTGTATCAATTTTGAAAATGAAGCCTATCAAGAAGAATTAAAAAAATTCCCTAATATTCACACTGTTATACATACCGAAAAAGGAGATGCTACGTGCAATAAAATTGATATTTTCAAAAATTTAATGTGGTATAGTTACAAAAATGACACCAACCACATGTTTTATGCAATCCCCGCCGACACTGTCAAACAACTGATTGAGATGAATAACAAAAAACAAAAAATCAGCGGTTTGGAAGAATATGCTGAGATAAATCAAGGAAAAACAACTGAAGATACCAATTTCAATATTGACGATTTGAAAGACGTAAACAACTAATTATGAAATTATTAAAAACATTTTCATTTTTTTTTCTTATTGCATGTTTAAGTGTTGCATGTACACAAAAACAAAATTATATCTTTCAGCAAAACAAAGATATCAATGATATACAATGGAAATATACCGATAAAATAGCCTTTGATTTTGCTATTGAAGATACTACCAAAAATTATTTGTTGGGCATTTGTCTGCGATACACGAATAGTTTTCCTGATGCCAATTTATTTTTGTTTGTGAGAACTACTTTTCCCAATCAAATGCAATCCTGTGATACAATTTCTATTGATTTGTTCTATCCGGACGGCAGTCCTACAGGCAAAGGAAAACGAATAAAAGAACTTAATATTGTTGCTGCCAATCTTGTATTTCCTCAACAAGGTACATATACCATATCTTTACAACAAGGCAACAGATACGATACCTTATCCGGAGTAATTTCGGCCGGCATATTTATTTCTGAAGATACTAAAAACAACAACCATGAAACAAACATCAAAAAAAAATAAAAATAAAAGTTTAACAATCAAACGATTGTGGATTACTTTCGGCTGTTTTTGGGGATTTGTTTTTCTCTTTTTCGCCCTCATTTCTTTGGGGTGGTTAGGCTTTATGCCTTCTTTTGAAGAATTGGAAAATCCTAAAACAAACTTAGCAACCGAAATTATATCTGAAGATGGTTATGTTTTAGGTAAATTTTATCAAGAAAATCGTTCCAATGTTCCATACGAGCAATTGTCCCCTAATTTGGTGCATGCGCTGATAGCCACGGAAGATGCCCGTTATTATGAACATTCCGGCATTGATTTGAAAGCTTTATTCAGAGTTCTTATCATGCGAGGTAGTCGAGGTGGTGGCAGCACCATTACCCAACAATTGGCTAAAAATCTTTTCCCCAGAGAAAAAGACAGAAACATTTTTGAAATTTCATTTGCAAAATTCAAAGAATGGGTAGTTGCCGTAAAATTGGAAAAATCATACTCAAAAGATGAAATTTTAGCCATGTATCTCAATACGGTAGATTTTGGCAATATGTCTTCTGGTATAAAATCTGCAGCAAAAACATATTATGACAAAAAACCACAAGACCTTACTATAGATGAAAGTGCCATGCTTATTGGTATGCTAAAGGCTCCAACGAAATATAATCCTAGACGCAATCCTGAAAATGCCCTCAATCGTAGAAATACTGTGCTAACCCAAATGAATAAATATGGGTATTTAACAGATGAACAATTAGACAGCATTAAGCAGATACCTATAAATATGGACCATTTCCAACTGCAAGACCATAGAGCAGGTTCTGCCACTTATTTCAGAGAATATATTCGTCAGGTATTGACAAAATGGGCAAATGAAAACCCCAAAAATAAAAACGAAAAATGGGATATCTACAAAGATGGTTTAAAAATATACACAACCATTAATTACAAAATGCAAAAATATGCAGAAGAAGCAGTAAATGAATGGGTTTGTAAAGAATTGCAACCCAAATTTTTCCAACAATGTAAAAACAACAAAAATGCACCTTTTGTCAATATAGATGCAACTCGTACCGAAAATCTGTTGAATCGCGCAATGAAAAATACTGACAGATATAAAAAAATGAAAAAAGATGGATATTCCGAAAAAGAAATCCGCAAAAATTTTGAAACTCCTATACAAATGTGGGTACATGGCATCAACGGCGAAATTGATACTATTATGTCTCCTTTGGATTCCATTAGATATATGAAATCATTCCTCAATTGTGGATTCATGGTAATGTCTCCCAATAATGGTCATGTTGTGGCATACGTGGGTGGTATTAATTATCAATATTTTCAATATGACCATGTTACACAGGCACAAAGGCAAGTGGGTTCTACATTCAAACCCTTTGTGTACACTATAGCCATGCAAGAAGGCGAATATTACCCATGTTCTCTTGTTCCCAATTTGCCTGTAACCATAGAAACTCCAGGCAGTGCCCCGTGGACACCCAAAAATTCAAGTAAATACAAAGTGGGACAGATGATTACATTGAGTGAAGCCTTGGCTCAATCTTTAAATAATATTTCGGCCTATTTAATGAAAAGATACGGTCCATCTGCCGTTATTCACATGGTGAGAAAAATGGGTATGACAAGCGATATTCCCAATGTTCCATCTATTTGTTTAGGAGCCTGCGAATTAACATTATATGAAATGGTGGGGGCTATTAACACATTTAACAACAAAGGAGTATATACCCAACCTATTTTCATCACCAAAATATGCAACAATAAAGGAAATGTATTAGCAACTTTTTCAAGTACACAAGAAGAAGTAATGGACGAACTTTCCGCATACAAAACAGTAAGGTTAATGCAAGGTGTTGTCAATGCGGGTACTGCTGTTCGTTTGAATTACAGATACCAACTTAATATGCCTATGGCAGGCAAAACGGGAACAACCGATGACAACTCCGATGGGTGGTTTATGGGTTACACTCCCCTATTAACCGCTGGTGTTTGGGTCGGTTGCGAAGATAGAGATGCTCATTTTCGTTCCACTGCAGAAGGACAAGGGGCAAATTCTGCATTACCAGTTTGGGCTTTGTTTATGAAAAAATGTTATGAAGACAAAGAACTTAACCTGCAAAAAATAGATTTTTCCAAACCTGAAAACATTAATTACGTTGATGATTTGTTCAATTGCAAGGAAATCAATGCCGGAGTCAATACCAATTCTCAACAATATAACTTTGAATAAAAGATGGATAGACAACAGGAAATTCTTTATACCCTAACCTTAAGTCTTATTCCTCAGGTTGGAAATGTTACTTTTGAGCAATTGGTCAATTTATTCAAATCCCCTAAAAATGTATTGGATGCCACTAAAGGTGATTTTAAAGCACATAAATGCAATACACTGATAATCAACAATATTTTAAATAACAAAGACCAAGCATTGGCTACTGCAGAAAAAGAACTCAACTTTATTGAAAAAAACAATATTCAGGCTATTTTAAAAACAGACTCCGATTACCCTTATCGGTTACAACAATGCCACGGTGCTCCCAATATTTTGTTTGGACTTGGAAACTTCAATTCCAATCAAAAACATAGTATAGCAATTGTCGGAACACGTCGTTGCACTGATTATGGAAAAAAAATGGTGGAAAAAATTGTTGGAGAATTGTCGGAAAGCATATCCAATTTGCAAATTATTAGCGGATTGGCAAGCGGAATTGACACCTATGCACATCAAGCCGCTGTTAACAATAACGTGGAAACTATCGGCATTTTAGGCAATGGACTTAACAGAATATATCCTGCAGCCAACAAAAGATTAGCTCAACAAATGTTAGAAAATGGCGGACTTCTTACAGAATATTTCAGTACGATAGCAGATATAGATGCTACAAATTTTGCTATGCGTAATCGTATCATTGCAGGCATGTCTGATTGTATTGTAGTAGCAGAAGCCCCTCAACGAAGCGGAGCACTCATTACAGCCAAATATGGACAGGCATATGACAGAACCATTTTTGCTCTACCCGGTAAAACTACAGACCTTACTTCGGAAGGATGTAACTATATTATTCGCGAAAACATTGCTTGCTTGGTGACAAATACAACCGACATTCTGAAAGAAATGAACTGGGATTTGTTTTCAAGTAAAACACAGATATCTACAAAAACACAAAAACCTGCAAAAATAACAAGAAATTTAGACAGTATTGAACAACAGATAGTTACACAGCTACAAAATAAAGGACAACTGAATATTGATGAACTTTGTTTGGAAACAAATATAAATATTTCAGTTTTAACAAAAACATTATTATCATTAGAATTTGATGATATTTTGGAATGTTTACCAGGAAAACGTTATCAATTAAAATAAAATATACAATTAATGAAACAATCAACAATACAAAAACTTAAATTTTACTTACTAAAAATATTTATTAGTACATTTGCCATTATTTTTGCGGCTTGGATATGTCAAAAAGGCATACATATAGCAGAGCCACGACTACTTACCGGACTTATTGTTGCTTTGGTACTATTGCTTGTCAATATGTTTCTTCGACCGATTATGATTATGTTCACCATACCTTTTACCATTGGCACTTTTGGCTTGTTTATTTTGATTATCAATGCTATAACAATAGAAATAGTAGCTTTTTTAGTTGATAAATTTACCATAGACAGCTTTGGTTGGGCTTTGATATTCAGTTTGTTAGTTTCTTTAGCAACAACAATTATTGAAAGTGTCGGCAAAACTAAAATTATTAGAATTAATTCTGAACAAACAGAAGATAATTCCAACAATAATGATACTGATTTTTCCGATTACGAAGAAGTATAAAAACATTTCAAGAAATTAACTTTTTATTGTTATCATTTTCATCTACTTTCCTAAAAAGGTAAGTATTTTTCTGGTATTTTTGCAGAAAAATCATTACCATGAAAAAGAAAATCGCTGTTGTAACAGGAGGAAATTCAGGAGAATACGAAATCTCTATTAAAAGTGGAAAAAATATTGCAGCCCATATAAATAAAAATCGCTATGACGTTTATCTTATTTATATTCAAGGCACTAAATGGTTTTACACACATCAAAACACCAATATAGACATTGATAAAAATGATTTTTCACTTACCTTGCCAAATGGGAAAATCATTTTTGATTGTGTATTTATCGCCATACATGGCAATCCTGGCGAAAATGGAAAATTGCAAGGTTATTTTGAAATGTTAAATATCCCCTATACGGGTTGTGATGTTTTGGTTTCGGCTCTCACTTTTAATAAAAACTATTGCAATAGAGTGTTAAATACCTATGACATTTGCACAGCTCCATCGGTTCATTTATTTAAGAATTCAAAAATTGATTGTGAAAATATAATTCAACAATTAGGCTTACCTTGTTTTGTAAAACCCTGCAATTCAGGTTCAAGTGTAGGCATGTCTAAGGTAAACACACCAGAAGAACTATTGCCCGCAATAAACACTGCTTTTGAATGGGATAATCAAATTTTGATAGAAAAATTCATCAAAGGCAGGGAAATAACCTGTGGAGTGATGAGCCTTAAGAATGAGATTAAAATTCTTGCGATTACTGAAATTGTTAGTAAAAAAGAATATTTTGATTTTGAAGCAAAATATAATCCTGCCTTGGCAGACGAACTCACACCGGCAGATATAACTCCTGAAATACAAGCACTCTGTGAGGAAAAATCAAAAAAAATATATAAAGTGCTAGGTTGTAAGGGAATTGTTAGAATTGACTACATCTTCAATCAAGATGATATGTATTTTATTGAAGTCAATACAATACCAGGACAAACAAACGAAAGTATTGTTCCTAAACAACTTGCTATTAAGAACATCAACTTTTCTAACCTTTGTAGCGATTTTATTGAAGAGGCAATGGCAAAATGAAGTTAAATTTAATTATTCAACTTCTTCCCTATTCCTATTCATTTGTATTTTTTGTCTGACATTGCAAGCAACAATAATGGCCATTGCTCCAAAAACAGGTATGGCTAATTTATCTGTATCTAAAAAATTGTTTAAAATACCATGTATAAAATAAGATGTCAAAGCCAAAACTGCCATGGTAGCATAATATTTTATGGCATTAACATCTGTTACCCAAATTGTTTTTATTCCTATAATAATTACCCCAAACACTAACACAATAATTATCAGCATACCAAACAATCCCGACTCGGACAAGGCTCCCAAGTATTCACTATGAGCATTTCCTCCATCTCCGGCATTGGTTGTAATAACGGTTTTTAAATTTGCATTTTGATAAGGAGCATACTGAAACTGAAAAGTACCGGGACCAAAACCCAAAAACGGTTTTTCTTTAAACATATCTATCGCCGAAGACCAACGATTCAATCGCTCTACATTGGAAGCATCTGTAGAAATATTTGTAATTGACTGAATTTGTGCCGTTAAATCACCTGCTTCTGCATCTGTACTATTTTTATGCAACTGATGAATAAGCATATCCTGAAAAGCAAAAAAGACACCACCAAAGACAATCAATGCCAACAATAAGTATTTAAATTTTATTCTCAAACAAATAAAGATATACAACCCCAATGAACAAGCCACGCTTAACCATGCCGCACGGGAAAACGATAAATATAGTCCTAAAATTATGGGTACCAATAATATAACAGATAATCTTTTTTTCCATATTGGCAAAGATTTTACAAATGGCAACAATGCCAATACGGGTACAAAAAACGCCAATACAGCACCGTATGCCGTATGGTCGTTATAATAAGGACTCATCACCCAATAGGCCACTTTTCTAACATCGGCCAACATAATATGTTTATAAGTTGTTATGCAAACTACGACAGCCAAACTTGTTGCATAACACAAGAAAAAAGTTGAGGCTTTGTGCAAATCTTTATGCAACAAGGCTGAAAAGAAAAAATAAGCAGGAACAATAAAACAAAGTTTAGCTATCAAAAATTTAAAAGAAACCAATGGCATTGTTGATGTAATGGAAGTTATCAATAACCAAAAAATATACAAATAAAAAACAAGACTTATTTTATGTTGTGCCAAAATTTTAGGATACCAATCCTGCATAATAACGATCAACAAAAACAGCAACATAATACCCGCCAACATGGGTTCACTAGGTATAGAAAAACTTACCGTTGTTGTGGGAATAAATTCCCGTAACTCTCTTGAAAACGGTATCAGAAAACATGTCAGATAAAACATTTTTTCTGTATAAAATATGAGCAAATATATGACAGGTATGATTAGAATAGCCCACAATGTATATATAATATACTCTGAATGAATAAAATAAGCACAACAACATAGGCTCAACAATAGGATTAGACCTACAGTAAACCAATACTTATTATTATTGATATAATTTTTGAGTTTTGACAAAATCAATGTCTTTTTAATAATTTATTCTTTTGTTTTTACAGAATGGAATGTATCAACAATAGATTGCTGAAAAACAATAAAGAATAAAGTCAAAACAAGCATAGATATGGTGGAAACCAACACTATCATGATTTTTTTTGGATAAAACTTTTTGTCAGAAGGAACAGCATATTCTACAACAAACTTCTGACTAAGAGCATATTGCATATCAACTCGTGCCATTTGTTTTTTGTTTTGCAACACTTGTTGGTATTCTCTAAGATTTGAAATTTGTTCTTTAAGCGAATAAGACAAAGGTCCCCATTCTTGTAATGTTTTCAACTCCTTGTCTAAACGATTGATTGCCGTTTGATTGCCAGCAGCCACTTCTTTGGCATATTGTTGATATAATCTTTCTGATTGTCTTTCGTAATCATAAACACCATGAGCCATTACAATAGATAAAGAATCTCTTGTTTGATCTATCAATTTTTCTAAAGAGTCCATTTCGGCTTGCACTATTTTAAATGCCATATTGGTTCTTTGGGTGATAATTTGATATTTTAGCGTATCGTAATAATATGCAATTTCATTGGCCATATCAGCAGCCATTTGTGGATTTTTGTTGGCAACAGAAACTTCTACACCCAAATAACTGTTTCGTGCACATTTTATATCCCCTTGCATATTTTTATATAATTTTGTTTTCCAATATTTTGTAGTGGTATCTAAACCATAATAGGCAATCAAATCAAATTTTTGAATCAAATGGTCTTTTATTTCTCTGGAATTAAGTATTTGTACCATTCTATCTACACTCATATCATCACCAAATTGAGTAACATCTAATTCTTCATTATAATTACCTTCTGCCAAGAGTACTTGCGCTACGGCATTGGTAGAAGTTGGCAACAATATAACTGTTGATTTAAATTGAGGGGCAATTAAACATGCACAAACAAAAGATACAACTATAGTTACTATTGTTACTATGGTCAACAATTTCCAATGTTTGAAGATTAAGACAAACAAGTTTGCTCCCGCTGATTTTTTTTGTATGTTTTCCATATTGTTATTTTATTTATTACCAATACATTTCATCATTTTCTTCCATTTGAGGAAAAGTTAAGTGATGAAGATAGGGCAACAAAACAGACAATTTGCGACCCCAATTTTGTTCAAAATGTTCTATACCAAGCGATATTGCGGCTTTTTGTGATTCATGCAAACCTTTTCCATATAACAATATCATATCTTTTAAATCTTGATATATATCCGCTAAAAATTCACTCATTGACACTGTAACAACTTCAGATGAAGATTGTTCATAGTATTGAAAATAATCTATTTTTTCTATTTTTTTTCTAATTGACAACAATACAACTTCATATTGTTCTTCTGTAACATATTGTTCATATGCCGCATTGTCTTCACATTCAATCAAGGGCAACATATTGCCTTTTAAATATAACAATGGACACATTTTCAATAGATATTCCACAATTTGCGATTCATCAAAAGAATCAATCTGTTCTATAAAAGTACAATATTGTGTACTTGCCACCACCATATCCACGATGGATTTTTCAACTACATTTTCATTTGTTTTCATTTTATACCAATCCTTTTACTTTTGAAACTGCCGATTGAAACGCTTTGAGATAAAACGGTTCAAAATAAGCGACATCAACAAATTGTTGCTGTACATATTTATCGTATGCTAGTTTTGCCATATACGCAGCAGAACATACAACATTTGCAAAACGTGCATTGCGTTGATAGGCAATGACGGGTTTTACCTTTTCTACTGCATTTCCACAAAAAACAATTGGCTTTTGCAACAAATAATCATTGAAACTATGCTCATCAATGATTAAATTTGTAACAGATTGTATTTCAATAAAATTCTTATCATAGATAGCACAATACACTTCCATTCGCCGAGCATCTATCATTGGACAAAACAAGCAATCGTCTCCCCCATTCAACATCATTGCCCCATAAGCAATAGATTGCAATGTTGATACTGCTATCAGTGGTTTGTTTAAAGCAAAACACAATCCTTTGGCTGTTGAAACTCCTATACGCAAACCGGTATATGACCCCGGACCTTCGCTAATGGCAACCGCATCTATATTGGCAAGTGAAACACCTGACTGTGCAAGCATTTCATCAACAAAAGGCAACAATGCTTTGGAGTGATTATTGACTTCATTAATTTCTTTAATGCAAACACAATTATCATTTTCAGACAAAGCAACAGAACAAACCTCAGTTGCTGTTTCTATTGATATTATATATGCCATATTACAAAAAATGCCTATCCTCCTCTCCTGCAAGAGAAAGACAGGGCATAAATAAAACAAATCATTTTTTTCTTATATTGACGAGCATTTTTCTGCCAACACAAGTACTTTATTGTTTAAAACTTCAACAACCCCACCGTCAAGATTGAAAAATGTAGTATTGTCTTTATTTTCAATTTTCATCTTTCCTTTTCCCAAAAAGGTGATTAGTGGTGCGTGATTGTTCAATATTTCAAATAAACCATCAGCACCCGGGAGTTGTACCAAATTGGCTTCTCCTTCAAATACCGATGCGCTTGGTGTTAGTATCTCAACTTTCATATTCCCTTTAATTATATTTAAAGCGGAAATATTAATTAGCCGCTTCTGCCAACATTTTCTTACCTTTTTCTATTGCTTCATCAATAGTTCCCACCAAGTTGAATGCCGCTTCTGGATATTGATCCACTTCTCCATCAAGTATCATATTGAAACCCTTGATGGTTTCTTCTATTGGAACAAATACACCTTTCAAACCTGTAAATTGTTCTGCCACGTGGAAAGGTTGCGACAAGAAACGTTGTACCCTACGAGCACGGTGAACCACCAATTTGTCTTCTTCTGACAATTCGTCCATTCCCAAGATAGCGATAATATCTTGTAATTCATTGTATCTTTGAAGCGTTTCTTTTACCCTTTGAGCGGTTTTGTAATGTTCTTCTCCAACAATATCGGGAGAAAGTATCCGAGATGTTGAATCCAATGGGTCTACAGCAGGATAAATACCCAATGATGCAATCTTTCTACTTAATACCGTTGTCGCATCCAAGTGAGAGAATGTTGTTGCCGGTGCGGGGTCTGTCAAGTCATCTGCAGGAACATAAATGGCTTGTACTGAGGTAATTGAACCTCTTTTAGTTGAAGTAATACGTTCTTGCATAAGTCCCATTTCTGTTGCCAAAGTTGGTTGATAACCTACTGCTGACGGCATACGTCCCAACAAAGCAGATACTTCAGAGCCAGCTTGTGTAAAACGGAAAATATTATCTACGAAAAATAAAATATCCTTACCTCCTGTTTGTTCATCGCCATCTCGATAGTGTTCGGCAACGGTCAAACCAGACAATGCAACTCTGGCACGTGCTCCAGGGGGTTCATTCATCTGACCAAATACCAAGGTTGCCTGACTTTCCGCCAATTCATCTTTATTGACCAAACTCAAATCCCAGCCACCTTGTGCCATACTTTCTTTAAATTTTTCTCCATATTTGATAACACCGGATTCTATCATTTCACGTAACAAATCGTTACCTTCACGGGTACGTTCACCGACACCGGCAAAAACGGACATACCTGAATATTTTTTTGCAATATTGTTTATCATTTCCATGATAAGTACGGTTTTGCCCACACCGGCACCACCGAACAAACCGATTTTACCGCCTTTGGCATAAGGTTCTATCAAATCTATCACCTTAATACCAGTGAAAAGAATTTCGGTACTTGTGGACAGTTCCTCAAAGGTTGGAGGCATACGGTGAATACTTTTTCTATTCGGGGTTTCCACTTTATCCAAACCGTCAATAGTCTCACCTATAACATTCAATAATCTACCATTAATATTTGCGGCTGGCATAGTAATAGTTTGACCTGTCCATTTCACATCCATACCACGTCTTAATCCATCGGTTGAATCCATAGCAATACATCTTATGGTGTTTTCGCCAATATCTTGTTGGCATTCAAAAACAACGACATCACCATTTTCACGACGAACTTCCAAGGCATCATAAATATTAGGCAAATTGTCTTGACTATCAAAAGTAACGTCAACAACCGCACCTATAATCTGTGAAATCTTTCCAATTACTTCTTTCTGCATATCTAAAATTATGTATATTAAATACTTACAATTTATTATTCTATAAAAGAAATTTTCCACAAAGTAACTAAAATTATCAATACAAGCCACTATTTTTTTTACTTTTTTTCAAAAAAATTGTGTTTTTGTTGATTTTGTGAATCTTATAAAACCATTTTGCAGTTTATTTTTTATAACAAATGTACCCCTGCAACGACGAAAATGATGACAGATATACAAGCTAATCTGTCTTTAGATTTTAAATAATACTATAGGCTTTGAAGTGTCGTAAATAACCAAGATAAGATTTCATGGTGGACACACAAGCACAAACATCAATTGATATGTCTTCTGGAATATTGCATAGTTGTTGATATATAGAACTATACTTTATATATTTGTGAGTAGTTCTTGCTGAACAATGCCTATAAAAAGGGTAAACAACCGCTCCGAAAAATGTAATTGGTAAATAAACAGATTGAAGTTTTATTTTTTGGGGGTGCAATGTCAAACCGAGACCAGAAAGCATATTGGCTATTTTAGCTTTACTTGCTTTCAAGTGCTGTTGATTGGTATCTACTATATAAAAATCATCTACATACCTACCATAATGTTTAAAGCCTAATTCTATTGTTATAAACCTATCTAATTTATTGAGAAAAACATTGGAAAACAGTTGAGATGTCAAATCTCCAATAGGTAAGCCAACACCTTTGGGAGAATATTCCAAACATTTGCTTGGCGGTAAATCTTGCCAATCGCTCAAATTGCCTTTTATTTTTCTGCCTTGCAAAGGGTCTTTATAGATAATTACCTCAGTTAGATAAGTAACAAAATCTTTGGTTTGTTCCGACAAGGCTACTTTTTGTATCATTTCTTTCACAAATTGACAAAGTAGACTTCGATTGATAGACATAAAATAACCTTGTATATCTAATTTAAGTATATAGGCAGGTTGAGTATAATTTTTGGATGCCGACCTAATATGATGTTGCAACCGATTGATACCGAACAAAGTACCCTTTCCTTTTCTGCAAGAATATGAATCGTATATAAATTGTTTGTCAAAACAATCATACACATAATTGTAATACAAATGATGGACAACCCTATCTCTAAATTCCGAAGCATATACTTCTCGCTTGACCGAATCGGAAACAATAAAACACACATAGGGAGCAGGTTTGTACCTTCTTTCTTTTAGTTCATGATATAGTTCTATAAGATTGGTTTCTACATTGAGTTCAAAACGTAATTGGCTTGCCGTATTTCGCTTATTGCGGCGGGCCTCGCAATAGGCTTGAAACAAATCAGTAAGGACTGTATCCATATTATACAATAAAGGCTTGGACAAGCCGCAGCGATTGTTGTTGTTCATGTTCACGTTGCCTGAGTTGAAGTTGAGGTTCCACGCTTTGTCGGAGCCATTAGGCGTAGACGACCAATAGTTGCCGTTGGAGCCAACATTGTTCACATCACCATCGCAATTGCGATAGCCAGCGGCAGGCAAAACATTAAGCAGACACCAGCCTTGAACCCATATAGGGCTCACCCTACATGAGACTTCCGAGGACTGACCTCGTCTATACATATCAGAAAATCTAATTCCTGACGGTCTGCTGATTTTATTTTTCTCTCTAACACATACCATGCCATACATGTAGTATCTGTTACGCTGGAAGAGATACATCCTTACTGATATTATTTTTTTTATAATATTATTAATTTCGGTTTGCTTGTCGGGCAATAAGCCCGAACGAGCAAACAATATGCAGATTGCTCGCATACGCAGGCAATCTGCCATAAATTAATCTTGGACAAGCCGCACGGATTGCCCGACGCAGCGATCGTAGTAGTACATGTACACGCGGCCTGAGGTGAAGCCGAGGTACCACGCTTCGTCGCCGCCAAAAGGCGTAGACGACCAATAGAAGCCGTAGGAGCCAACATTGTACACATCACCAACGCAAATGCGAGAGCCAGCGGCAGGCAAAAAGATAGAATTGCCATTGAGACCTATAACTTTGTAACCGTTACCTTGCCACTCCCATTTACATTTGTTTTTCAATTCCTCCATTTGTTCTTTTGTAGGTAATTTGCTACTAAATCTACTTATGGCTTCATCATAATCATAAAAACCTGATTCATTATCAGATTTCCATTTGGTACCACTTGGAAGACCCAAATCAACATACCCATAAACTTCATCTGCATCATAAGCTATTGTATCAACAGGTACAGTATCAATAGGATATTCTGGTGTATCCATTGTTGCATCTATAATTACATACGTAAAAAAACTCACAAGAAAAATACCGGCAAGTATCCCCAAGGTAATCCAAAGAGGTTTTAGTGTACTCTTTTTCTGTACTCTTCTTCCGCAAAACTCACAAGATACACTATCATTGGCAATCTCCTTGCCACATTTAGGACATTTCATATTATTCAATTTATTTTAGGCAACCTCTAAATTTTACTAATTTTTCCTTTCATTGTAGTTTTTGACAGCAGAGGCTGCATTAGAACTATCCAAACCACAACAAAAGTTTTTTTC